>CAZUAE010000002.1:0-248055 GCA_964618265.1 uncultured Spirochaetales bacterium | reverse complement strand
GGTCGGGATGACATACTCGAAAGATTGAAAAGTTATTACGGCGTAGAATAACGGGGAATCAATTTCTTTAGTTAATGTTAAAAAACAGGGCCGCCTGAAAGGCGGCCCTGTTAACATTAAGAGGAGTTATCTTTTCTATTATTCTGCTTCGGTGAAATCAGCATCAGAAACATCCTTCCATTCCTCTCCTAATACCGGGAACGCCGGTACTTCAATAGTGGATATTATGTGATCCTCCTGTCCCATGCTAATGAGTTTTTGATTAACTGCGTCAAAAGCATCTTGCCAGATGTATTCTGGATCGATAGTTCCGTAAGCTGGAATATCACCGAGAAACCAAGGTGTGCTTTCGGTGGTTACCATGGTTTCGGTTTCTTCGTCGTAATAGGTTTCCGGGAATGTCCATACCATAAGTTCGACTTCATTCAGCATGTCGTATACACCATCGTCATTGTTATCCAGCCAGTAACGGTAATCGTCCGTTCCGTCTCCATCTATGTCACCTAAGGATTCGGTTTGAATAATGGTGTCTCCGGAGGCTTCGAATGTTCCTCGCACCCATTTTAGAGGATACATCTCTTGGATATAGTAATTTGTCTCGGTTCCAAGTCCTGGAACAGTTTGCGGAACTTCGGATACTTTCTCAAAAACAGCTATAGAGGGATCAGATACATCAGGAGAATATACATATTTATACAGAGCATCTCCAGTTTGGGCTGATGCTTCAGTACCCTCAAACCAGAAGAGTTCATCCACTGTCAAAGGATCACCTGTGGTGTTGGAGGCGAGGGCGTTTCCTTTTGTGACTTCGTTCTCTTCATCCCATTCATAAATTTCCCAACCGTCGGTGCCGGCAGTATACTCCATCGCCAAGAAAAGCGGGGCTTCAGTTAATTCCGCGGTATAAGCGTTTTTCCCTTCTTCATTTAATCCCGTAACATCTTCCCGAGCCATATCGATTAATTCCCAAAGTATGTCGGGTACTTCATCTCCCCGCTGCCGGTAAATGATCTTGGATTTATTTTCCGAAAGGGCAAAATACTCAGTATACATACCGTTTTGAGTGTCTTCGCCTACTGGTATTATATCTTCAGAAACGACGCCGCCGTAACTGTCGTTTGCCCAGGCTATTTGAGTATGATTACCCCAAGAATCGGTATTCCATTTCATAGAGACAAAGACACCGTTCTCGGTATCTTCTGCATCTTTTGTCACCTTTATAGTACTCAATTCGAGTCCTTCTGCTTCACTTGTCATGTTTGAATAAGCTGTAAGGATATCTGTAGCTGTATCGAAAACAAGTTTAGAGTAGTGATTCCCGCTTTCGCCGACCATAATATACTGTCCCTGGCCGCTGATTGTTTCATCTTCGGCTTCGGTGACTTCAATATATGTACCACCCGTTACGGTACCGGAAGCATCAAAGGTTGCCATGGTAATAATCATATACTCTGTACCGGCTGTGGTGGTAGTAAAATTGTACTTTATTTTAATGGTTTCGCCGTTTTCAAATGTTTCAGAATAAATCTGTCCGGGTTCTAAATTTGAACCGGGAATAATATCGGTTTCCATCAAATCCAGATCGGAATTGATACCGGCCATATGGCCTTCGATTCCTTCAACCAGAAGGGTAAGATAGAAATATGCCTGACTCTTTACCTCCGGCAGGTTCTCGTAATCAATGTTCTCCTTGGAACTTGCTGAAGATTTTAGTGTCTTAGGCAGGTTCAAACTCAGATCGCCTACACTGGCCAGCATATTTGTAACATCTTGGGTTCGACTAGCTCCTCCCGGCGAGCCGCATCCTGCGAGTAAAAAAAGCATAACTATTAAAGTTATTACAGCAGTTCCGAAAATAATCGGTTTCTTCATAAATTCATCTCCTTTAGAGTATTGGATTTACTTAAAACTATAGGCATGAATACAGAATTCTACATACATCTTTTGTATGATTTTGGGTACTCCGCGGAAATTTCAAAATAAATTTTACAATTGACAAGTAGATTGTTAAAGACTATTCTTGGTCACAAGAGGATAATTAATAATATCTCTAAATCGGGTGAGTTGAATGCTTCAACTATTAGCGACATTTTGTCTTTTCACCATCATGACATTTCTCGTCTCCGGCATCGCCGGGGTAAGGCTTGAATTACGAAACCGAATTAGTTACGTTTTTTTATTTTTTATAATACTCCTCTGTATTTGGCTGCTAACTGTTTTTCTTGATATTCTTTACCACGGAGAAGCCCGTTTTTTCGAGTCGCACATTTTCCCCATGATTTACCTTATACCTGCTGTAGTACTGAGCATCATTATCGGATTCACCTCTAAGAAGATGGACTATTTCGGGTGGTGGTCTATACTATTATTTTTTCCGATTCTCTTAGGTGTTGTTGGTTTCTATATCGAAGGTGATATTCCGGAAAACTATTCCGAATGGAGTAGGGGAGTTGTATACCGTTCGCAAAATGGCGGAAAAGACTGGGAAGAACTCTGGCGCGGGGAGGGATTTGAACAACCCCACTCCATTCTTTTTGCCGGTGAGCATCAGGAGACTGTTTTTATACCTGCAGGAGATTTGAATCAGGAATTCTATGATGTTGAAAGATGGGAAGCGGGGAAATGGTTAGGTAAGGGTATATTAAAATCAGTTAATAATGGGGATTCGTGGAAAATAATTGATGAAGATAACGGCTTGAACGTCACCACGGTGACTGCTGTTGATTCTCAGCCGAATAACCCGGAACTGCTTCTTGCCGGTGCCGGGGATAATCTTCATCCGGAAAGAGGTGAAGAGTTTGATCGTCGGATAGCCGGAGGGGCGGAAAACCCGTTCGGTATCTATAAAAGTGAAGATAACGGGGAGTCATGGAGACAAGTTTTTTCTTTTAAAGGGGAACACACGGTTTTTGAAATAGTACACACTCTGAGTTTTTCCAAGGCTAATCCAAAAGTAGTATATGGAGCTTCTCCCAAATGTATACTCCGGAGTAACGATAGCGGCGAATCATGGAATATAGTAGCCGGCGGTACACCACAAGGCTGGTTACCGGAAAGGCACAATCTGACCGATCCCATTACAATTCATACCGATAAAAAAGATCCTGAAGTACTAACGGTTATTACTGCGGGGAGCGGTTTTTTTCGAAGTAATGACGGCGGGAAGACTTTCAGTATTATAAAAAGCAGGCCTTCCACAGCAAGTATTTGGGATGGTCTTTTTATTGATGATAAATTTATCGGTTGCGGTGAATGCGGAATATGGATGTCTTCGATCAGTTTAGAGAGCTGGGAACCCATAGGAATACCAGAAGAAAAAGCTGAGAGTAATAGATTCAGTGCCGTAGCTAAGATTCCGGAAGATAACCGGATAATAACTGCCGGTGTACCATTTAACGGTTTTTTAATCTCTGAAGATTTGGGTGAAACGTGGAATTCTCCTGTCTTTCCCGAAGCGTCTCCGGAGTTTCAGCATGGTCCTCTAGAGATAACCGATATCACAGCTGCTCCTTCCAATCCAGATGTAGTATATGCGTCCACGGCTAATATACTTTGTAAGACAAAACATGAGCCTGTATTTTATGATGGATTTATTATTAAATCCGAAGACGGCGGTAGAAATTGGCAATATCTGCCGTCTGAGCAGTTCAGAGATACGGCGGTTCTGGAGATTGCCGTTTCTCCTGCTAATGCTGAAAAGGTTTTCGCCGCTGCTTCTAACGGTATTTTCTTTTCTTCAGACGGGGGGGATTCCTGGGAACAACTACTCACAAGTGAAAATAAATGTGAATGTGTATTCAGGAGCATCGATATAAATCCTCAAGAAGAGGATAGTCTTCTCGTCGGCTATGATGGAGGTTTATATTATTCAACTAACAGCGGTAAAACTTGGGAAACTGGAACAGTTATAAACAGTCAATACGATGAGGATACCTTTCTTTCTGTACAATCTGTTAAGTTCGATCCGAACAATCCGGAACACGCCGTTGCTATTGAGTTTGAAAAAAGCTGCTTGTTAGAGTCTTGGGACCGCGGAAGAACCTGGAACATTACACCTTTACCGGGTTTTAAGAGATTACACGGCATAGTTTTCCAGCCCGGAGGAAATAGGACCTATATTCTTACCGACGGGAGCGGGATTATTGCGTTAGGAAAGGGATATGCAAGAAAGGGACCTCCTGTAGGAAGGGTGTATGGTGCTGAATCGGAGGACAGCATTTGTGGAACCGTTGATCCTGTGGGAGGACTGCTTCTTCATGATGATGCTTCGGGGAAATGGAAACATTATCAGTGCCGGAGTGAGGCGATTCGATGTAGTAATGATGGATCCTCCTGTGTCGATATAGCTCAGCTTGAACCGATGAAGATCTACACTGGAAGCCAAGGTGCGCCGGTTGTTTCCAGATGGAAGATATCGGAACGGGGTAATCTTCATGAGGAAATGAATGCAGAAGTTGTTTCCCCTTTAAAAGAAGGTTTTATGGTGGTACGTGATATTGCCGTTTCTCCTAATGATTCCGGTCTTATCTTTGCTGCAATGGAAGAGGTTAGACGAATAGATGAAGCCCTTTTTACCCCGTTCCCGTGGTTGCCTTGGTATACGGTTCCATCACCTCTGCGTATTATCTACCATGGTTTCAGCATTATTTTCTTTATCATTTCTCTCGTATTAGCGGTAAACTTGTTCAGAAAAAAAAGAGCAGGTATTTGGGAAGTTGCGGTGGTGTGTGTGTTGTCTGCCGTAATAATCCCATTGCTGTTACTAATGGAAAATCAATTATTTCGAATTCCCGGTATGACGGCTGACATAACTATTACAGTATATCTTGCAATTTTTTCTATTATACTCGTTGTTCTTCTTAGAAGATACAATTTAGAAATTATAAAACCGAGACGTCTGGCAAAAGATCTTATTGCAGGAATTCAGACCCCCATTTTGGTAACAGATTTTTCCGGGCGGATCATTGCAGTGAATTCAAAGACAGTGAATACCTTTGGATATCATCCAAAAGAAATGGAAAGCCTAACCTTAGATTCTCTTTTTCTAAAGATAAACGGGATGAAGATTCCGGAAATCAATCTCAAAGAATACGCTAAGGGAAGTCGCAGTTTCCGCTCCATTTGCGTTTGTAAAGAAGGCAAAGAATTTGAATGTGTAATTTCTTTTTCCTTCTTACGGAATAAAGTCGAACAGGATTTAGGTTATATCATGTCCTTGACTCAGAATCCTGAATTTGAAGCCGTAGAAAATAGATTCAATTTCACGGACCGGGAGATGGAGATAATCAAACTTATTGTTAGAGGATTGAGTTACCAGGATATAGCGGAACAGCTGTATATTTCTTTAGCAACCGTTAAAACTCATGTACACCATATTTACGAAAAAAGTGGTGCAAAGAACAGGTTCCATCTCATGCAGCTTTTAAAATAATAATTAAATTACTATATTTACAATTAAAAGTATGAAAACAGCGAACCCAGAGCATCTTCGAAATTGAATTGAAAAAATCTGACAGGAATTAATTCAGGCGAAAATTTTAGAAATGGATTTTCGGGTATATCATTTTTGCTGATAATGCCTAAGCTGATGTAAGAATGCCAGATGCCTTGGCGGATTATGTTTTCGTATAAGCATTGAAGTGTTTCTCCCATCGCACAATTATAAAAACGGCAAGCAAAGGGTCTCTGTGAGTATATATTGCATAGGTTATCGGAAAGAAAGATGCAGCTGCCGTTTTCTTTGCGTAAAGGAGTAATCGGATCTCCGTTGTTATACTCGTACAGCAGAGACGCGGTGTCTCTGTTCAATTTATGATCCCGCATAAGACCGGTTATCTCCCGCCGGCGGATTTCCGGAAGCGGGACTCCGGGTACTTTGCAGTTGGGCAGACCGAAGGAGGGGAGATCCATCCCCAGAATGGGTATGGGATCGTAGCAGCATTTACCGCAGCCTGAGCAGTCTATCCCCAATTGTCCGGAGTTTCTTGCTTCCTCAACCTTTTGTACGAGATCTCCTAAGGTGGCATCGGAAGAGAAAGAACCGAGTTCAATTTTGCCTTTATCTAAATGTATTTCTATCATATTATCCTGTTTTTCTCACAAGAAGACAAACCGATTTTGGCGGCATCATTAAATCTCCCTTTTCGGTAATAAAACCATCCGGAGAGCTCCATTTCGCAGGAGTAAAGTGTCCTATCTTGTCTTTCGGGACTGTAATACTTTTATCAAAAAAGTTACAGAGACACCCGGCGGTTTTACGGATAAGAAAGAACCATCCGGCAGATTCATTGTATTTTACCGCTGGTTTATTCCGGTCCATGTCCAGAAGTTCCGGATGTTTGTTCCTAAAATCAATTAGTGCACCGTACCATTCGAATATTGAGGAATGCGGCTCATTAGCTATCTCTTCCCAGCAGAGTTTGGAAGCGTTAAAGGTTTTTTCCGATTGAGGATCCGGTATATCTTCCGGGTCCCACCCGAAGGAGGCAAACTCGCCTCTGCGGCCTTTGCTTACCGCTGTTCCGAGTTCCGGATCTCCGTGGTCGGTGAAATAGCAGAAAGGTGATGAGGCTCCCCATTCTTCACCTTGAAAAATCATTGGTATATAGGGTGATAATAAAACCAGGGCCGCTGCAATTTTTGCGGATCCGCTTCCGGTAATATGGGAGATTCGGTCCCCCCGGGCACGGTTGCCGATTTGATCATGATTCTGAATATATGCAAGGAACTTTTCTCCATTTAGTGCACCCGGATCTCTACCGTGCCGCCGTTTTCTGTGATTAGAGTAATTACCGGAATAGACAAAGGGGTTATTAAAAACTTTGGCCAATTCTTCATATCGACCAAAATCGGAATAGTATCCGTCTTGCTCTCCCGTTAGTAAAGCATGGAGGGCATGGTGAAAATCATCACTCCATTGGGCATCCAAGCCGTACCCGCCGGAAGATGGAGAATTTATAATCCGGGGATCGTTCAGATCACTTTCTGCTATTAAATAATGCAACCGGCCGCTGGTTTTATTCAGAAGAGAAACTTTCCCCGCAAGTTCTTCCAGGAAGTGAAGAGCAGAAAAATCGTAGATGGCATGCACCGCATCAATTCTCAGGGCATCTATGCGGTAATTTGATAACCAGTGCAGGGCATTTTCGATAAAAAATGCCCTGACTGCGTCACTCTCCGGGCCGTCGAAGTTGACAGCCTTTCCCCAGTTGGTGCTGTATTTATCGGTAAAGTATGGACCGAATTTCTCGAGATAATTCCCTTCGGGCCCGAGATGATTATATACAACATCCAGTATAACGGCGAAACCGTTTTGATGGCATGTATTCACAAAATGTGCTAGACCTTCCGGTCCGCCGTATGTTTCGTGCGGGGCGTATAAATTCACCCCGTCATAGCCCCATCCTCTGTTTCCGGAAAAACCGTTTACCGGCATCAATTCGATATAATTGATTCCCAACTTCTTAAGATGCGGAAGTTTATCTTCAGCAGCTTGGAATGTGCCTTTTGGTGTAAATGTACCGGTGTGCAGTTCGTAAATTATTGCCGAAGACAGGGGAGGAGGCTGCCAACCGGTGTCCGTCCAGTTATAAGCCTTAAAGTCAAGTTTTTGAGAGGGGCCGTGTACTCCTTCCGGCTGTCTCAGGGAACGGGGATCAGGATACTGACCTTCACCATCCAGCAAAAACGAGTAAGTAGTGTCAGGTTTAAGGGAAGGACCGGTCCACCAGCCGCTCTTTTCCCGGGATAAGGTGTATTTTTTCCCCGGAGTAACTAAAACAACTTCCTTCTTTCCGGGGGCCCATACCGATACCGGATTTGATTTCATCTTCACTCATCCTTTCCTGATAAAAATGCTACAGGAAACTGTTTGTATAAATGTGTCAGGCTTACTTTACCGCCTCCAATAATTTCCTCTGTAAAGACATTGAACCACTTTTTTCCAGGCAGTTCTATATAAGAATCATCTTCCCCAATATTATTCTGCAGGTTAAACCGTGGAATTGCTGTTACACACATCCTCTTTCCCTTTCTTCTCAAAAATGAGACCGTCCCGTTTTGATTTTTACCGGCTATAGTAAGGGGTTTATAGGCGGAATCAGGTCCGAATAAGGAATGATTTTTTCTTCTGTAATCAAGAACTTTTTTTATAAGGTAAAGTTTCGGCAGCCCTTCCATATGATTTTCCAGAATTTCTTCCGGATTTACACAGGATTCAATTTTTTCGAGGAGCTTTTCTCTTTTTTCAAAGTCCACCAAACGGCGATTATCGGGATCTACTAATGTAAAGGCGTGAATTTCCATCCCCTGGTAAATATCCGGAACACCTGGGCAGGTTAATTTAAGAAGGGTTTGTCCTAAAGAATTGATCAGACCCGGCGGAGAAATAAGTCCAGTCAATTTTTCTATCTGCCTGCATATCTCCTCATCTTTGTAAATCGCTCTAATAAAGTTCAAAAGCGCTTCTTCATATTCATTATCCGGATTTACCCAAGAGCTGTATACCTTCGCTTCTTTAACAGATTTTATCATATACTCCTGGACGCGCTCCCGGCTGATGGGCCAAGCCCCTACAAGAGTCTGGTAGAAGAGATATTCGGTATTCCTTTCGGGCATGCCGTGCTTTTTATATTTTTCTGCAATGGAAGAGATATTTATAATATACTCGCGCCATTTATCCGGAATTTCCGAAATGCAGTAAAGTCTGGCACGCACATCTTCGGAACGTTTTGTATCATGGGTAGAGGTGGAAAGCATCGTGGAAGGAAACTCTTTCTGAAGGTACCTCATTTCATCATGGAACACTTCCGGAGAAATTCCGAAACGTTCGGGATTTCCTCCCACTTCATTTAATGGGGTAAAGCGGTTGTAGATGTAGAAAGCGGTATCTTCCGCACCTTTGGCCATGGCGGGACCGGTAATCTGCTGAAGCCGCAGGAGGAATTCTTTTTCCTGGTCTCCCCTGACCTGTAATAAAAGTATAGCCTTGAAGAAGTCAAAAAGTTCAGGGTCAATATCTTTACGATTATTTTTTGCCGCTTCAACGGCTTCGGTGACGTGTCTTTTATCCTCCCTGGAGATTGCGTCTTCCTCTTTCCCTTCATCGCCTCTAATATAGGTACGGTAGACAGAGAAGGTTACAATAATTTCGATTATAGCATCCTTGAGTTCCCCCCGGGAATAATCCCTATATCTTCTATGTTTTTCACATATGGAGATTGTTAATTCAGTCAAACGGTTTATATCGCTTCCCAGTAATTCGACTAAAATTTTTTGTTTTGTATTTCTAAGGATCTGAGAGTAGCTTCTGGTTTCTTCTGTAAACTCCTTGTAAAACAAGGTTAAAGCGGTTTCCGCTTCCGGCTTTATGAAAAGATTTCCGGATAGATTCAGGAAGTCGTATCCGGTAGTACCGTCTACCGGCCAGGAGCTCCTTAATCTTTCTCCGGGTTCAAGAATTTTTTCAACAAAAATCCACGCATTCCGCACTTGGTCCCTCAACCGCTTTAGATAATCTACAGGATCACGTAAACCGTCGGGATGGTCCACTCGTACTCCGTCTAAAACCCCGGTTTCCAGCCATTCGAAAATCCTGCTGTGGATATCCCTGAAAACATCTTCGTCTTCAGTTCGAAGAGCGGCTAAGCTGTTTATATCAAAAAATCGTCTGTAACCTAAATCGGTTCTCGCTATCCGCCAATAAGCCAGTCGGTAATTCTGCATATCCAGTATGGCATCAAGCCTGTCAAAATCAGAATTAAGAAGTGCGAGCTCTTCATCGGCAACACGTCTTACGGAAGGCTGCTCTTCAAAAAGCCGGGATAACTGGCGTCGAATGACCTCCTTATCCCGATGCCGTTGTCTGGTACTAAAACGGTCCACTGTAGTGGGTAATGGAAGAAATTCCAATGCGCTGGAAATAAACTCAAGGTCAGGAGAACCGGCAATTCTTCCCGCTCGGGATAGAAAACCGGAAAGAGACCGGGGCGCAACGGGATAAACATTATCGAAGTATCGGATAAAGAAGCTTCCCTCCCGGCGTTCCATAATCAATTCCCCGGCCTCGAGGATTCTTCCGTAATGATTTCCGAGAATCGGTAAGAGAATTTTCATTTCGCCGTGGCCGGCGGGAAGATCCCAGTCAACATCAAAGTAAGACGCATACTGACTGGAGGGGCCGTTTTCCAGCACATCCCACCACCATTCGTTTTCAGGTCCCGTAATTGCCATATGATTAGGTACGATATCAAGAATCTGACCTATATTATGTTTCCCGAGCATTCGGCAAAACCAGTCAAATCCCTTTTCCCCGCCAAGTTCTTCGTTTATTTTTTTATGGTTTACAACATCGTAACCGTGAGTACTGCCTGGAGCGGCTTGCAGGTAAGGTGACGCATAAACATGGCTGATTCCAAGCTTTTCAAGATACGGAGCGATACCGGCTGCTGAGTCAAAATCGAATTCCCTTCTCATCTGGATTCGATATGTGGCAATGATAGGATTTCCCATATTCAGTCAATTTCCTTTAGAATTGTCACGGTAAATGGTTTTACATCTAATACTTCTTCTGCCTTTATGATGTCTCCCTTAGTAATCCATCCTATAGAAGTGTCTATGATAACCTGCCATCTCCGGCTCCACTCCTTCGGCGGCATTGCAAAACCGATACTCTCGGAATGAGCATTGAAGATGAGATAAAATGTATCATCGGTTTTTCGTATCCCGTGTTCATCCGGAGCCGGAAGAATTTCACCATTCAGGAAAACGCCGATGGATTTCGCGAATCCTTCCCCCCAGTTCTCTTCTTCCATTTCTTCACCTTCCGGAGTGAACCATCCGATATCATCAACATCTGAACCGTGGATCGGTCTTCCCTGAAAAAATTTTCTCCTTTGAAAAATGGGATGCTCTTTGCGGAAAGATATTAAACGGGAAGTAAAATCAAAATGCTCCCAATCGGGGTCATCCCAGGACATCCAAGATATTTCATTGTCCTGGCAATAGGTGTTGTTGTTTCCGCCTTGGGTTCTTCCCGTTTCATCGCCATGAAGGATCATGGGCACTCCCTGGGAGAGAAGCAATGTGGTTAGAAAGTTCCTCATCTGTTTCTTGCGCAGTTGCAGGATTTTTTTGTCCTTTGTAGGTCCTTCGGTCCCGCAATTCCAGGACCGGTTGTAACTTTCTCCGTCCTGATTTGATTCACCATTTTCCTCGTTATGCTTTTCATTATAAGAAACAAGATCACGCAGGGTAAAACCGTCATGAGCAGTGATAAAGTTGATACTGGCATAAGGTTTCCGTTCAGTATCTTCATATAAATCTGAACTGCCCGTTATACGATACGCGAATTCTCCGAGAGTCTGATCTGTCCCCCGCCAAAAATCTCTGATGCAGTCACGGTATTTTCCGTTCCATTCGGACCATCCGGGAGGAAAATTGCCGACCTGATACCCTCCTTCTCCAATATCCCAGGGTTCTGCTATCAGCTTTACCTGACTGATAACCGGATCCTGCTGAATTATTTCGAAAAACGAAGAAAGTCTATCAACATCGTGGAGTTCCCTGGCTAATGTAGAGGCAAGATCAAACCGGAATCCGTCCACATGCATTTCTTGGATCCAGTACCTTAAGGAATCCATGACAAGCTGGAGTACATGGGGATGCCGCATATTCAGACTGTTACCGGTACCGGTATAATCGACATATCTTGAGGGTTTTTCCCGGGACAGACGGTAATAAGCCTTATTGTCTATTCCCTTAAAACTTAATACCGGACCTAAATGATTCCCTTCAGCGGTGTGATTGTATACCACATCAAGGATTACCTCAATTCCGGCTTTATGAAGCGTTTTTACCATCTGCTTGAACTCTGCAACCTGCATTCCCGGGGTTTCGTGCCCGGAATATTCGTTATGGGGAGCAAAAAACCCTATCGTGTTATATCCCCAGTAGTTACGGAGACCCTTTTCTAAAAGGTGGCCGTCATGTATAAACTGGTGCACAGGCATAAGCTCCAAAGCGGTTATCCCGAGCTTCTTAAAATAAGAAATAGCCTCCGGATGAGCTAATCCGCTGTATGTTCCCCGTAACTCCGAAGGAATTGCCGGATTAATTACGGAAAACCCCTTTACATGGATCTCATATATCACTGTTTTGTGCCAGGGAATACAGGGATTAAAATCATCGCTCCAATCAAAAAAAGTGTTTGTTATTACACCTTTAGGGACAAAGGGAGTGCTGTCCGTCTCTTCCAGTTCCCCGGTATTATTCTGTTTATGCGGGAAGACAGCATCATTCCAAGATATTGTTCCGGTCACCGCTTTCGCGTATGGATCGAGGAGCAATTTTGCCGGATTACACAGTTGTCCTTCCTGAGGATTCCAGGGACCATACACACGATATCCGTAATGGGTTCCGGGTGTTACGTTGGGTATATATCCATGACGAACCAAACCGCTGGCTTCGGGAAGGGGAAAACGGGTTTCTCTTCCATGGACATCGAAAAGGCATAATTCGATCCTTTCCGCAGCTTCTGAAAAAATTGAAAAATTAGTACCCCAGCCGTCATAATTGGCTCCTAATGGATACGCTTTACCTGGCCATATTTTCATTATATCTCCT
Source organism: uncultured Spirochaetales bacterium (assembly GCA_964618265.1). Classification (GTDB taxonomy): domain Bacteria; phylum Spirochaetota; class Spirochaetia; order CAYLLE01; family CAYLLE01; genus CAYLLE01. The sequence goes on along the minus strand of CAZUAE010000002.1, from coordinate 235,434 downwards.
GGACAATTGAGTTGTTGTATATAAGGCTACTAAAATAAAGGACCTACTGTCTATACTGTCTGTGTGTTTTATCCGTCCAGAAGGAAGCCTTTCTCCACACTTTTATCAATAATCACACGGGCATATTCCCATAACTTCGGAGCACCTTTTGCTGTATGTTTGTTCTTTTCTATAACCATCGAACGTCTAACAGCATTTTTACGCCAAGTTATGCCTCCGGTGATGTAGTTATGAAGAAGCGGTTGGAGCCGGTCGAGTGCGGCAGCGTATAATGCTTCTGGAGTATCTCCCCTTTCGTATTCCTCCCACAAATTGATCATCTCTTTACTCAAATCCTGAGGAAGAATTCCGAAAATTCGTTCAGCCGCTTTATTTTCGCGGATTACTTTGTCTTTTTGGCCTTCTGCGTCGTAGAGAAATGTATCTCCCGCATCAATCTCAACGATATCGTGTATAAGCACCATCTTCATTACCTTTACCATGTTCAGGTTTTCAGGACTGTATTCAGAAAGCAGGAAAGACATGATTCCCAGGTGCCAGGAATGCTCTGCACTGTTCTCCCTTCTGCTTGAGTCGGTAAGGTAAGTTCTGCGTAAGATATTTTTTAATTTATCAATCTCCACAATAAATGCAAGCTGCTTTTCTAAACGGCTGTCCATAACCTATACTGCCCCGCTTCCAAAGGATGTTTTCATTTTTTTAAATAGATCTTCCGCTTCTCCTTCCTCTAAGGGACGTTCCTGGGTAAACTCTATCAGCTCATCCGGTATTTCTTCGAGAAAGGGTGAAGGAAGACATTCCACCATCTGCCGCATAACCATGCGTTTACGGCATGAGGTAATGTAGAGCCGTTTCTTTGCCCGTGTTACAGCTACGTAAAAGAGCCGGCGCTCTTCTTCAACATTTTCAGGTCCGTCTGCAACCGCCCTTGCATGGGGTATGATATTCTCTTCTGCTCCTGCCAGAAAGACCGCTTCATGTTCTAATCCTTTCGCGGAGTGGATTGTCATAAGGTTTACTTTTCCCTTTTCCCCTTCATCCTCATCTTTGTTCTGTATGGTTATTAGATTAAGAAAATCGTAAAGATTGTGATTTATTATTTCCGGGTTTTCTTCATAAGTCTTTAAAATACCGATAAAATCTTCGATATTCTTATACTTCCACCGTGCGGTGTCACCTTTAGGATGTTCCTGAACAAGGTGACCCCAATAATCCAAAAAGTTTACGAATTTTCCCAGGGTTTCCGACATTTGTTTCCCCGATATCAATCTTCCCCGGTAAGTATGGAGTAATTCCAAAAATGATGTAAGATCCTGCTTTGCCTTATCTCCTAAAGGAGAATCAAGTGCATTGATTGAAGCTGTTATGGCAGAATAGAGACTAATCTTTTCTTTTTCCGCCAGATCGTTTATATGCTGTATTGTCTTTTTCCCGATACCCCTCCTGGGGGTATTTATAACACGCATAAGATTGACATCATCATCCGGGTTAGCCATTACTTTAAGATAACCGATAATGTCTTTTATCTCTTTACGCTGGAAAAAACTTGTCCCGCCGGACACTCGATAGGGAATGTTGTTCTTGAGAAGGGCCGTCTCAATATGTTTTGATAGGCTGTTTGTCCGTATAAGAATACTCATCTCATGATAAGTGATCTGTTCCCGTATGGCGAGATCTTTAATGGTATCAGCGATAAATTCTGCTTCCGCTGTTTCATTTTCGGGATAGAAGAGCTGAATTGTACTGCCTCCCGATTCGGGTGTCCAGAGAGATTTAACTTTTCTGTTTCTGTTGTTGGCAATGATACTATTTGCAGCTTCTAAAATGGTACCGGTGGAACGGTAGTTTTGTTCAAGTTTAATCTCTTGTAATTCCGGATAATCGGATTCGAAACGCAGCAAGTTACCGAAGTGAGCTCCTCTCCAGGAGTATATGGATTGGTCATCATCACCGACAACACATATGTTTCTCCATCCGTCCGCCAGGAGTTTCATAAATTCATACTGAACAGAGGAGGTGTCTTGAAATTCATCAACCATAATATAGCGAAAGCGATCCTGATATTGGTGAAGTATATCGGGAATACCCTGTAGCAGCTTTATCGGAAGCATGATTAAGTCATCGAAATCCACAGCGTTATACAGTTTAAGATGATCCTGATATTCTTCATACATAGGCCGGTATTCATCATTTGTATCGTCCCATTGAATCTGCGTTGTCTTGATTTTACTGATAAGTCCTGCTATATACCGAAGATCTAAAGTGCCGGGTGCTATCTTCATTTCCCGGGCTACTTCCCGGATCAAAGAAATCTGATCCACAGCATCATATATAGTAAATGTTTCTCTGTAACCTAACGCGGAGATATGTTTTTTCAGAATAGAAAGCCCAAAAGAGTGAAATGTGGAAACCGTTAGGTTCCTTAGTTTTTCCCCGGTAAGCTTTTTTACCCGATCTGACATTTCTCTTGCCGCCTTGTTGGTAAAAGTCAATGCAAGAATATTCTTTTGGGGTATGCCTTCGGAAAGCATGCGGGCGATTCGGTGGGTTAAAACCCGTGTTTTCCCTGATCCTGCACCGGCAATTATAGACAACGGTCCCTGAATGGTAAGAACGGCTTCTTTCTGATGTTTATTAAGATGTGTTTCTGTACTGATCTCCATGGCTCCTTACTATTCCAAATTTTTGTGACCTTTTCAATAACGGATCTATGAATTCTATTAGCTTCTCTTAACTCTATCCTGTATGATTCGATAGATGACTACCGCGGCAAGGGTAACTGCATAGGGAATAGCCCAAATTAGTGTACCGACACCCGGGGCATCTACCCAGTCCTGCATGCGTACTGCAAAACTTTCGGTTAGCGCAAAGAAAAAGCACGCGGCAGCCACACCTAATGGTTTTTTTCTTCCCAGGAATATAGCAACCAGTGCTATCCATCCCCTTCCTGCCGTTATATCCGGTACATACGATCCAAGGCGGAGAGATAAAAAAGCCCCCGCTATGCCGCAGAAAACTCCGGTCAAAAGGATAGAAATGAATCTATATCCGTTTACTGATATTCCCCTTACGGTTGCCGCATCTGAATTATTACCGCAGGCATATATTCTAAGACCAAATACCGTTTTGTATAGCAAACCATAAATCAGCAATAAAATGAGGAGGGAGGCATAAAAAAAAGGAGTGAGTGAAAAAAGGGCAGAAGCATTAGGTACTGATAAATCGATTACACCTTTTGTATTAAAAAAAAACTCACTCATAATTGGGATAAAACCCATCATTCCCAGATTGATGGCAAGTCCCGCTATATAGATGTTAGCCTGCAACGGTATTGTGAAAAAGTAAAAAATCGCTGCCAGGAGCATAGATGATACAGCAGCGAATATAACCCCTGTCAAAATACTTTGAGATAGAAACGCCGCGGTATAACCGGTAAAGGCACCAAGAAGCATGAGTCCTTCAAGGCCTATGATAAGAATTCCTCCTGAAAATGATATGAGACCGCCCAATGCCGCTAATAAAAGCGGTGCCATGATTTCTAAACTGTTTAGTATCATCGTTTATTCCTGTTCCAGTTCAAAGACGCCGTTATAAAGAGAAAAATAATCCCCCGGATTACGGCATCTAGCCTAAATGAAAAATCAGTATTTATGACAGCCGCCTGGGATCCACTCTCTAAAAAACTAAAGATAAGGGCAGCTGGAATTACCAGGAGAGGGTGATTCCTTCCTATCAGCGCTACAGCGATACCATTCCATCCCATACCGAATGTAAAACCTGATACAGCTGCATGATTTCTTCCTCCCATTAACGAGAAACTGCCGGCAAGTCCGTGAAAGGCCCCGCTTAGTACCATGGGTAGGATGAAATATTTTGCACTGCTGATACCGCCGTAGCCGGCAAATTTTCGATTAGTACCAAACATCCTCAGTTCGTATCCAGGCAATGTTTTGTATATAAATACAAAAACGGAAACGGATAAAAGTATGGAGATAAAAAAACTGATATCTAAAAGGGAGGGAGGAAGAATCTGGCGCAAATGATAGGATTCAGGTATTTTCCCCGAGGCAATGAGATAGCTTTCCTTATCTTTCATCGGACCTAGTATAAAAAAATTGGCAAGGGGTATTATGCTTCCGGAGAGAAGAAATGATGTTATGAGTTCATCGGCATTCCATTTATGCCTAAGGAAACCGGAAATTCCCGCTAAAACTGCACCAACGAAGATAGCGAACAAACACCCTGAAATCATACCCGCAATGCCCGGCAGCCCTGAGATGTTTCTGAAGAAAAAGGCGGCTGCAACCGCGGAAAAATAGACTTGTCCTTCTCCCCCAAGGTTAAACATTCCTCCCTGAAAGGCGATACACATGCCAAGGCCTGTTAATATTAATCCTGTTGAACGTTGCAGCAAATTGCCTAATTGATACGATGAAGAAAAGGGGGTAAGAAAAAAAGATGATAACGTTTCTAATGGAGACTTGCTGGCTAATAAAATAATAACAACGGTTATGAGCAAAGCAGCACCAATGGATAGAACGGGAGAGATAGTGCTTTCGGATATCCTCTGTTTTGTCATTGATTATCTGTCCTTTTTCCCATCATTGCGAGTGCCATAGAATGACGTATATTTTCTTCCACATCCCTGAGAATAAATTCTTTGATTATTTCACCTTCGTATAGAACTAATGTCCGGTCCGCAAGTTCCATTATTTCATCTAAATCCGGGGTTATTATTATTACTGCAGTGCCCTTTTGCGCTATGCTTCTTATTTCTTCAAATATTGTTGCTCTGGATTGTATATCCAACCCCCATCCGGGTTCCGAGAAAATTACTAGGTTTCCCGAAAAACTAAGTTCCCTGGATAAAATTACCTTTTGAATATTCCCGCCCGAGAGATGTCGTAATTTATCTTTATCTCTTCCCTTTATGGAATAGTTTGTACGCAGCCGGGCTGTGAATGCATCGATCTCCTTTCTTTTCAAAAAACCTGCCCGTTGAAGCTGCTTTCTTCTAAGAATGATCAGATTTTCACCTACCGATGAATCCAGACTGGCACCTTTTAGAAGACGTTCCGTTGGAACATACGCAATTCCATTCCGCCGAAATTCTTTGGGGGTAAAATTATTTATCTGTTTATTGTTTATAATAATAGTTCCGCTCGATATACGTTCTTCTCCAGATAGGATGCGTTCCAGGGATACAAGTCCATGTTCCCGAATCCCGGTAATTCCCAGTATTTCTCCTATTTTTGCTGCAAAAGATATATCTTTGAGTACATTTTCCCTTAGAAAACAATGTTCCAGCCTAAAGACGGTTTCACCAATCGGTTTTTTCATTCTTTTTACTGGTTTTGACGGTGATTCTCCCATCATAAGGTAAGATAGTTCATCCATGGTTGTATTCGCTACCGGAATACTCTTTAACAGTTTTCCTTCTTTAATAACCGATACGGTGTGGGCAGTACGGAATATGTCCCGTAATTTATGACTAATGAGTATTATGCCCATTCCATTTTCATTAAGATGCTTTATTGTATCGAATATGATCTCAGCTTCTTCTTCTGTCGCAGAAGCGGTTGGTTCATCAAGGATTACCACTTCCGGATTATGCATCAAAACTGCTGCTAAAGAAGTTAATACCTTCTTTCCGCTCGTTATCTTCCGTACCGGGATGCCGGGATCTAGTGGAATGTTATGCCGGACAAGTAAATTTTCAACAGCACTAAAGCACTTATTTGTATCTAAGAATATGCCCCATTTTTTATATTCAGCACCCAATATTATATTCTTCCAAACAGAGGCATTTTCAATCAGACGTAAGTTTTGGTACACCATCCCGATCCCTTCTTTTAAGGTCCTGTGAGGATTTCCGAAAGCAACGGGGCGGGATTGTTTTTTGACGATACCTGAATCAGGTACTATATATCCTGAGAAGATATGCATTAAAGAAGACTTGCCCGCGCCATTTTCACCCACTACTGCATGAGTTTCTCCTGAATGTAGTGTTAGATCTACATTGTCAACCGCTTTAATACCATTAGAGGGATACACCTTAACTAGTTTTTCAGCCCTAAGCAGGATTTCTCTCAAGATTTTTTATTCTCCTAAGGAAGAACAAGCGGAAGGTTAATATTTCCTGATTTAATTTCATTCAAGATTTCGTGCATGGAATCCCGGATATCTTCAGGAACATGTTCTTTATAAGCAGGATGCTGCGTATCGAATCCTACATAACCTTCGCTTACGCCAAGCACCTCAGCTTTTCCGAATTCCAATTTCCCGCTGACAGCTTGGAGAATACGTTCGTATACAGCTTTGTCCAGATGGATGAGGGAACATCCAACAACAATTCCCGGTGCCCGGTCGTACCCGGAAGTATCGTACCATAAAACATATTTCTGAAGCTCCTTTGCTGCCGATATGACCCCTTGATTCGCACTTCCTGCAACCGTTAGAATTATATCGCTTCCAGCATTAAACATTCCTTTAGCTATTTCCGCAGCTCTTGATGCGTCATGCCAATTCCCGAGAACACGAAAATCCATTTCTATCTCAGGATCTACACGTTTTAAACCCAGTTCGTAGCCGGGTTTCATCATTTGATTCATTACCGGGTATTCCTGAGCTGCTAGAAATCCTGTTCGCTTTTGGGAATTAGCATTCGGCATACTGCTGGTAGTTACCATTCCGCCAAAATACCCCACAAGGAAGGCCTGTTCTATCTGATTAAAGAAAACAGTGTGCATTGCCGGATGGTTATCGATGTACCCGTCCATAATAAGGAATTTTTGGTCCGGGAATTCCTCTGAAACATTGGAACATATTTCCGGCATGGAAGGGTTAGTTGTTATTATCAAACGCCATTGATTTGAAGCGGCTAGAGCTGTTATCTGTTCAGGCCAAGTGGACTGATCATACCCGCCTTCTACAATTTTGACTGATAAATTTTCTGATTCTTCCTGGGCTTGCCGGACTCCTTCCGCAAGCATAGCATAGGTAGGGCTGCCTTCAATAAATCCTGGAATAAAAACTGCTGCCGTATACTGGTCTTGTTCTTTTTTGCTTTCTTCCTCTGATTTATTACACCCCGTGATGACAAAAAAGAGAATTACTGTAATTATTACTGAAATGATTTTCTTCATAGTATCCGCCTCCTGTGAGGGAGGGGATGGGCAGGGGAGAGAAGTAGTATATACCTATTTCTCCCTAAATCCTTTTCTTCTCCCATCCAGACTTGCACTGTCGGCCTCGGAATTACACCGAAGTCACCTCCCTTTAAGGAGATTGCGGGCTTTCACCGCCGGTCGGGATCACTCCCTCCCTCGAAGAAAATATATTGTTGTATAGAATATGAACAGTACCGGATGTTTTGTCAATAGTCCGCTGTTGAGAGTATCCGCTGTGTTGAGAGCCTTAAGCTTTGCATTAGTAAAAAAGGCTATTCAAAATTGTAAATTTAGAATAGCTGCAATTGACAATTCTTATACAGTTATGATACTTTTTACTACACTTAATCAGCCTCTTTACCCGTCTTTTTAGGGCGGGTCATTAAGACCAGAAGGAGGATACATGCGATCATACGAGGCAGTTTGCATTTTTCATTCCGAAGAAGACGCGTTTAAACGAGGTGTCGAATTAATTAAGACAGAACTCAATAATTTAGACGCATCCGTCATCAATGAAAGAGATATAGGACAGCGAATTCTAGCCTATCCGGTTAGAAAGAAAGACCGGGGGCATTTCTATCTTTTTGAAGTGGAAATGGAAAATGAAAAGGCACATTCCCTGGAGGAAGTTTTAAAACACAAAGAAGATGTCCTCAAGTTTATGCTTGTTAAAAAGGATGCATAATTTTTAAGAAAGGAAGCACAATACAATGACTGATATAAATCGCGTAGTATTGGTTGGCCGTTTGACTCGTGATGCGGAGCTGAAGTATACAAACACGGGTCTTGCCATCTGTACTTTTTCACTTGCGGTAAACAGAAGGCGCAAACAAGGTGACCAATGGGTCGACGAAGCTAATTTCTTCAATGTGGTTATAATTGGCCGGATGGGAGAAGCAATCAGTCAGTATTTGGTTAAGGGAAAACAAGTAGCCATTGACGGCGAACTTAGACAGAATAAATGGGAGCAGGACGGACAACCTCGGAGCCGTGTCGAGGTTTTCGCGAATAATGTCCAGCTTCTCGGCGGAAGAGGCGGCGGAGGTGCCGGTAATGAGGGGTTAAATAATTCCGGTTCCAAACCTCCCCAAAGAGAGGAAGCGCCTGAAACTGATCAATTTGAGGATGATATTCCATTCTAATTTAACATAGGAGATTTTATGTCGGATAATAAAAATAAAAATTACGATTCAAAGAGCAGTAGAGATAGAGGGGATCGCAGTGACCGAGGTGATCGAGGTTCCTACCGCGGCAAGGGAAAAGTATATTTTAGGAAAAAAGTATGTAAATTTTGTACTCAGAACCTTAAAATCGATTATAAGGAGCCTGAAACCTTAAGAAGGTTTATAACGGACCGCGGTAAGATCCTTCCGCGGCGTATAACGGGAACCTGTGCAAAACATCAACGTGCGTTGGCAAAGGAGATAAAAAGAGCAAGGGCTCTCGCACTTCTTCCTTACGTAGCGAATTAGGACGTGAACCAAAAATTCAGTGATCTATTTAAAGATCCGGAAAGCAGAAAAACATGGCTTGAAATTGCCGCATTCTCAATCGGGGCTGTAATACTTTATGAACTTGGATTTCTAATAATCATCTTTTTGGTTCCGATACAGATACTTTATATCCGGCACGGCGAAAAGGCTCTGCTTTCTTCCGGCGTGTTTATTTTACTGGCAATATCCTTAGTAAATGTTGTCCAAGCAGAGCAAGCTTTAGGGGAGGATTTGACGGGAAATTTGCTTCTCCTTGATCTTCTGCTCCCGGCAGCCCTTTTAGCGGGACTGTATATAATAAACACTTATCGATTGAATCAGTTTGATCGTACAATCAGATTTATATTTGCGGCGGTGTTGATAGGGATTGTAAGTGTACCTATTGTTCTCTATTTTGCTCAAAGCGAGGTACTGAATAACGCATTGAGGTTACAGGTCGAAACTTTCAGGGAAGTCTTAACTGTTCAGCCAATGGAAGAAGGTGCTGAGGCAGTCTCTTCAGTACCGCCCGCTGAAGAACTAATCGCGTATGCAAAGAATATCTTTTTCAGCAGCTATATTTTTGTCTATACATTGTATTTGATGGTAAACTGGTATATTGGTGTTCTTTTTTCAGCCCGTTCAAATTACGGGCAGGATGTTAACGCGCCTGATATTACCCAATATCATGTGGAAGACAGATTTGTGTGGCCTCTAATAGGAGCCTGGACTTTAGTGCTGCTTTCACAGATCCAGAATTTAGGAGCGCTTGAATATGCATTTTGGAATGCCGGACTGATATTGCTCCTGTTCTTTGCGCTACAGGGGATCGGAATTTTACGTTATCTTATGATAAAGAAAAATATATCTACGGGATTAAGAATTGTTATTGTTCTTGGATTGGTTGTACTAATTTTAATCCCCGGAGTTAATATTGCAGTGATCGTTGGTATCCCGCTTCTCGGTGTTTCTGAGATTTGGATAAAATATAGAATGGAGCAAAGGAGTTAAACATACATGAAAGTTATTCTTAAAAAAGATCTCCCCACTTTAGGAGAAGAGGGAGATATTTGTGAAGTAAAAGACGGCTACGCCAGAAATTTTTTAATCCCCCGGGACTTGGTTATGTTTTATAACAAGCAGAATCTTGCTATTCTTGAAGGAAAGAAAAAAGCCATTGAGCAGCGGAAAGAGGAAAAGCGAAAGCAGGCAATGAGCCTTAAAGATAGACTTGAATCAGAAGGTCTTGAAATAAAGATGCCCGCCGGAGAAAACGGGAAACTTTTCGGAGCGGTAACCAGTGCCGTAATTGCAGAGGAATTGGAAAAACGGGATGTTTTCGTGGAGCGTAAACGCATTGATATTCCGGATAACACAATAAAGAATGTCGGTAATTATACGGTAACTATTCATCTATACGAAGGAAATGTAGCCGAGTTAAAAGTTAAAGTCAGTCCTGCAGGACAGGAAGAGAAAAAGGAAGAAGCACCTGCTGAACCTTCCCAAGAAGAAGAGTTAAAAGAGGAAGTGGTAGAAGAACCGTCGACTCAGGAGGAATCCTCAGAAATTGAGGTAACCGAAGAAAATAATAACGAATAGGGTTAGGGAATGGAAAATACCCGTTTTATGGAAAAACGGTTACCCGATCGTGTACCGCCGCACAATGTTGATGCCGAGACAGCAACATTAGGTGCTATATTATTAAATCCAAAGGCCCTTAATGATATTATACATATACTAAGGCCGGAAGATTTTTACCGTCAGGCCCATCAGAAAATATTTGGATCTTTTCTCTCATTAGATAATAAGGGAGAAGCGATAGATCTTATAACGCTTACCGATGAACTCAAATTTCAAGGTGACCTTGAGATTTGCGGAGGTGCGGCGTACGTTTCTTCTCTGACAAATGTTGTTCCTACCAGTGCGAACATCGAATACTACGCGAAAATAGTATGGGAATGCAGCTTACGGAGAAGATTGATACGGACAGCAAGCGATTTGACTGCTAATTCTTATGACGATAGTAAAGATGCAAGGATTATTTTAGAAGAAGCTGAACGAAAAATTTTCGAAATTACTGATAATCAAAACGATATCGAGATCCAAAAAGCCAGTACGATTATTCCTGTAACCATAGAAGCGATAGAACAGCTCTATAAGACAAAAGACAGTTATACAGGTATCCCCAGCGGATTTCATGAACTTGATAATCTCCTGAATGGATTCCAGGATTCCGAATTTATTGTTATCGGGGCGAGACCTTCTGTGGGAAAAACAGCATTGGCCTTATCGATGGCTTCCCACATGGCACTGCATAAAAAAATACCGGTAGGCTTTTTTACTTTGGAAATGTCCAGTCTGGCGCTTATGCAGCGTCTTGTTTCCAGTGAAGCTCGGATAGATTCCACTAAAATTCGCGCAGGTATGATACGTCCCGCGGACTTTAAAGGCTTGACTGACGCCGCAGGTCTAATTTACGAAGCACCTCTCTATATAACTGATACGCCCAGTATGAAACTACTAGATCTCCGGGCTAATGCCCGGAGGATGAAGTCCCAGCTTGGGGTGAAAGTTATTTTTATCGATTATATAACTCTGGTTACAGCGGAAAATCAGGCTCTTCCCCGGTACGAACAGGTCGCGGAAATCAGCCGTTCATTGAAAGCATTGGCTAGAGAACTTAATATTCCCATCATAGCGCTCTCTCAGGTAACCAGGGATTCAGAAGGGAAAAGGCCAAATCTTGCTAATATCAGGGAATCCGGTTCTATTGAGCAGGATGCGGATGTTGTTATGTTTCTTCATCGTGATAGAGGTACCGAATCAGATAACAGTCAAGTGCCGAATAATATTGAAACCGAGCTCATCATTGCAAAACAGCGTAATGGTCCTGTGGGAACGGTAAAAATAGCATTTATTCCTAAGTACACAAAATTTGAATCGCTAACTGCAGAACCTGGAAGACGATAGCGTATAGAAACATAATTGTTTGACGGAGGTAATTGTATTATGAGTTTCCAAGACCGGTACGACTTTGATATGCTTTCAAACGAATCAGAACGTTTAGTGATAGAAGAAGTGGATAGAAAGCTTAACGAAGCCGGAGAAGATGAACTTCTGGCAGATGAAGATGCGGTTATAGATATTACCGCCTTAGCATTGAATATGGTTAAACCTATGTATCGGGTAAATCTCCTAGGCAGACTCTACGCTAAGGCAGTAGATGAAGAGAAAAAAGAAGAAGTCCGTGAGGCTGTAAAAAAAGCAATTGCTAAGATTAAGGAAAATCCAGCCTAACTAATAATCATGGCTTTTAAATGAATTATTTTAAGAAATTAAAAACCGCTTTTATAGGATTTCATGAAGTTAAATCTATTTTCGTTTCCTCGGTACTCTATGATACCGTCAAATATATTCAGCATCTGACGCGGAAGCCCCCGCATGGATGAATAATAATATTGATTTTTTGTCAGCACTACCCAGCTGTGATCTTGAAAAACATATAGATCAAAAAGATGGGTTCCCGACTTCTTATCCCACATGCTTAAGGTTCCGTCTGTGTTGACCGCATAAATACCATTTTCATGAAGATATATCTTTTTTGGAAGACGGTTGTTGCTTTCGAGCTTTAATATAAGATTATCAGTTATGTTTAGAATACCTCGAAAACCTGCAGTGGTATATAGCTTATTTTCCTGTGGATCAAATACGATTTGAGAGTCGATGTTTTCCCCTTCCACGGAATATAATGGTTCCTGCTTAACAAAATTTTCTCCAAAATGAGCATTGATGGAAGTGAAAACTCTAGTTCCGCGCCGTTCAAGACTCAATGTATAAAGATAACCGGATTCTTCATGGGAGGCCATATCGAAAATAAGAAAAGCCGGATTCTCTATCGGTACCGTCTCTCCTGTTTTCGGATTTATTTTTATTAGAGACGACTCGAAAGGGCTTGTTACACTTTTACCTAAAAGTAAGTCTCCGGATTCTGTATGAATAGCCTTTTGCATACCGAGTGCGCGGTATGTAAATAGTGTCTCATAATTATACGCATCTAGTATTCTTAATGTTCCCTGTTTATCTATGACGGTAATCGTTTCATCAGAGACCGTCAAAGATCTGAGTGAGGAAGAAAAATCGTGATAGGAACTTCCGATATAACCAGTAGATGGATTAAAAATGTAGAAAATGCCTTCTTCATTTGAATTTTTAGACCATAATAGAATGCTTTCGTATAAATACTTTTCCAGCAGAATTTCTCCCTGAAAGGGGATATCTCTATATTGTTCACTAATAAACGAAGCAGTCGGTTTAGCTGGAGTATTATCTGAGAAAAAATCGGAGGTAAGTGTTGTTAATTTTTCAGATGTAGAAAAAACTAGGTGATTATCTTTAAATACCAAATCATTTATTTTTATAAGTTCGTTTTCAGAAAAGGTGACGGGAGAGCCGGTATAGAGGCTATATCTTAGAATCACACCGGATTCTCCTGTTGCGTATAAAATATCATTAATGTATTTTATACCGGTAACATCTTCAGGGATATCTTCTATGGGAGTATATCGGCGGCTGAGAATTGATGAGTTTTTATCAAATTCCCACTTGGAAAATACAGGTTTGCCGTCCATAAGGGAAATACATCCAATTTCATTTTCCTCGTTATTAACTGTTATATGGGTAATATCGGGAAGATAAACACTTGATTCCATAATCCCGTTCCATAGATTAATAATCACCAGATGATCTTCAGTGGAAGCAGCAGCGTATTTAGGTTGTTCCACCGGAGGTAAGGGAGAGATATTAGATAAGTTAGGGGTGGTTTTCAGTTCGCTTGTCTGTTTACCTGTTTTTATATTCCAGAAGGATAAAGCTCCCGTGGACGGACTATAAGTCATTATAGTGTTTTCTCTTTTGTCGGTTAAGCCATATGAAACGATACCAAACCCTTTATTTAGATAGGGTAGTTCTCTACCTGTTTCGGATTGAACGAATTTTAAACTTTCCCAATTAGTTCGTCCGTATGTTATAAAATTTCCTCCCGGGGAAAATTTAAAGAATAGAGGGATGCCGTTTAAGGTTTTGTCAAAATATTTTTTTCCTGTCTTCCAATTCCAAACACTCATCCGGTATATATCTACTTCATCACTCTCGATTGCGGCAATTTTTGAGGAAGTGGGATCAACCGTTATATCCACAATGGGAAGATTAGAGAGCTGCATCCTGTGTATAAGCTTTTTACTCGACGGATCCCAAATACGAAGAGTTCCGTCGTTACCAGAAGTATATATAAAACCGGATGCTATATCATATTCCATATCATTTACGGCACCCTGATGCCCGGTATTGACAATAATACGTTCTCTATCTGTAATATTTTCACCCATAATCGGAAGATTAAGAATAAACAATGAAATCAGAATAAAACCAAATAGATGTAATTTAGTACCCATGACAAATTATCTCCCTATCAAGAAAAATACATCAGAAAACAGGGCAAGCACAAGAAGCAAAATAATTAATATTACTCCGATATACTGATACCTGTACACTAATTTAGGTTTCAAAGGTTTCCCGGTAATCCACTCAAAACCAAATAAGACTATTTGTCCTCCGTCCAACGCCGGGATTGGGAGCAGATTCATAAAAAACAGTGATACACTTAAGAGACTGAGGAAGTTGAACATAGCCCTTAATCCTCTCCCAAGACCTAACTGAAAACCTTCGGAAGCCACTTCACCCACCATATAAGTAATTCTGATGGGACCGGCAACAGCATTAGTGATATCGACACCCTTAAATAGAAGCCCAATACTTTTCAAAATAATACCTAATGTTCTGAATGTTTCTGTAAATCCCTTTCCAACACTCCGAAAAAAACCGTATTGACCGACGGAAATATTTTTCTGCTGAAAAGTTATTCCCAGCACGGTGGTTCCCTCATCATCGGATTCAGGAATTAATCTTGTTTGACCAGTGGCGCCGTCTCTCCGATAGGTGATTGTAAAACCGTCGGGATTATTTTCAGCAGCAAGATATAAATCCAAGGAGTTCGATATTCTTTTCCCGGCGGCTTCGATTATTATATCGCCTTCCTTTAGTCCGGCGGACTGGGCTGGAGAATCATTTGAGATGTTTGATATTACCGGTTCTACAAAAGGATAAATCCCGATGTAGCCGGCACCTGTTTCTCTATCCAGCTTAGGTGTAATAGCAGTGGTAATGCTTTTTCCTTCCCGTAAAATAGTTAGTTCTATGGTTTCTTTGGCAGACAAGGCTATCGATTCCTGAAGCTCCCGGAAGTTGTCTGTATTTTTGCCATTCACCGCTATTATCTTGTCGCCTGTCATCAGACCTGCCTTATCAGCAGGATATTCTTCTGTTTCCGCAGTTAATGCCGGATAATTTGATGCTAATATTATTTTGTTGTCAAACGTTTGAAGGGAAAATCCTGCAAGCCAAAGGATGGACAAAACAATAATGGAAAAGATTATATTCATTCCGGGCCCGGAAAGAGAAACGAGTATCCGCTTCCAAGGAGGCGCATAGAAGAATGACCCCGGTTCTCCGGTGATTTCTGTTTTTTTCCCCTCTATGGATTCTTGAAGATCGTGTTCACCTTTCATTTTACAGTAACCGCCGAGGGGAATGAGAGATATTTTATAACGGGTATTCCCATGGGTAAAACCTACAAGTTCCTTTCCCCAGCCAATCGAAAAGGCTTCAACTTCTATGCCTGATGCCTTTGCTGTGATAAAATGTCCTAATTCATGGACTAAGACTACGATGCCGAGTCCAATCAATCCCAATATAATATTTATTATTATCATCATGCTGGTATCTCCATTTCAGATACAATTTTTTCAGCTTTGTATCGAATCTCTTCATCATGGGCAAGCACATCGTCGATAGATAAAATATTCCCGGATGAACTATCTTCCATGGCTTTTTGAACAACTTCGTGTATCTGGGTGAATATAATTTTTTTATCTAAAAAGGCATGTGCCGCGATTTCGTTAGCAGCGTTATAAGCGATTGATAACCCATAGTCCTTAGCTGCTTTATAGGCCAGTTTAAGCATAGGATATCGAATGAAATCCGCGGGTAAAAATGATAACGGTCCCCTTGTAAAGTCAAATTTTGCAGTTTTCGGTCCGGTAATATGGGGATAGGTGAGGGCATTCTGTATGGGTATTTCCATGTCGGGATTTGACATCTGAGCATATAGTACTCCGTCAACAGTTCTCATAAAGGAGTGAATGGTACTTTGAGGATGAATAATGACCTGAACTTTTTCCGGCGGAAAACAGAACAAGCGGCAAGCTTCTATTATCTCCAATCCCTTGTTTGCCATTGAGGCCGAATCAATTGTTATTTTTTTGCCCATGTTCCATGTCGGATGTTTCAATGCTTCCTCGGGCGTCATTATTTTCAGTGTATCTAAAGGGATCTCTCTAAAGGCACCGCCGGAAGCGGTTAGGATAAGTGAATCAATTTCATTTTTTTGGAAGCGCCGGTACATCTGAAAGATTGCCGAATGTTCTGAATCAACCGGTATAATATTCCTCCCGGTCTTTGAGGCAGAAGTAAAGATTATGTCTCCTGCCATCACAATGGTTTCCTTGTTTGCTAAGGCAAGGTCTTTTCCGGATAAAAGACATTCCACAGATGGGATAAGTCCGGCGGAACCTGCTATTCCGTTTACAGCTATTTCAGCATCTGTTTCCCGGATAAATCTTTTTAAGCCTTCGGATCCGCTGTAAGAGATACCATTTAAAGAATCATCAATTCCGGAAAGACATAAATTTTCAACACCGCATTCAGCAGCCAATTTTAATAATTTATTTTTTGAAAAGTGGGCATGAAGGCCTACTACCTTTATGTTTTTAAGCCGTTTTACGGCATTGATTGTACTTAGTCCGATACTTCCGGTACATCCAAGTATTATAATACGTTTCAAAAAAGGCCTATCCTTGTTTTAAAAGAGATAAAGTAATACAAATAAATAATAGAAAAACACCGCAGAAAATATGGGAGAATCTATTGAATCTAAAATACCGCCCCGCCCGGGTATAATATACCCTGAATCCTTGATCTTAACAGATCTTTTCATAGCGGATTCAACCAAATCTCCGGTAATAACTGCAGCTCCGGAAATAGTTCCTAAAATAATTGATTTAAATAGTGCTCCGGGGAATGCTTCGGGAAACAAAGCTGCCCCTGTAAAAATAACAATGATAGAAAAAAGTAGACCCATTATAAAACCTACAAGGCTTTTATTGGGACTTACCGGTATTGGTTTTTTTGATTTTTTTCCAAACAGTTTTCCCGCAGTGTACGCCGCGGTGTCATTAAGGAAAACAGAAATCAGAAAAACTGTTATAACTATGGATGATTCGGGTAATGTTGTCATCCTTATTATATGGGAAAGAAAGTAACCGGGATAAATCAGCAGGGTGAGGGTTGCGGCAATGCCGGTTAAACTGCGCGGAAAGTTTTCCTCCCTTCTTCGCGTAATTTGAAGAGCAAAAATAAAGGCGACAGTTCCGGTTATTACTGCATTCATAATAAAGCGGGATATTACTCCGGTTACAAGTAATAATGTGGTAATAGGAAAAACAATCCCGATTATGGGGACAAACAATATACCTGCGCGATATCCGATGTCCCTTTTTTCAAAAAATGCACTTAGTTCAACTGACCCGATGAGTCCGGCAATAATAGCAATTATACAAAACAAGAGATGATTTGGTTCAGGAACAAGAAGTAAGGAACCGAATACCAAAGGGATAAATATAACAAAAGCGATGGTACGTTTGGAAAAGTTATTCATTTTAATCCGCCATATTTTCTTACCCGGGCGGAATATTCTTCCAGCGCATGAATGATATCTTCTTCGCCTAAATCGGGAAAGAGTTGATCAATAAAAATATATTCTGAATAGTGAGATTCCCATAAGAGGAAATTGCTGAGTCTTTTTTCTCCAGCAGTCCGGATAATGAGATCGGGGGGAGGAAAATCGGGGAGGTCTATATGTCCGGAAATGTCATCTTCGGTAATCTCTTTTTCGCACCCGTTATGTTTCAGAAATTTATTGACAGCCCTGACAATTTCATCTCTTCCCCCATAATTTATGGCAAGATTCAAGGTTAATCCCGTGTTACTCCGGGTCATTTTCATTACATTTGTTATTTCTTTAGCCACCCGTTTTGGCAGTCCATCTATATCGCCGGAATGAACGATTCTGATGTTATTTTCCTGATAAAAATCAAATTCTTTACCGAGATGCCGAACAATTAAGTTCATTAAAAAGCCCACCTCTTCTTCTGCCCTTTTCCAGTTCTCGGTGGAAAAAGTATAGAGTGAAAGGTATGGGATGTTCAGACTGGAAACCGCCCGGGTAACTCTCTTTGCCGCTTTTAAACCTTCCCGATGACCGCGGTTCCGGGGAAGTTTTTGACGGGTTGCCCAGCGGCCGTTACCATCCATGATGATTCCCAGGTGCCGCGGGAAGGTTTTGATCATGGTTATTTAGACCTCCATGATCTCTTTTTCTTTCTCTTCCAGCACCTTATTTATTTCTTCAATATACGTGTCGGTCAGCTTTTGGATTTCGTCCTCACCCCGTTTTGCTTCATCTTCGCTGATATCTCCGGATTTTTGGGAGTTTTTGAGTTCATCGTTCGCATCTCTCCGGATGTTTCTTATCGAAACCCGGCTTTGTTCGGCCATATTTTTTGCCATCTTGACATATTCTTTCCTCCGCTCTTCCGTAAGGGGAGGGATACTAATCCTAATGACTTTTCCATCATTCATCGGATTAACAGAAAGTTCCGATTTTTGAATTGCTTTCTCAATGTCATTTACTATGCTTTTATCCCACGGCTGAATGACCACCAGCCGTGCTTCGGGGACTGAAATAGTTGCTACCTGGTTTAAGGGGGTAGGATTTCCGTAATAATCAACTTTAACCTTGTCGAATAAGGCAGAAGAGGCCCTTCCAGTCCTGATGGTGTTATATTCTTCGTGCAACGCTTTGACTGCCTTTTTCATTCTATCTTCAGCAGACTTTTTAACATTTTGCATGACTCTTATCCTCCTGTTTCTTATCCAATTGGTCTATTCTTGTCCTACTGCACGGTAAAGAAATCCGGTGATTTGTACCTTGCCTCCTAATTCTTTACCGAGTTCATCCATTTTTTTTGAAACACTTACCTTATCGTCTTTAACAAAGGGCTGTTCATATAAACAAATTTCTGAAAAATGCTTTTTCATTTTTCCCTTTATTATACCTTCCATTACCTTCTCAGGTTTTCCGAGCTTCTCAGCCTGCTTACGGAATGTTTCTTCCTGATCTTGAAGATACTCCCGGTTTACCGATTCGGTGTTAAGAAAAAGAGGATTAAAAGCAGCGATATGTAAGGCTGAGTCAAAGGCGAACTGATTTAGTTTTTCTTCGCCTAGTAATGTAGAATCGGAAACTTTAATCTTAACGATTACACCGATCCGCCCTTCGCCGTGGATATATTCTACGAGAAGCTCGTCCGCGTCTGCGGTTATGGCATCCATGTTTTTAAAAATGATGTTTTCCTTGATTAGACTTGCGGCATCTTTAATTTTGCTTTCTATCTTTACATCTCCGGGTTTTAGATCTTCCTGAAGAATGGTCTCTGCTAAATTGTTCCCTAAGTTTATAAAGTCAGTATTTCTTGCAACGAAATCGGTTTCACAGGACAGTTCGACAAGTACTCCCTTACCTTCAGAAATTTTGGAAAAAATGCGTCCCTCGTTAGTAGCTCTTCCTGCCCGTTTTGCAGCAGCTGCAAGTCCTAGTTCTTTTAAAATCTTTTCCGCTTTTGTGAAATCTCCACCGGCCTGCTGAAGTGCTTTTTTACAATCCATCATACCGGCACCTGTTTTTTCACGCAGTTTTTTAACATCAGCAGCTTTTATATCCATTATTTACTCCTCGTATAGTTCGTCTTCATCAATTACATTATTTTTTACAACATCCGGTTCTTCATCCGGTTCAACAGTGGTTTTCTGCTTGGATTCTTGAGAAGGATCATAATCGGAATAATCCTCTGTGGTGTAACTTTCTTCCTGCTTATCATCTTCGCTGTTTTCTATTTTTGCACCCACAGGAGCCTTTTCTACTTCATCCTCTCCTGCCGATTTTTCCTCGCCGGATAAATCAGCCGTTTGTTCAGTTTTCTCTTCCTGAGCATCTTTATCGATTATTTCTTCTTCTGTTTCTTCGTCTTCCTGAAGACTTTCAATGACTTCAAGTCCTATTTCATTGTCCGCTTCGATGACTGCGTTGGAAATTATTTGGGTAAAAAGGCTTATTGCACGAATTGCATCATCATTGCCAGGTATGGGGTAGTCTATCCCTTCAGGGTTACAGTTCGTGTCTACGACAGAAACGATTGGGATATTCATACGTTTGGCTTCAGCCACCGCGATTGCTTCCTTTCGTGTATCGATAATAAACACGATCCCCGGAAGCTCTTTCATCTCCTTAATACCGCCTAAGTTTTTTTCTAACTTAAGACGCTCTTTATTAAGTTTTGATATCTCTTTTTTTGTTAAGCTTTCGAATGTTCCGTCTACTTCCATCTTTTCCAGCTTTTTAAGACGGAGTAAAGATTTTTTTATGGTTGCAAAGTTGGTAAGCATTCCTCCAAGCCAGCGATTATTGACGTAGAACATTCCGCATCGTTTTGCTTCACGCTCTATTGCTCCCTGCGCTTGTTTTTTTGTTCCGATAAATAAAACAGATTTTCCATCCAATACTGCTTTTCGGACAGAGTCATATGCCTCTTTGATGGCGGAGATGGTTTTCTGTAAATCGATAATATGGATCCCGTTTCTTTCGGCAAAGATGAATTTTTTCATCCTCGGATCCCACCGTTTTGTCTGATGTCCAAAATGGACGCCTGATTCAAGCAGGTTTTTCATTGTTACTACTGCCAATTGGTCCTCCTTCACAGTCCGGTATATCGTTTGAGTGTTTTTATACCGGTTGTCCTTCGCTTATTCTCGGTTTTTAACCGGAAGATTTTTCCCTTAAAGGGGAGCCGTCGGAATTTAGAACCCGTACGACATTTCCCTTAACATGCCATAAAATGTTTCGATTGGCAAGCCCACGACGTTTGAATAAGAACCTTCTATTTTTTGGACAAGAAAGGCTCCTTTTGCTTGTATTTTATATCCCCCCGCGGCATCTTCCCACTCACCAGTATCGAGGTACCAGTTGATCTCATCTTGTTTCAATTGCGAAAAATAAACATCAGTATTTGCTGTTCTGATCTCCATTTCGTTTATATCGGGACGGCATAATGCGATACCCGTGGTTACGGTATGTTTTTTTTCGGAGAGGGAGAAAAGTATGTGCTTTGCCTCTTCCCTGTTTTTGGGTTTTCCGAGTATTGTACCTTCGTGGAATACTACGGTATCAGCGCCTAGAATCCAATGTATTTTTTCATTAGGATATGCCGAAAGAGATTTTTTAATTTTTGCGGCTGCATTTGTTCTGACTGTTTCTTCCGGCTCGCCCGGGATTTTTTTTTCAGCAATCGGTACAGGAACGGGGATTATATTAAAATCTAAATCTTTAAGAATTTTTATTCTTCTTGGGGATGATGATGCAAGATATATTGGTTTCATCTTTTTACCTATAATGATTTAAATATAAAGTATCCCGCCGGCAAGCCCAAAACTGTACCGGGATTAAACCGAATGTACACTGCGAGTACACTGATATCGAATCCTATAGGCCCAACGGACAGAGAAAAAGACAATCCTGCCATAGTAAATATCTGTTCAATGAGAAACCAAGTAAGGGTACATACCATTAAAGATAATATCAGAATCAGTACAAAGGAGCTGCTGTTTTTTTTATTCAGTTTCATTCAATAAATACTAAATTATAAGGCGAATTATGGGAAGATAAAGTAAATGGAATTCATACAACTGTGACAAGTGTCAGCAATTCTAAATCTGCAAATGAGAATTTCTCGACGTGTGTATCAAACTGTTGACAAAGTGGCATTGGTGGGATTATTGTAATGTCCGATGGACATGTAGCTCAGCTGGATAGAGCGCTGCCCTCCGGAGGCAGAGGTCGCAGGTTCGAATCCTGCCATGTTCGTTCTTTTATCTTTTCCGAATGAGCAAATCACGATTAATATTGAGACTGGTAATAAGAGGTTCAATTTCCGTAAGAAAACGCTTGCCGTCTTTAAAGTAACCCAAAGTTGGCTTTACCTCAGGTGCTAATCTCTTCCAGTATGTCTGAAATCTTGTCATTAAAAGTTCCCGAATGTATTTTGCCGTCATAGAGGCAAGAGCTACAGGAAAGTGATACTGTTCACTTTGAATCTTGAGAACGATGTCCATCTCGCGTCCACAGCCGAGAATTCTGTATTTTGAGAATTCCTGTTCCTGAGCAACAATACCGGAGATGGTATCGGGAAAAATAGCTGAGAATAATTCTTCGTAATATTTCCGGCCGCCCTGTCGGTCAATAACAACGAAGGGGTGATATTCTCCGTAATTTTCCCATATGTATCGTAAATGCCCTTCCACAAAAGACCAGGAACAGCGGGATTTATTTCCGTGTGTATCTAAAAGCTGATTAAAACGGTCTTCGAACACTACAGCCCCGCAAACATTATCCAGTCGGATTTTTGCTGTTTTCCCGGTTTTCATTAAAAGATGCGCCAAGGTTGCTAATTCTTCCTCCTTTGCCGCAAAAGGAATAGCAGGTCCGTTTTTCTCATCAAAATACCACGGAGAATCATTTCCCAGGGAATGTGTATCGTATGCGAGCATTTTCAACAGATCTCCGGTATTTTTTGGATAAGTCCGAATAGTCCGCAGAAACGGCAGCACACCCCGTTCTAGATGACGGAGACCTATGGCTGCGTTGTAGAGGAGCTTTGAATCATTTACGGCTATAAGCTCTTTATTATCAGATACTCTTCTGCAGACCGCTTTGGTCAGGCATCCCCAGAGAGAATCGGATAAATCCTCAGGGTGCAGGGATGTGTCCATGGTGAATACTGTTCTAGCGATTACCAGAGGTCCGAATATCGGCCCGTAGCCGGACTCGTCTATACCGGCGTAAACAAACATCCAGCCAAAATTAACGGAACCGCATAATCGTGTCAACTATATAAGGAATTCTCATTTATACGAGATTCTGTACCGCATTCCATAGCAGCAATTACATAAGGCGTTATACGCCCTCGACCTATTCATTCATTTACCCGTTTATAATTCACAATAAATCATCTATAAAATTTGCATTATAGTCTTAAGAGTAATAGGCTATGGTTAGATGAACAATTAATTTTTTATTTAAGAGACCAGGATGTTTTTATTGAAAAAAATAAATAATTCCTGGAAGGAGAATGATATGCTTCGGTTGAAGAATGTTAAGCTAAAACCTAAATTAATCAGCTTGTTTATGTTGGTTGGTTTAGTTCCTCTTGCGGTGGTTGGTATTTGGTCTGCCTTATTGGCCAGTAATGCTTTGAGGGTAGAATCTATGGACCAGCTTCGCGCGGTTAGAGATATAAAGAAAAACCAAGTAACTAATTATTTTGAAGACAGGAGTGTTGATCTTCAAGTTCTTACCAACACGGTTGAATCTCTGCAGTCTGTAGCACTCAAACAGTTGAAATCTGTACGCTCTAATCAAGCGGATGCCGTGGAAAATTATCTAATAGGAAAAAACATCATTGGGAGTAATTTTACACGGGGAGGTGAAGTCCACACAGCCCTGCAGAATATTGTCGGCAATCGAGATGGTTTAGGTGAAAGCGGAGAGTCGTATCTTGCTCAGAAAGTCGGGAGCAGGATCTTCTTAAGAAGCGACATAACGACCATGGGTGACGATTTGGTTTTTGGTTATGATGCAACAGAGATCGCCCCGGAATATTTGAGACTGGCAATTAATGGAGAAGAGGACACAAACGTTTTCCTCGATACCTCCGGAACATTGGTAATGGCGTCTTATGAGCCCATTGTCGTAGAAGGTAATACGTGGGCCATTGTTACAAAGGAAAACCTTCAGGAAGTAATTGTACCTGAGTTAGAGGGTGAAACAGACGATTACTATACAAATTTTATCGAAGAATACGGTTATTATGATCTCTTTCTGATTAATGAAACGGGACATATCTTTTACACCGTTACCAGGGAGTCTGATTACAATACTAATATCCTTACAGGAGATTATTCCGATTCGAGTCTTGGAGATGCCGTTCGAGAAGCTGTCGAGTCAAAGGATCTTGGATTTGGAGATTTCGAACCTTATGCGCCTTCGGGCGGAGAACCCGCTTCTTTTATTGCGGAACCGGTAATCCATAATGGAAAGGTAGAACTGATCGTAGCACTACAGATGCCCATAGAGAGAATCAACAGGATAATGCAGGAGCGTACAGGTATGGGAGAAACCGGAGAAACGTACCTTGTAGGACCAAATAAATTGATGCGTTCGGATTCGTATCTGGCACCGGAAACCCACACCGTTTCAGCATCCTTTGCCGATCCTGTCAATGGTGATGTCGACACAGAGGCATCCCGGGCAGCCCTGGCGGGAGAGACAGGATCGGGAATAATTACTGATTATCTGGGTTCTACGGTACTCTCGGCGTTTACACCGCTACAGGTATACGATACCCAGTGGGCCGTTATTTCAGAAATCGATCAGGGTGAGGTTCAGGCGCCCATACAGACACTGATAACTACTATTGTAATAGTGGCCATTGTTATAGCCGTATTAGTAGCTTTGATAGCATTTTTCATCGCTTTGAGTATTGCCCGGCCCATGCTGAAGGGAGTCACCTTTGCTCAAACAGTAGCGGAAGGTGATCTAACTACATACATAGATCTGGATCAAAAAGATGAAATCGGTATGTTAGCCGACTCTTTAACGGGTATGGCGGATAAACTCAAAGGGGTTGTCGGAGAAATTTCAGCTGCGGGAGGTAATGTTTCCTCAGGAAGTCAGCAGATGTCCGCAAGCGCGGAGCAGATGTCCCAGGGGGCAACAGAACAAGCTGCAAACGCGGAGGAAGTATCATCATCTATGGAAGAGATGGACAGCACCATCCAGCGGAACTCAGATAATGCTCAAGAGACGGAATCCATAGCTGTCCGGGCGGCGGAAGATGCCAGAAAGGGCGGTGAAGCAGTTCGGGAAACCGTTACCGCTATGCAGCAGATTGCTGAAAAAATAACTATTATTGATGAAATAGCCCGTAACACGAATCTGCTTGCACTGAATGCAGCAATAGAAGCTGCCAGGGCCGGCGAACAGGGCAAAGGCTTTGCCGTTGTAGCTTCTGAAGTTCGAAAGCTTGCCGAACGGAGCCAGGTAGCTGCCGGTGAGATAGGAGAGCTTTCTTCTAACAGCGTCGGCATTGCGGAGGATGCAGGCGGGCTGCTCGAAAAACTTGTACCGAACATTGAGCGCACATCCGAGTTAGTACAGGAAATAAACGCGGCTAGTTCCGAGCAGAGTTCCGGAAGTCAGCAGATCAGTAAGGCCATTAATCAGCTTGATCAGGTAATACAGCAGAATGCATCTCAGGCTGAGGAGATGTCCAGTATGGCGGAAGAACTATCGAGCCAGGCGGAACAGCTTCAGGAAAGTATTTCCTTTTTTCAGGTTGAGGGAAACGGAAAAAAGATGATTGGTCACGAAACATTACAGATTGAAAGTGGAACGAACCAAGCACGGAAGAATAGAAGTGAGGATAAAGAAAAGCAGGAACAAGAGCAGAATACAGAAAATATTGATGTAACCTGATTGACAATCCTTTCCGCCTTCAATATAAATGCCGAAAAAAGGTAATAAAGGAGTCATTAAGATGAGCAAAAAGCCTTTAAAGATCGGTATTGTAGGCCTTGGTTGGGGATACCTCTACCATATAAAAAGGGTAGCGGAAGTTGAGAATGCGGAAGTAACTGCTATTGCGGATACAAATAGGGACTTGCTTCGCAAAGTATCGGAAGAGTACGGTATTGCGGAATCGTATACGGATGCGGATGCACTGTTTGAATCTTCCGACGTGGACGGTGTTATAATTGCCGTGCCGAATTTTCTGCATGAACGATTTGCGGTTAAAGCATTGGAAGCGGGTAAGCATGTCTGCTTGGAAAAACCGATTGCACCTACAATCGAAGAGGCGGAAAGGATAAGAGAAGCAAGGGATAAGACCGGCAGAATCTTGATGGCTAATTTTAATCAACGGTTCGTCGGGAATATCCCCCGCTTAAAGAAAATCGTTGACAGCGGTTCTTTGGGGAAATTCCTCTACGGTAAAACAGAATGGACCCGCAGACGGGGAATTCCCTGGGGGGCATCCGACTGGTTTGTTCTTATGGAAAAATCCGGTGGAGGCCCCTTGATAGATATCGGTGTGCACCGGCTGGACCTTGCCCTTTACTTGATGGGATTTCCGAAGGTAAAACGGGTGACTGGAAATGTTTTTAAAGGTCAGGGTGAAAAGCTTGCCGCTCAATCCGGAAGAAAATACACAGTGGAAGATGCCGCGGTCGGATATATCCAGTTTGCCGACGGTTCTTCGTTAGTTCTTGAAGCAAGCTGGTATCTGAACTGCCCTGAAGGAAACAATCTTGCTACAGCCCTGTATGCTGAAAACGGCGGGATTATGGTTTCAAAGGCTAATGAAAACGAAGTCATTCTAAGCATGAATGGAGTGACCATGGACGGCAGTGTTTGGGGAGGAGATGCTGATGTTCCGAAGCATAACATCGATCATTTCTGCCGGGTCATGCGGGGAGAAGAAGATTTGGCTTGCACGGCGGAACAGGCCATAGAAGGGCTGAAGATAATACGGGCGCTTTATGAGAGTGCTGAAACAGGAAAACCTGTTGAGTTTGCCTAGCTTAAAAAAAAAGCCGCCCGGTATTTTGTCAGGGGCGGCTTTTATGCTTACGGCTAAAACGGTAATGCTGTTTTCGCAAGTATAATAAAAATAACTCCTCCTGCCGTTATCACAGCACCGGCAATCACTAAAATTTTATTAGTATATTTTTTCATTTTTCCCTTCCTTTTAACTATTTTGAGATTTCAATTCTTTCAGCTCTTCCATGGTGATCCCAAGGAGATCCATTGTTTTAAACAGCGAGGGAAGATCGTTCTTTACGAATTCCTTCCGCTTAATCTGCCGGGCAGACGATACCGCATTAGGTGAGACAAAATAACCGATACCCCGCTGTATATAGATAAGATCCTGATCCTGAAGCTGTGCGTAGGCTTTATTTACCGTATTGGGATTCACTTCCAATTCAACGGCTAATTCCCTCACGCTTGGGATCCGCTCTTCCTCTTTCCATACCTCCCTAAGTATTTTTTCTACTACATGATCAGCTACCTGCTGGTATATGGAGTGGGAGCTTTCAAATTCCATTATTACACCTCCGTCTCCCGAAGCCTGATAAAAGACAGCACCCAGAAGAACAGGGGGGTTACCAGATAGAACATAAAGTCCCAGATAACACTAAAAACATCGAGAAGATGCTTGAATGCGGTGAAATCTTTCTCTGTGAAAGTCCTTATGAATGTTTCGGGATTGGTATTCATACTGTTAATTAGCTTTCCCATCTCATAAATATCTCCGTAGAACACAAACCGTGCAAATAATGCTAAAAATACGCCCAACAGTACCATGATGACAAAACTGCTTACCGCCACTTTTAGGAAGGCAGCCTTTTTAAAATAGATAGATCCGAAAAGGAATACGGCCTGGACAGAAACAAGGACACCTAACGTTCCCCAAAAGTCTCCGGCAGTCATGGCGATACCGTCTAGGCGGGGTGAATCAGTAAGAAGAAGCACTCCCGAATTACGTATTGCTGTCCCCGGAATGAATACCCCCGGCGAATTTCCGAAGATTGGTTCTGCAATAAGGGTGCCTGCTATGGTCGTTACACTGTATAGAATTGTGAGCAACAGAGGCCAGGCAATGGAAACTAGGAAGAGACGGGACAATAGCCGTTCCCCGGTTGATCCCGGCAGCGTCAAGTAGTGAAGCCCCTGAGGTTTTTTATGGATATCCGCAAAAGCCATGCTGGCGATTATGTATCCGCCGATCAGAAGCACATTCCGGTACATTGCGGCATGATATGATGCTCCTCCGCCGCCAAGTGCTGAGAGGATAAAAGTGACCAGGACACCGCCAAAAATGGCTATGCTCCCGACAATGATGCTTTTTTTCTGGGATAGTATATCATTCCGCGTGAAAACGGATAATCTGTTGAATGAAATATTCATTATATCTGCTCCTTTGCGAATATTCTGCTGAAATGATCCGGCTGTACAGTTACGCCGTTAAACAGCAGTTCCAGATCTATCTTTGATTCCTGACCTGTAGTTCGGGGTCTGATGGAAGCGTACCCGCCCATAGTTTTTTCGCTGTAAAGAACCCCTTCCGGTTCATCCGGACCAACTTCCATAGTCAATTTTTCTGTCACCGCTCCCATGAATTCATTGAAGAGGATTTTTCCGTTTTCCAGGATCACCACTGGATCAATGAGATTCTCCATATCCCGTACTTGATGGGTAGAAACGAGAATGACTTTATCTTCCCGGGAAATCCCGGCCAAAAGTCTTCTGAACTGACCCTTCGAGGGGATGTCCAGGGCATTTGTCGGTTCATCTAAAAGCAGAAACGGGGTATTTGCCGCTAAAGCAAAGGCTAAAAGTACTTTTTTTTTCTGTCCGAAGGACATTTCAGACATCTTTTCTCCGCTGTCAATTTCAAAGACGCCCAGACTCTTTGAAAATTCTTCCCCGCTGAATCTTGGGTACAGAGGCGAAAACATGGACCGGTACTGATCCACTGTCGCCTGTGGTGTAGAAAATTCTTCGGGCAGAAAATACAGTTTTTCAAACATTTCCGGGTCCCGTTTTTCCGGGGAATACCCCAGTACATCTATTTTTCCGGAATGGGAAAACAGGAGACCGCACATCAGCTTGAGTAATGTAGTTTTTCCTGCTCCGTTTCGGCCGAGAAGACCGTAAATAGTGCCCGGCTTCAGAGAAAGATCGAGCTCATCAAAGAGCCTTTTATTTTCTTTATAACTGAAGGACACCGAATCAAGGTTAATCATTCTTAACTCCTTAGTGTAGTAGTGTAGTAAGACACCAATAATATAGTGGGGTTCCAGAGAAATGTCAAGAAAATCAAGAAAAAATATAAAAATATTTGTAAACTATAGATATGACTGCAGGTTCTTATTGGGATCAATACTATAGGCGGGGAAACGTACCCTGGGATCCTGGTGAATATGATAAAAATATTCCTCCTCTTCTTGAATATATGGATATTTCCAGTGGACGGGTTTTGGATATAGGCTGCGGTAATGCGAAGACACTGATATATCTGGCTAAACGGGGGTATGAATGCACCGGAATCGATGTCTCCGGAACGGCTTTAAAAGAAGGCCGATATCTGGCCGGTCAAGCCGGGGTGGATATTTCGCTGATCCGCGGCCCCTTTCCGCGGGGGCTGGGAAAATTCAGGATAGATCATGACGAGTTCAACTTGGTGATTGAGCGGGGTTTTATTCAGCATTTAGGAACCGGAGAGCTCACGCAGGTTATTGATGGAGTACACAGTGTTCTAAAACCGGGAGGGAGTTTTTTCACCGTTACTGCCGCAAAAAACAAGGGAGGAGGAAGGGCTGGAGGTCCGCCCAGATGGAGCGGCGGCGGCCTGGTGTCGTTCCTCGAAAGAAGGCTGGAAGTGGTCCTGCTTGAGGAAACAGTGTTTACACCAGGGGAGCCGGGATCGATACCCGCATGGCGGTGTGCAGGGGTAAAAAGATGAGCAATTCAAAATTGCAAATTTAGAATTGCCTTTTTACTAATGTCATGCTTGTAGATACAGACTATTTGTTCCCCTCCCCGAGACCGCCGTCTCTGAGGTACCGGTAGCTCTCTTCTACTGCCTGCATCATATCTGTGTCGCATCTATCCAGTTCAACGATGGTCCATTCCAGCACATTAGGATCAGCTGCATGAATAACCCCGGGAATATCGAGTTTACCCGCACCAAGGGGCTGCATAGCCTTGTCCTTTTCTATAGGACCGTCTTTTATATGAAGTAAAGGTATTCTATCCTTAAAACGGGCAACTTCCTCTATAGGATTCCTGGCACCGAAGTTTGCCGCCCAGTATACATCCAGTTCGAATAACACATTAGGGCACAATTCGGCAAAATGGTAGTAAGCGGGTTTTTCATCAACCAATTCGAATTCCCAATAATGGTTATGCACAAAGAGCCGAATCGAATTATCCGTCAGAGTGCTGTTCATGGCGTTTACTTTTTCCGCTGTCCGTTCAATGGCATCTAAAGAATTGTACTGATCTTTACCGAAACCGCAAGAGACCAAGTCGATCCCCAGAATACCGGCTGTGTCAATAACTTCCGAGAGATTATCCGGATTAGCCCATGGACCGTGGGTTGAGGAAATCACCATACCTAAATCTTCAATAATTTTACGGAATTCTTTTGGTGTCAAATCGTGAAATCCTGCAGGTTCTACCCCCTTAAAGCCGATTTCAGCAACTTTTTTTAAGGTGCCCGTAAAGTCCTCTTTTGCGTATTCCCTTACGCTGTAAAGCTGTAGTGCTATTGGTTTCATACTATTACTCCTCCCTTAAACTTTTATAAGCCCAAATACTATTTTACCGGACTTTTCTGTATTTGTACCAGAAGAAATCTGGTTTCCTTGAAACTTTGTCACCTAAATAGTATTTTTTTCCCATGCAAAATGAAGGCAGGAAACGGGTTGTAATTGAAAATATTGCTCCTGTTGCGGAAAAGAGTGATTATCCGGTAAAAAGATTAGTAAACGGGAATCTGCAAGCGGAAGCTGATATTTTTGCAGACGGTCACGATATTATCCGGGCGGAGCTCCAGGTAGAAGGACCGGATGGGAAAAACTACACGGTGCCAATGACTCATTCAATGAATGACCGCTGGAGTGCGGAAGGCGTTCTGCCTTCCGCCGGGTATTACTCATTTTGTATCACTGGCTGGGTAGATCATTTTTTAACGTGGCGTCATCGGTTCATAAAAAAAATTGAGACGAAAATGGAGTTAGGGGTTGAGCTGCTCAACGGCTCAATTTTGGCGGAAGAAGCTGAGGCCAGGGCTGATTCTTCTGATAGTAAAAAGGAAGCATTAAAGCTCGAAGAAATAGCGAAGAAGCTTTCAGCTAAAACAACATCTGAAAAAAGAAGAATAAAAACTGCTCTAAGCGACGAATTTTTAGAACTTGGGATGCGGTATCCTGATAAACAGTTCGCCACGGTGAGTGAGAAACTGCAGGTGTTTGTCCAGCGGGAACGAGCAGGTTTCAGTGCTTGGTATGAAGTATTCCCCCGTTCTACGAGTGAAGAACCAGGGAAACACGGTGCATTTTTGGATGTAATTAAACGGCTTCCTTACATATCCGGAATGGGTTTTGATGTGCTGTACCTTCCTCCTATACATCCTATAGGGAATACGAAAAGGAAGGGAAAGAATAACAGCCTAAACCCGTCAAAATATGATCCGGGATCTCCCTGGGCAATAGGATCAGAAGAAGGCGGACACAAGACGATCCATAAATCCCTGGGAAGTATGAAGGATTTTAAGTTCCTTATTAAATCAACAAAAGAGTACGGAATGGAAATAGCTTTGGATATCGCCTTTCAGTGCAGTCCCGATCATCCTTATGTTAAAGAACATCCCGAATGGTTCGTTCACCGTCCCGACGGCACGATTCAGTATGCTGAGAATCCTCCAAAGAAATATGAAGATATTTACCCAATTAATTTTGAAACTTTGGATTGGCGGAACCTTTGGTATGAGCTTAAAAGTGTATTTGATTTCTGGATAAAAGCTGGTGTAAAAATATTCCGGGTTGACAATCCTCATACCAAGGCTTTTCCCTTTTGGGAGTGGTGTATTACTGAAATTCAGAAGAAGCACCCCGATGTTATTTTCTTGGCTGAAGCATTTACCCGTCCTAAGGTTATGTATCGATTGGCAAAACTTGGTTTCTCCCAAAGTTATACCTACTTTGCCTGGAGAAACGAACCTTGGGAATTAAGATCCTATGTAGAAGAATTGCTGTCCTATCCGGTAAGAGAGTTTTTTCGGCCAAATTTTTGGCCGAACACTCCGGATATACTGACCGAAGTTCTGCAGAAGGGAGGAGAACCTGCCTTTAAAATGCGTTTGATATTAGCTGCTACCCTTGTTACAAATTACGGAATATACGGTCCTCCCTTCGAACTGCAGATCAATACACCCCGGGAAGAGGGAAGTGAAGAGTATCTTAATTCGGAGAAGTATGAGATAAAATACTGGAACTTAGATGATCCGGATAATCTCGCAGATTATATCACTCGAGTAAACAGAATTAGGAAAAATTATCCTATTGCTAATTACTTGAGTTTAAAATTTCATCAGAATGATAATCCGTCATTTCTCAGTTATTCGAAACACGACGGACCGGCAGACAATGCTGAAAAGAGCAGCAGTATCCTGCTTTTTATCGTAAATATGGATTGGCGTTATACCCAGTCCGGATGGGTCGAATTTTCTCCACCGAAAAAATTCCGGGCGGAGGACGGCACATTCCGGGTACGGGATATTCTAAATAATGAAGAATACACCTGGAAAAAATCCTGGAATTACGTAAAACTAGATCCTGCGGAAAAACCCGCGCACATTTTTCTAATTGAGGCAGCTGAATGAACAAAAACGAATATCCTCTTTGGTACAAGGACGCAGTCATATATGAACTCCATGTAAGGTCCTTCTACGATTCAAACGGAGACGGAATGGGGGACTTTAAGGGGCTGACAAAAAAACTGGACTATCTTGAGGATATTGGGGTAACCGCCATCTGGCTGCTTCCTTTTTATCCCTCCCCCTGGAGAGATGACGGATACGATATATCAGACTATTCAGGCATTCATGAAGCGTATGGTAACCTGAGGGATTTTCGTAAGTTCCTGAAAGAGGCACACGCCAGGGAGTTAAAGGTGATAACGGAGCTGGTCTTAAACCACACTTCCAGTATGCATCCTTGGTTTGAACGATCCAGAAAATCTCCTCCCGGCTCTAAATACAGGGATTTTTACGTATGGAGCGATACACCGGATAAATATAACGATGCCCGTATCATCTTCCAGGATTTCGAAACCAGTAATTGGAGCTGGGACCCCGAAGCAAAAGCTTATTACTGGCATCGTTTCTACTCCCATCAACCTGATTTAAACTTTGAAAACCCTGAAGTCAAAAAACAGGTATTTGCTGTCATGGATTTCTGGTTCAGTACAGGAGTGGACGGTTTACGGTTAGATGCGATTCCCTATTTGTTTGAAGAGGAGGGAACTAACTGCGAAAATCTCCCGAAAACCCACCAGTTCCTTAGGGATTTGCGTTCATATATCGATTCCCGGCATGAAGGAAAAATGTTATTAGCGGAAGCTAATCAGTGGCCTGAAGATGCCGTGGCATACTTCGGAGATGGAAAAGAGTGTCATATGGCATTCCATTTCCCCTTAATGCCCCGCCTCTTTATGAGCCTTAAAATGGAGGACAGTTTTCCCATAACGGACATTCTAGAACAGACTCCTGAAATTGCAGAAAACTGCCAGTGGAGTATCTTTCTGCGAAACCATGATGAACTGACCTTGGAAATGGTTACCGATGAAGAACGGGACTATATGTATCAGGTTTTTGCCCAGGATCCCCGGCAAAGGATCAATCTAGGTATTCGCAGACGGTTGGCTCCTCTTTTAGAAAATGATCGAAGAAAGATAGAACTCATGAACATCCTCCTCTTCTCGCTGCCTGGAAGTCCGGTAATATACTATGGTGATGAGATTGGAATGGGTGATAATGTCTACCTTGGTGACCGGGATGGGGTAAGGACACCTATGCAGTGGAGCTTCGATAAAAATGCAGGTTTTTCCCATGCAAATCCCCAAAGACTATATCTGCCTGTGATAATTGATCCGGAATATCACTTTGAAACAGTCAATATTGAAAATCAGCAAATGAATCCCTCTTCGCTCCTCTGGTGGATGAAACGGGTTATAGCCACCCGGAAAAGATTTAAAGCGTTTAGTAGAGGAACATTGGAATTTGTAAATACCAACAACAATCATGTATTAGCCTTTATTAGATCTTATGAGGAAGAGCGGATACTTACCATCGTAAACTTTTCCCGGTATGTTCAGTTTATAAATCTGGACCTCGATGGATTTTCCGGGTATATACCAGAAGAAGTGTTCAGTCAAAATAGGTTCCCAAGAATTCAGGAACGTCTTTATCAGCTGAACATAGGCGGAAACGAGTATTTTTGGTTTAATATGAAGAAATCAACCGATGCTGTGGATTCCGAAGAATTAACAGGAATCAAAGAACCGGAGTTTTCACTAAAGGATTGGAAATCGTTTTCATCATCTTTAAGAAACGAGCTGGAAGACGGAGTGATGGAAATCTACCTTAAAAACTCCCGGTGGTATCGGCAAAAATCAAAAAAAATTAGAGCCATTAAGGTGGATGATCATTTTCCCATCGGTACTATTTCAGACCGTAGCTGGATTGTAATCCTTAATGTGCAAACCACCGATGAGTCAAATGAAAAATACATTCTGCCCCTATCTCTAGCGATTAAAGAGCATGCTGCAATGATACTGGATGAGCATCCTAAGTGGGCTATTTCACGGGCAACCATTGATGGAAGCGAGGGAGTTCTTTACGATGGACTCAATAACGACGAGGTAAGAGAAGTTTTTCTCAGTATAATATGGCGTAAACGTAAACTTAAAGGGAATAACGGAGTGCTGCAGGGAAAGGCCGGAAAAGGATTGCGTGCAGCAATGGGAGATTCTCTACCGCCATATCCTTCCCGTCTTTTAGGGGCGGAACAGAGCAACAGTGCCTTGGTTTATGACGATCTTTTTATACTTAAGATGTACAGAAAGATAGAACCGGGAATCAACCCGGATGTAGAACTGTCACAGTATCTTTCAGAAAAGAAAAAATTCAAAAATACACCTAATTTTGCCGGCAATTTGGAATACCGGGATTTTAAGGATGTCCATTCTTCCGTCGGAATTCTGGTTAATTATATTCCGAACCAGGGAGATGCCTGGGAATACACATCTTCAGTTTTGGAGCGCTATTTCGATAATGTTTTATCAATCCACCATAGATCCGAAACTATACCAAAGTACCCCGAATCTTATTTTGATATCGATCCTGAAAATATACCGGAAACATTTTTAAATGTGGCGGATGGTTTTTATCTACAGATGATTGGAATTCTTGGACAGCGGACAGCGGAGATGCACCTTTTGTTGGCATCAGAAAATAAGGATTCACGATTTAAGCCCGAAAACTTTTCTCTTTTATATCAGCGGTCACTGTATCAATCCATCAGAAGCTTAATACGCCGAGTATTTTCCGGAGTCAGAAAAGCGCGTCTCCCGGAAGAATTAGAAGATGATTTAAAAGGAATATTGAACCGGGAAAGCCTGCTGCTTAAGAAAATCGGAGAAATAAGGCAGGAGAAGATACGGTCGCAGAAAATAAGAATCCATGGAGATTTTCATTTAGGTCAAGTTATCTTTACCGGCAGAGATTTCATTATCATTGATTTTGAAGGTGAACCGGCAAGGCCGATGAGTGAAAGACGTCTTAAGTTTTGTCCCATACGGGATGTTGCCGGTATGATCCGTTCTTTCCATTATGCAGCATACGGAAAACTAATGGAGTATGAACTTAATCGGGGAGTTACTCCCGGTGTACTGAATCCATGGGCAGAAGCATGGTTCAGCTACGTAAGCGGAATCTATCTGAGCTCATATTTAGAAGGCGTTGACGTAAATCCCATGATTCCCTTGGAGCGGAAGAAGCGGGAGCTTCTTCTAGACGTTTTTACCTTGGAAAAGGCTGTTTATGAATTGGGATACGAAGTCAATAATCGCCCGGCTTGGATTCCAATACCTCTCATCGGTTTGAATCACGCGCTGGATCGTTTTAGTGAAAAAGAATCTGATTCATGAAAAAAAATGACCGGAGCAAAAGTCTTTCCAGAATAAAAATTGTACTGGTAAATCCAAAAAGCTGCGGAAATATCGGTTCAGTCTGCAGGGCTATGAAAACAATGGGTATCCATAATCTCTCTATTATCAGTGATAAGGAATACGATGAAGAAACCATACGCAGTCTTTCTGTACATGCTTATGATATTTTTGAATCCGCGGAACGTCATTCGGATTTACCTGATGCCCTTAA
The DNA here is from genome assembly GCA_964618265.1 of uncultured Spirochaetales bacterium. GTDB lineage: Bacteria > Spirochaetota > Spirochaetia > CAYLLE01 > CAYLLE01 > CAYLLE01. The sequence continues at coordinate 199,446 of CAZUAE010000002.1, read as the reverse complement.
GAATACGGTCTATTCTGCGGGGGTAACTCGTAGAAAAGGATCGCGCAGGAAGTATCATTCTGTTTTACCTGAGGATTTAGCTGCCCGTTTATCTCAGTATGCCGACGGAATATCCGCGGTTGTCTTCGGTAACGAAGAGCATGGATTAACCAAAAAAGAATTATCATTCTGTAACGATGCGGTTTTGATACCTTCATCTCCGGAATTCCCCTCACTTAATCTTTCTCATGCCGTACAGGTAATTACGTATAACCTCTACCGCGGGATTGTTCCGTCCGGAGGGTATAATCCTGTTGATCGTGAACGGATTGAAAAAATGACTGAAAGTATTGTTTTCTTAATGGATGAACTTGGTTTTTTTATACCTTCCGGAAAAGAAGATATGGAAATATTTGTGAGGGACATGCTTGCTCGTTCCTCCCCGGACAGAAAAGAGGCAGATAGAATAGAATCTATATATTATAAATTGCAGGGGATAATACGGAGCAAAATTTGATAAGACACCTGTTTATAGTTTATCATAATAGTAAGATGCAAGCAGACCCGCTTGGAATCAGAATTCCAGGCTTTACATTAGTAAAAAGGCAATTTCTATTTAAAATGATTTTAAAAAACGGCGGATAATGTATGAAGTTGATCCTTGGACATACAAATATGGACATGGACTGTATTGCCTCAATGGTTCTCGCTAAAAAACTATATCCCGGTCATGTGTTAGTTAGAAGCAGACTAATCCATCCTGTAGCAGCAAATCTTTATAACCTCTACGAGAACAAACTCCATTTTATTTCTCCGAAAGAACTTGAAGGAAAGACCATTGAGGAAATTATTGTTGTGGATACCCGTTCTTATTCACGAATCAAAGAATACTACGATTATATAGATGGTTTCAGCGGTACCGTAACCGTTTTTGATCATCACACTTCCGATTCTTCAGATATCCCGGGGGCTCGGCTATTACAAGGTGATTATGGCGCCAATACAACCCTTCTTGGTCTTGAGGTAATGAAGAAAAATCTCCCTATTACATCCGATGAAGCCACGATAGCCCTTAGCGGTATATATGCGGATACAGGTAATTTCCTTCATGAAAATGTAAAACCTGAAGACTTTCAAGTGTCGTCGTATCTAAAGAAGTGCGGTGCTGTTATGCCTCTTTTAACTTTTTTTCTCAAAACCATGCGGGAGGAATACCAGATAACCCTTTTTCATTACATACTCAATCGGCTTGTAATGAAAAAGATTCATGGTCATACCATTATCATAAGCCATATCCGCCTTGATAAGCAGGAAAAGGGATTGGCGGAAATAGTAGAAAAGGTATTTGATGTAGAGAGTTGTGACGCACTTTTTATTCTCTTTACTTTTACCAGAGAGAAAAAAGATCTGCTTATTGCCAGAAGCAGGAAAGACAGTATCGATCTCCATACACTGTTATCTCCCTTAGGGGGAGGCGGTCATACAAATGCAGCTTCTCTTCTACTCAAAAATGGTGATCCCGGTTCCATCCCGATGGATATTGAAAAAATAGAAGATCATCTAAAAAGAAATCTATATCCGGCTGTAATGGCTTCACAGATCATGTCAACACCGGTTCATTTTATAGATGAGGAGTGGTCTCTCTTAGAGGCATCCATGTATTTAGAAGAGATAAATCATACAGGGGCTCCTGTGATTAATAAAAAAAATGAATTATCAGGATTTATGACCCTTAGAGATATTTCTAAAGGCCGCCGGTCCGGCATGATGAAAGCTCCGGTTAAAGCGTATATGTCTCGGGTTGTCCGGTTTTGTTCCCCGGATTCAACCTTGCGGGATGTTGAGCAGATATTCTTAACCTATAACATTGGTCATGTACCAGTTGTAGAAGAAAAAAGGGTAGTTGGTATCATCACCCGGTCGGACTATCTCAGCTATCACCGGAAAACGAAAAAGGCAAAGCTTCTTGGCCGGGTATAATTCACCTGTAAAGCCTGGAATTCTCATTTTATTCAATTATTTTACGGCTTTTCCTGAGAATTATGCCTCTTTCTGCTGCCTATAGGTATAAAATGAGAATTCCTCGGTCCATTTGTTTTACCATTTCAACCTCTAAGAAAAGCTGATATACTTTTTACCAAAAGATTATTCGGGCATTTATTGGAGGTGCATCTAAGTCGTGAAAACAATGAAAGCATTAGTAAAAAAAGAGGCCGGGGAAGGGCTTTGGCTGGAGGAAGTCCCGGTACCGGAAATTGGCATAAATGATGTCCTTGTAAAAATACTAAAAACTTCCATCTGCGGTACCGATGTTCATATTTTTAACTGGGATGCGTGGGCACAGAAGACCATCAAAGTCCCGACTATTATCGGACATGAGTGGGTGGGGGTAATAGAAAAAATCGGCAGCAATGTTCACGATTTCAATATCGGTGATATTGTAAGCGGTGAAGGCCACCTAGTTTGCGGCCGGTGCAGGAACTGCCTTGCCGGGAGACGACACCTCTGCAGCAGGACAAGCTCCATTGGAGTGAACCGCAACGGAGCATTTGCAGAATACTTATCCATTCCTGTTACCAATGTTTGGTATGCCGATCCCGATATATCTTTAGATGTAATAAGCTGTTTTGATCCCCTGGGGAATGCCGTTCATACAGCCCTTTCGTTTGATGTTTTAGGAGAGGATGTTCTTATTACCGGCGCAGGACCTATCGGAATAATGGCAGCAGCAGTTGTACGTCATGCCGGTGCCCGGTTTGTAGTCATCACTGATGTAAATCCCTACCGTTTAGAATTAGCAAAAAAGATGAATCCTGATCTCGTTTTGGATGCCCGTGAAACGAGCATAGCTGACGCGCAGAGAGAATTAGGAATGCAGGAAGGTTTTGACGTTGGATTGGAGATGTCGGGAAACGGGAAGGCATTTTCCGAGATGATACACAACATGTGTCACGGCGGAAAGATAGCACTATTGGGAATCCAGGGTAGTAATTTGGCTGTTGATTGGAATACCGTCATTTTTAACGGATTGTACATTAAGGGAATTTACGGACGGGAGATGTATGAAACCTGGTATAAAATGACCGCTATGATCCAGTCTGGTCTAAATATTAATCCTGTTATAACCCATCAATACCATTACACAGAATTTCAAGAAGCTTTTGAGGTAATGAGAAGCGGTAATTCGGGAAAAGTAGTTTTAGATTGGAAAATATAGGAGGAAGATTATATGTACGGAGATTATAAGGATTTTGCAGAAAACAGCTTGAAGGAGATACAGGAATCTGGATTATACAAAAAGGAAAGGGTCCTTCAGAGTCCCCAAGGAAACATGATTGAGATTACCGGAGGGAAGCGGGTAATTAATTTTTGTGCCAACAACTATCTTGGATTGGCTTCTCATCCTGAAGTGGTTAAAGCAGCAAAAAAGAGTTTAGATGATTGGGGATATGGGTTGTCTTCGGTACGTTTTATCTGTGGTACACAAGAAATCCATAAAGATTTGGAGCGCCGTTTGACAAAATTCCTTGGTACTGAAGATACTATCCTTTACTCCTCCTGTTTTGACGCAAATGGAGGACTTTTCGAAACATTACTCGGTCCCGAAGATGCCGTCATCTCTGATAAACTGAATCATGCCAGTATAATAGACGGTATCAGGCTCTGTAAAGCACAACGGTATCTTTACTCCCCTTCTGATATGGATTCTTTGGAAGCAAGGCTTCAGGAAGCTTCCAAATCCAGATTCAGGATGATTGCCACCGATGGTGTTTTTTCCATGGATGGTACCATTGCAAAACTAAACGAGATATGTGATTTAGCAGAACGGTATAAGGCGCTGGTTATGGTTGACGACAGCCATGCCGTCGGAGTTCTCGGTAAAACGGGGAAGGGTACCCATGAATACCATAATGTAATAGGCCGCATCGATATAATTACCGGAACCTTGGGAAAGGCCTTAGGAGGCGCTTCCGGCGGATATACTTCGGGACGTGAAGAGATTGTTGGTCTACTCCGTCAGCGGTCACGCCCTTATCTGTTTTCAAATACCCTTTCACCCACCATCACTTCTGCATCTATTAAGGCATTAGATCTTTTAGAATACGATACCTCCCTGAGAGATACGCTGGAAAAGAACACAAATTATTTCCGGGAAGGATTAAAGGAAAAAGGTTTTGATATCCCGGAGGGTGATCATCCCATAATACCGATTATGCTTGGAAACGCTGTTGTAGCCGGTAGAATGGCAGATGAACTGCTAAAGGATGGTATATATGTTATCGGCTTCTGGTATCCAGTGGTACCCAAGGGAAAAGCCCGAATTAGAGTTCAGATTTCCGCTGTACATTCCCAAGAAGACCTGGATTATGCCATTGAAAAAATAGCAGCAGCTAGAGAAAAGGCTAACCCTTAAACCAAGTCCGGGAGGGAGATTTAAACGAGTGCTTCCGGGCCAAAATGACATAACCAATAAAGCATGCAACAACGTATGCGGTGCATATTCCCATAGTCAACCAGTAGTAAAGCGGATTACCGGTAGTATAACCGTAAGCGGGAAGGTTGATCATTAGAATAAAAGGGATGGCCGTTATAAAAACAAAAGCTGCAGCATACATATAATCGGAAGCAGTAGGTGTTTCAAATTCCGGATCTATTACCCGTAAAAGGGCTAACCCTGTGGGTAGTGTTCCTGTAGAAGCCCCGTAGACAATAAGGGTTCTGTGAAACTTATGATCTTTAAACATCCGGGACGAAATCCAGGGTATGAGGATAAGGGATAGTAATCCTCCAACCACTCCTATAACCAGAATCGGCAGCCAGTATGTAGATACCACCACCAGTGAGATAGCTCCCACAGCTGCTGCTACCATAAGGTCCACAGCGCTTCCTGAAATCCTGTTTAAGGTAGCGTTATCGGTTAAGCCACCAAGCCCCAGGAGCCCCATTATTTTTTTGATTATGATGGACCAGATACCTGCAAAGATGAATGCAATTCCCCAGAGGTTAACCGCAAGGTCTTCCCCCAACGGCCCGATCAGCGTAAGCAGCAGGGTCAATCCTGTTAAGAAGAGATAAGTAATAAGGTAAACAGAGAGAACTAAACCAAAATGAAGAGAAAGGGAATCAATAGCTTCTGTTTCAGTTGATAATTTACTTCCGCAGTTTCTCTCATCCTTGTTCAACACAACACCGCGCTTTACTTTTTGACTGGTAATTGTTTTGATGTGATCCTCTGAAAGCCAGCCCTTGCGTATACCCCGGTTAATTAAATAAACCCCGCCGAAACAGGCCCATAGATAACCGATGGCTGCGAAAGTCAGTCCTACGCTTCCGGATCCAACTACACCGAACTCCTCCCATCCAACAGTTATGGCGTAAGCCTGACCCGGTCCTAATGCAAATCCTAAGGGCAGATAAAGACCGAATCCCGGGAAAAGATTCGGTGTTAGTGTTGCGATGAAGAGGAATGTTAGAACCATTCCCAAAAATGCCTGAGTTGCGTAACCTGAAAGCAGTCCGACTGCAATACCCGCTACCGACTTTCTTCCTCCCTTTTGACGTTCTGATCTTCGCAGAGTCATGGATATAAAAGAAATATTCAGGAGGTGATATACCAATTCTCCCAAACCTTCCGTTGTAATGCCGATTTCAGGCAGTAGGAAATTATATACCGGGAGGAGTATAAAACCAGCGGTTAATGCATTGGGAATCAAATACCGCTGGAAAAAAGGGACTTTTGCTCTGATAAAAGTTGCCGCAAGAAGTGCTATAGAAATAATTCCTAAATCAATGAAAATATTCCATGAAAAATTCATTCTATCCTCCCTGATATTGATGTCGTACTATCTTACAGCAGGTGAGAAGGAGATTCAATAATGAGAATTCCAAGCATGACATGAGTTAAAAGGCAATACGAAATTACAAATTTAGAATTGCTCTTCAATAAAATTCTAATCTTGACAAGGAGTCAGACAACAAGATATAGTAACAGATACATATAAAGTGGAGGGAACTGATGACTATTATACTTTCAGTTATCCTTCCTCTTGTTGGTTTGATTCTAGGTTGGACAATTAGATGGTTATATGCCAGATTTCAACTTTCTTCTTCTGAACAGAAAGCAGAACGTATTAAAGAAGATGCAGTCAAGGAGGCTGAAGCTAGAAAAAAGGAATTAATTCTCGAAACACGGGAGGAGTTACAAAAGGAACGCAATCAGCAGGACAAGGAACTCCGGGAACGGCGGAATGAAATTCAACATTTCGAGAGAAGAATTCAACAGAAAGAAGAAAACCTAGAGAAAAAAGCTGTCTTGGTTGACAAATCTACCCAGGCAAATGAAGAACGGGAGAAATTTCTCCTGGCTCAGGAAAATTTGCTCAAGCAGCAAGAGGAAAAATGGAAATCAGAATTAGAACGGGTTTCCGGACTCACTGCCGAAGAGGCAAAGAACCTTATCATATCTAACCTTGAAGAGGAAGCGAGACACGACGCACAGGCCCTAGTAAATAAAATAGAACAGGAATCTAAGACAAATGCTGAAAAAGCAGCTCGTGAGATTCTTGTTACTACAATGCAGAGAATCGCGGCGGAAGTAGGTGCCGAAATAACGGTTACTTCAGTAAGTCTACCCAACGATGAAATGAAGGGTAGAATCATCGGCCGGGAAGGAAGAAATATCCGGACCTTAGAAACATTGACGGGAGTGGATGTCATTATAGATGATACTCCCGAAGCTGTTGTAATATCATGTTTTGACCCCGTTCGGAAAGAGATAGCCAAGCGGGGACTGGAGAGACTTGTTTCGGATGGGCGAATTCATCCGGCGAGAATCGAAGAAGTTGTCGATAAAGTAACAAAGGAGATAACTCAAGCGATTTACGAGGAAGGGGAGAAAATTTGCTTTGATTTAGGTATGCACAACATAAAACCGGAAGGCATCAAGGCACTGGGGCGGCTGCAGTTTAGAACGAGTTACGGTCAAAATGTATTAGCTCATGCAAAGGAGGTAACCATTTTAGCCGGCATGCTGGCAGCTGAGGTGGGTGCCGACAAAGAGATAGCTAAACGCGGAGCTCTATTGCACGATATCGGAAAAGGAATTGAAACTGAAGGCGATACTACCCATGTAGAATTAGGTATTGAATTGGCAAAACGGATGGGAGAGGATCCGAGGGTAATTAACTGTATAGCCGCCCATCATGAAGATACCCCTCACAATTGTCTTGAATCAATTATTGTACAGATAGCAGATACTCTTTCGGCTTCACGGCCGGGGGCTAGGCGTGAAACTTTGGATAACTATATCAGACGTCTTGAAAATTTAGAAAAGATTGCTGAGACATTCCAGGGTGTTGAAAAAGCCTATGCAATTCAAGCAGGTAGAGAATTACGCATCATGGTTAATCATGAGACGGTTAGCGATCTAAATGCAAAAGATATGGCAAAGGGTATTGCGAAGCAGATTGAAGCGGAACTGCGTTATCCCGGAAGGATAAAGGTTACAATGATTCGGGAAACCCGAATAATCGAGTACGCCAGGTAACAGTATGGCGGGACAGAAAGTCCGGGTTCTAGTTCTCGGCGATGTAATCGGACAGCCAGGCTGCAGAGCCCTATTCGTAGGACTTAACTCCCTGGCAAAAAAGTTAAGAACCGATGCGGTTATTATTAATGGAGAAAATGCGGCGGACGGATTCGGAATAACTCCTGAATTAGCCATAAGCATTTTCTCCGCCGGGGCAGATGTTATTACCACCGGTAATCATGTTTGGCAGAAAAAAGAAATTTTACCCTATCTGGACTCAGAAATGCGCATACTCCGCCCTGCAAATTATCCGCCGGATGTCCCCGGACATGGGGTTCATACATTTGTAACTAAAGGAATAAAAATAGGTGTGATTAATCTCCAAGGAAGAGAACGTATGAGTTCCCTTGACTGCCCCTTCCGGAAGGGGCGGAATATCATCCGTAAAATGAAAAGTGAAACGGATGTAATAATTATGGACTTCCATGCGGAATCAACAGAAGAGAAAGAAGCGTTAGGTATTTTTTTTGATGGTGATATTTCGCTGCAGGTTGGAACTCATACCCATATTCAGACAATGGATGAACAGATTCTTCCAAAAGGGACCGGATATATAACAGATATCGGTATGACCGGTCCATCAATTGGGGTCATTGGTTTCAATAAAGATGTTTCTGTACGACGTTCTTTGACCCAGCTTCCACTTCGAGGTGAAGTAGCACCAGGAAGCGCTGTTATTCAAGGAGTGGTAGCGGACATCGACAGCGATACCGGTAAAACACTGTATATCGAACGGATTAATCAGAAATCTCTCGTTTGACACATGAAATCTAAGTGCAGATTCATTGAGCTTTGTATTAAACAACATCCGGAATATTCAAAAAAAGAAATATATGCCCGTATAATGGCCGGCGAATGCATCTTTAACAGAGAAAAGATCAGAAATCCGTCTATGATGGTATCCACATCGGGGAGAACCGAAATCGTAAAATCGAAATATATCTCCCGCGGCGGATATAAATTAGAAGGACCCTTACAAGATTGGGAAATCGATGTGAAGGATAAAATCATTCTCGATGCCGGCGCCTCAACAGGCGGGTTTACTCACTGTCTTCTAAAACATAAAGCAGCTTTTGTCCACGCCGTAGATGTCGGTTATAATCAGCTCGATTACCGTTTGCGCTTGGATGAACGGGTAAATGTTCTGGAAAGAACAAATATCATGGAAATCCAATCATTACATCCGATGCCCCACTGGACAGTGGCTGATCTTTCCTTCCGTTCAATTACAGGAGCGGCAAAGCATATTATTGACCTAACAAAAGAATCTTGGGGAATTTTTCTCATAAAACCTCAGTTCGAAGCAGCCTCCTTGACTGACATGAAACTGACTCATGATTTTAACGGTATTATTCGGGATCCGGGAAGTACCGTGAATATTCTTACCTCAGTGGCTGAAAAGCTATCTCAGCGGGGGATTGGGGTTCAGAAAATTTTTCCATCTCCAGTTCCTGGTAAAAAAGGAAACCGGGAATTTTTCTTTCTCTTAAGTTCTCGAGCAGGAGACGGAGAAAAGATTAGAAATCAGATAGAGAAAGCAGTGGAAGCTTCCTATAGATCAGGAGAAGGATGATCTATCTAACGGTTTCCCGATATAGACACCTTCTCCGCTTAAAAAATCTATCCGTTCTCCCTCCACCAGAAATTGAACTTTTTCGACGGTAGAGAATTCGGTTGAGGTGAATACAATCTGCTTTAATTGGGCCAGGTGTCCTTCCACTCCCATAGTGTTAAATTTGAAATTTTCGTTAAAATTAAGGTAAGCTACCCCTTCGCGAACTGCAGCTGAGAGAAGCACTGTTCCCTTTGGGATTAAATTAATCAGATCCTGGTTCAGTTCCGCGGAAGATGGTCCGGATAGGAGGGAATTTATGGTTTCGGTAAGCGGACTGTCCGTAAAGGTAATTTCCCTCTGGACATCACGGGGATAAATAAGACCATCATCAGTAACTTTTATAAAATATATTTTGTATTTTCGGGAGTGTTTCTCCGTTATAGGTTTCTGTTCCCGGGTATCAGTCGTTTTTGGAGGGGGTGAAGGTTTTTCTTCTGGTTCTTCTTTAACAATTTTGATTTTATCTTCTGATTCTTTTTCCTTAAGGCTGTCCTTGTCTTCTGAAGGTACTTCATCTTCTGTAACAGGTAAGGTATCCTGGTCTTCTTGGGTAGTTTCTTCTGAATCTTTCATTTCGGAGGATTCTTCGCTGTTTGAAGAAAATTTATCTTTGACCACATCGACAAAGCCGGTGGAGTCCATAACACGGTTTATGTTGTCCCTGCTGAAAAGAAAGACAACAATAACCAGCAGTATCAATGCTACCCAGAATAAAAATCCTAGGGATGATTTCTTTTTGCGTCCCATAACATTTTGATTTTCGGCATTTTACTTCTGTATTTTTACTTATATTGTGACGGTTTAAATTGAATTGACCGGGAATTCCAGGCTTTACATAGGTAAAAGAGCAATTCTAAATTTGCAATTTAGAATTGCTCTTTTATTAGCTGTTCATTTGACACAAAGGTTATAAAAGACTTATAGTAAACAAACTATGATCGACCTTAGAGGTATTCCCACCTCTCCTGGTATAGCTATCGGGAGAGTTTTCTTATATGTTGATGAAAATCCAGAAATTCCTCAATATGACGTGGATCTTAGTCATGTTGCTATAGAAATGGACCGCTTTAGTGACGCTCTGGAGAAAGCCACCGAGGAAATTAAATCTCTCAAAGAACGTTATCAGGATGAGAAAGGTCTAGAGGACGTAAAATTTCTTGATTCTCATCTCCTGATGCTTAAAGATCCTGAGTTTAAAGGTACCATCGCAGAGAATCTCAAGAGAAAACTTAAAAATGTAGAATGGGTGCTTTACGAAGAGATACAATCTTTGGTGGATAGGCTTAAATCATCGGATGATGAGTACTTAAAAGAACGCGCTGCTGACTTAAATGATGTTTCCAGGCGTGTTTTGAATCATCTTATGTATCGTGAACGGATATCCCTGTCGGATCTTACATCCGAAGTGGTACTCGTCACTCATGATCTTCTGCCTTCAGATGCAGTCGCCATGAATAAGCGTATGGTTAAAGGTATAGCCATGGATGCCGGGGGAAAGACCTCTCATACAGCGATCCTCGCAAGGTCCTTTGAAATCCCGGCTGTTTTAGGACTGTCCAATGTATCTCGCCACGTAAAAAATGGAACGGAAATAATTATTGATGGAACCCGCGGCAGGGTCATACTGGAACCTGACCAATCGACAAAAGACAGGTACAAGAATTTTCTTAAGGAGTGGGAAGCGCGGGAAGTTCAACTCATGGGACTTCACGATCTTCCTGCTGAAACTAAGGATGGAAAACTCATTACACTGGAGGCTAATATAGAGGTTCCCGAAGAGGTTGACGCGGTTTCTTCTCATGGTGCCGACGGTATTGGTCTGTATCGGTCGGAATTCCTTTTTCTGCAGCCCGGGAAACTTCCCTCCGAAGAAGAACAATTTAACGCATACCGGTACGTTTTAGAGTCTATGGACAGTAAACCGGTAACCATACGTACCCTTGATGTTGGAGGGGATAAGGTTGTCCCGGAATTAGAGGGGATGAGTGAGAAGAATCCGATTTTAGGATGGCGGGCTATTAGATTTTGTCTTTCCCACATCGATCTCTTTAAAACTCAGCTGCGGGCAATGTTGCGGGCATCCGTTTACGGAAACATGAGGATTAATTTCCCCATGATATCCGGAACAGAGGAACTTAACAGAAGTCTGGAAGTACTCAGTGAAGTAAAAGATTCCCTCAGCCGGGAAGGTATACCATTTAAAGAAGATATTCCTGTCGGGATAATGATCGAAGTCCCTTCCGCTGCACTAACATCTGATATTTTGGCTAAACAGGTTGACTTTTTTTCCATAGGAACAAACGATTTAATACAATATACTATCGCGGTAGACCGGGGTAATGAAAACACAGCTTATCTCTATGAACCATTTCATCCCGGAGTTCTAAGGCTGATTAAAATGGTTATCGAAAACGGACATGACCAGGGTATTCCGGTAGGTATGTGCGGCGAAATGGCGGGAGACCCAATAGCATCGGTAATTCTTTTAGGTCTAGGTTTAGATGAGTACAGCATGAGTTCCTTCAGTATTCCGGAAGTAAAAAGAATCTTACGGAGTGTTTCCCTTGCTGAAGCCGAAGAGCTGGTTGGAGTCGTTCTGGGGATGAAATCTTATTTAGAAATAGATGAGTACATTAATAATGTGATGGAGGAACGTTTTGAGGTATACTCCTATTAGCGGAACCAATCTTCCCTCCATTGCTATTGTGGGTAGACCGAACGTAGGGAAATCCACTCTTTTCAATAGACTAATTAGAAAGAGGAAGGCCATAACCGATTCTACCCCTGGAGTAACCCGGGACATAGTAGACGCCTCGATACAACTTGCAGGCAGAACCGTACGTTTGGCAGATACAGGAGGGGTGACGGCGGAGGGTGGAGAAATACAGGCCAGTGTAACAGAACGGAGTTATCGGATTATCGAAGAATCTGCGGTTATACTTCTTATGGTTGATGTTACAGAAGTTACGGGAGAGGATGAAGAGTTCTTGGAAACCCTTAGACCGCACCGGGATAAGTGTATTCTTGTGGTCAATAAGGTGGATAATCCGCAGAGGGAAGCCGAAGCTTGGAATTTCTTCACCCTTGGTTTTCCGGATACCGTAGGTATTTCTGCAGAACACGGTGTGAATTTAGATGAACTATATCGCCTAATGGAGAATCACCTTGAGTCTTTACCGGAATCATCTCTTGAAGAAGAACCGGTAAAAAAGGATGATTCTGTCCGGATTGCAATCCTTGGTCAGCCTAATACAGGAAAATCAACCCTTCTCAACACCCTTACCGGTTCCGAAAGGTCTTTGGTTACCAACATTCCCGGGACTACCCGGGATGTTGTTGAATCTCAGTTTAATGTTAAAGGCAGGAAATGCTATATCCTCGATACCGCAGGAATAAGAAGAAAAAGCAAGGTACGGGAGGCAGTTGAGTACTATTCCGTGAACCGGGCTATTGGTACCATTGATGAGGCAGATGTTGTACTGTTAATGATTGATACAGAAAAAGGATTTGTGGAGCAAGATAAAAAAATAGCCCATCAAGCTGCCAAAAAAGGTAAAGGCATTATTATTGTTCTGAATAAATGGGATCTTATGGGTGATATGCCTAACGCCTTTAATGCAGTTTCCGATCGGGTAAGGTTTCTTTTTCCGGTTTTGGACTATGCTCCTATTGCTGCTATTTCTGCAAAGAAGGGAGATGGAATGGATAAACTCATGCGCACCGTATTTAAGGTGTATGAGCAGCTGAATCGTCATATCGAAACCGGGCTTCTTAATCGGAAACTGAATCGCTGGACACAGTCACAACCGCCGCCTTTTTCGGGAAGGCAGCAGATTAAGATTAAATACATTACCCAGGTGAGTGAAGCTCCGCTCCATTTTTTGGCATTTAAAAATACTACGAAAAAATTACCCGAGAGTTATGAGCGGTATTTAATAAATTGTATTCGAAAGGATTTGGGCTTTTCCAGTGTACCCGTTTTTCTCGATTTTAAAACGGGGAGCCAAAATCCCTATATAACCGCCGGACGTACCCATTCACATAAAAAATGAGTCATTATTCCATAGGTGATGTATGTGAAATACTTAAGATAAAACCCCATATTCTTAGATATTGGGAACGTGAAATTGAGCTTATCAAACCGCTCAAAGATCGTTCAGGCCGAAGGGTTTATACATTTAGAGATATACAGTTTCTCTTTAGACTTCGTTATTTGATTTATACCAAAAAATACACGGTTCAGGGAGCGAACGAAAAACTTCTAGAGGAACTGGAGGGAACCAATGCTAATCTCAAAGCTGAGATAATGGTCCAAAGAGACAATCTTCTAAATCTGCTTTCTCAAATAAGGGAAGAGAAAAAAAGGGCCTGTAGTTTTTTACTTTCCAATAACAAAAAAATGTTTAATCCTCTTGTTATTGAACCGGATTCCGGACCTATATGTGCGGCGGAACGGATAGAAGCTGCAAAACACGCATTCGGGAAGCTTGCCCTGGTGACAGTTTTTGAATCCCGGGATGAACAGTGGAATGATGGTATAGAAAAGAAATTGCCGGCAATTCTTTCTGCGAAATCTGAAGAATGTATACCCCGTTCTTGGCATATCTTTGTTCCAAAAAAATGCTCGAATAAAATTCAAAGGGAATTATCCGATATCATCTCCTCATCTGAGATAGATACTCATTTTGTAAATTATAAACAGAGACAACGTCCCCAAATAGGAGATTTTTTTGAGTATTTCGATAAAGAGATATCATGCGACATTATCGCTTTTAAGCAATTACCCAAAATGGAATTCCTCGGTGCCTTTGTCACTAATGATTCCCATATAGGCTGCGAAGGTAAATTCCTCTCTTCAAAGGAACAGGGAATCTTTCAACCCCTCGGCATTTATTTAGTCAACCGTAATTTTTTTGTGGAAACACTAAAACATACCGATACTAGTCATATCAGATACTTTTCCGATTTATTCGGTTATACTGATAAATCTATTGTATATGTGTTAAAATAGAAATGATCATGAAGGTTTTTGGGAATTGTTCTCTTCGGAGAAGCATAGTGTTTCCCGTTTTCTATATTTCATTATTTCTTCTAATTTGTATTGGAAACATCTATTCGTACAATGAAGAACTAATTGCTATCGATAATAGTGAAATAAGGAGAGAACTGGAAGGATTTATACTGAGTCCATTTTCAGAATTATCCTCGGCACCCCGTTTAGTTTATCATCAAACAGAAGCTAAACCTAAGGTAACTGTGGAAGTACAGCATACCGATACAGCTTTTTATATCCTTTTTATAAACGATGCTGATCTTGGACTCCCCATATACTCAAGGGGAAGTTACAGTATAAAGAGGGACATAAAAGACGGTTCTTTTGTACATATAAAAATCTTTTACAGGGATGACCCCTACTTCTATGTTCGTATATATCCGCGGAAATCCGGCGAATTAACACTGGCGATGATGAACGTGTATGTTATGGATTACCCTATCTACGAGAATATTATGATTAACACTCCTTTTCAGAAGCTGTTGACAACCTCGTTTTCCACTGTCATTAATGCAACAGAGAATCTTGTAAACTGGGATCTTCTTTTACAGGAAATTGACCCGAATACATACGAGCCCGTCAGAAATATCGCAGAAAAAATACGCGAAAAAATTCCTGAAATGGGGGATACCGAAGATGGCGCCCAGGACTCATCGGGAAGGTATGTCTATATAAACGATTTGAAAAAACAGGCGGGTCAGGGCGGCTTTAACTGCTCAGGGTTTGCAAAATGGGTAGCAGACGGAATATTTCATCCCATTGCACATAGCTATTTAGATATAGATACCCTTAAAGAGAAACATGAAAACAGCAGGGGAAACCGCTGGAGTAACCGTTGGGAAGAAGACCGAGATCCCTATTTTGGTCTGGATTGGACCAGGAATATTGCAGTAGAGATAAAGCGTTCCAAATATCCGAATATTCAATATGATATTGAATCCTGTGATGTAAGAACGGTACCTTTTGTAACCTACATTGAAGATGTTGGTTTTCCTATTGATAAGTTGGGACATATACTTTTTGCTATGGCTTTAAAGAATCCACGAGATATATATTTTGGTTCTGTCAGTGTTTCCTTTGGTGATAACCCGCCGCTTCTTCAGCATGTGCATGTTTTTGTTTTAATTCCATTTTTTAAAGAAGAGGGGAGATTCACCATCGCCGTTTTTGAACGATCCATGGAGACAAACTTAGAAATGCTTACTGCCCGATATCCTAAAAGCTATATTCACCTTGTTTCTGTTCGGACTGATAACACATTTAATCCGCCATCGCTACGGTAATTTACTTAAGCACGTAGTATATTTATCAGAGGAAAAGGGAAAATATGAAGATAAAACTACTATTTATATTGCCGGTAATACTATTTACAGCAGTTGCGTTATCGGCACAAATAACTGATAAAGATGTGTTTCTTGAAGCCGAAACACGATTTAAAAATAAGGATTATGAGGTTGCATTAGACCGGTATAATACCCTGATACGGAAATATCCGTTTTCGGATTATTTATCCGATGCGCAGTTTAAAAGAGCTGTAACCTTATACCGGCTTGGAAGAAATGAAGATAGCCTTACTCTATTCCGAAAAGTTGAAACAAGATATCGCTCTACCCGGTTTTTAGAATACGTTCCCTTCTGGAAGGGAGTAGTGAAATATTCTTTAGGCAATTACCAAAAGGCCATGGAGGACCTTGAGGTATTTCTGGCAAGAGAATCCGGCGATGCGGAGCTGCGTAAACAGGCTTTACTTTATCATGGTCTAAGCGGAGTTAATTCTAATTTATTAGAGAAAGCGGAAACAAGCTTTGTGGAACTTATAACTATTCCGGAGAATCCAAGTGACGAGCCAACCGCATTAACACAACTCATGTGGATATATGTTCAGTCCTCAGAATGGGAGAAGGCTGTAAAGTTATTCAAAACTGTACAGGTAAATGCTCTGCCGGACGAATGGAAAGGATTTGTAATACTGTACGGTGCTGAAGCTTATATGGCCGAGGGCGATGAAGAAAACGCAAAAAAATATTTTAGTATGATTACCGAAGAGAAACCTGAAATAGCCCGGTCAGCTTATCAGCGTCTATTTGAGATGGAGCAGAATAATGGGGATAACGATGAAACCATTCGCCTGGTGAGTAAAGCCGAGGAGGTGCTTTCCGGCTACACCGATATCTTAATTAATTTTTGGCTTAATTTAGGTGTGGAGAGTTACCGTTCCGGAAAAATCGAACTCGCTGAATTGTATTTATCTAAAGTTTGGGATGTTAGAGAAAATAATCCTATAGAAGGTACAGTACCTCTTTACCTTGCGGATATATACGCAGGAAGAAGCGAGACAGGCCGTGCTGTCGAAATTTTAACGGAGTATCTTAGCTTCGGAGATGAGAAAATTCCTTCCGTGCTATTCAGTTTGGGAAGTCTTAATCTTTCTCTTAATAAATGGAGTGAAGCTTCTGATTATTATAAAAGACTCATAAATGAATATGAGGATTTCACTTTTATAAATGATGCCTACTATCAGTATGCGTATTCACTCTACCGGATGGGATTATACGATGAGTCCTTAAAAACAATCGATCAAATGAAATCTAAGGGACTTACCGGTAATTTAGATGCAAAGGTAAGGCGGCTTGCCACAATTTTATACCGCGAAATGGGACAATTCGGAAATGCAATTAATACCATTCAGGAGTATCTGCCTGCGGCAACAAAAGATTATGCGGTAAGGATTGAATATTTGAAGTTACTATTCCAGGAGGAACGGTACGATGAGATAGTTAGACAAGCAGAAAAGTTTCTGCTGGAGGATCAAAAAATAAAAGGGGCGGGTTTAGCCTATCCATTACAGATAAACTATATCAAAGGGTTATCTGAGATAATCATAGGCGCATACAGTAATGCCGCTGTATCACTGGAGAATGCTTGTGAAACATTCAATGTTTTAGCGGACAGCAGTTTGCTGCAAACCGGATTGGAAACAATTTATCCTTATATCATATTTTATCGGGGGTGGGCCCTCTACAAGCTCGCCCGTCATCAAGAAGCCTATGAGCAATTTGAAACATTCTTGAATCAGTATAAAGACCATGAGTTAAAGGTTCGGGGAACCTATTTGGCCGGCTGGAACGCCTTTAATGCTCAGCTTTTCAGTACCGCGGAAAAGCATTTATACAATCTCGTAAATGGTAAGGTAGGTGAACCTTTCAGACAGAAGGCTGTTTTCCTTTTAGGAAATACGTTTTCTGAACAGAACCGGAATCAGGAAGCCTTAGAGCAGTTCGAGATGATTTATAATCAATATACAGGATCAGACCTTGCTGATGATTCTTTAGTCCAGCAGTCACATATATATGTAGAAATGGGCAGGATCGATGAAGCAGTTTCAGTTCTCTTAAAATTATTTAAAGAATTTCCACGAAGCGAATTGGCCGAATCAGCTCTTTATCGGCGCGGTGAAATACACTTTGAAGAAGGAAGTTTTGCTAAAGCCGGAGAAGCATTCCGTGAGTATAGAAGTTATTACCCTGACGGTAAGATGATCGACGCCGCTTTGTACTGGGGAGGCATGGCTGCCTATTATCAGAAGGAGTATGCAGGAGCTCTTTTGCTTTGGGAAACTCTCATAAACAACCAAAGACAAAGCTCATTTCGTCCGGATGCCATGGTTCGTTCCGCGGAATTATATGAAGAAGAAAGGAAACATAAAAAAGCTTTGAATCTCTATACAGAACTGATTGCTCTTTATCCAAAAGACGCAGAGATGGTTAACGCAGAAAAGAAGGCCTCCGAGCTTCGATACCGAATACTCGGCTTAGATGACCGGGAAGCTGAACTCTGGGTTACCATTGATATGGAGGGCGGTACGGCCACTGCAGACGGAAGACAGGCGGTGATTGAGTTAGCCCGGTTTTATATTCTTGAGGAACGGGGCAAAGAGCTCTCCGGGATCATACTCGTTCAGAGGTTACAGCAGGTAGCCGAAGCTTCTTTAGAGGATCCTGCGCGAGCTTCCCAGGCGTTATATCTCCTCGGAGAATATTACAACAAAAATAATGAACACATAAAAGCTGCCAATACGTTTTTAGAAGCAGTGATTATCAATCCTGCAGATCCCAGTCTTTCCGCACTTTCCCTCTACAAGGCTGCTCAGATGATGAAATCAGCAGGCCAAGAGGGTGAAGCAAAAAAAATAGCAGAAAGACTGGAAAAAAATTACCCCGACTCCGAATGGACTGACGAGGTGAAGAAACTTTTGGGAGACCAGGAATGAAATTGACTATTAAAAGAATACTGGTAATTATATTTTTCGCATTTCTTTATACTATTCCGGTACTATCTCAGGATGATGATACAGTCCCTCCGCCGGGAAGTCCCGAGGAACCTTCCATAATGCTTCCGGAAATATTTTTGGAAATTGAGGATCTTACTGCAGAAAAACTAGATGCAGTCCTTCCCCCCGGAGAAGAACTATCCGTGCCGGAAACTGACATTCCATTACCGGAACTAACCCCTATGGGTGTCAGTGATGAGACATTTGTAATTCCTCTTCCTTCGATAAGCGGTGCCGCTGCTGCAGTTGATTCCGGTGAAAGTTCATTCTACAGTACCGGACTCATCGGTATCGGGACAATGAACAATATTTTAGGATCGGTTTCGCTTTATAAACTAGGTGATGAACCCCGTTTCACCTTTCAATTTTCACATGAAAGTGCCGATGGTTATAATTTCAATCCTCCGGGAACAGGTTACTTTAGGAAAACCGATGATCTTGCAGGATGGATTTCCTTTAGAACGGGTAGTGCAGAAATACGCGGAGAAGGAGGATATTCGGAAGATGAAAAAGGTCTGCAGCAGCAGGCATCCTATTATGCCGCAGCCTTAAAGAAAACCTCAGGGAATTTTAATTTTTCCCTCGAATCTCCCCGAAGTCCTTTGTTTTTGAATGCTGGTTTTTCAGCTTTATCTTTAAGACGTATACTTGCATCAGCTACATCAAATACCGAACCTGTTTCTCACCGAGAAACAAAACTGTCCGGAAATATTACAGCTGGGGCAGATTTTTCTTCTGTAACTTTTCATTTATCCGCGGACTACTTCTACCGGTTTGTGCCGACGGTAACTGCTCTGGGGGATAATCGATTATTTGTGGAAACGGGTTTTGATGCTGCCTTAAGAGATATAGTGGTGCTGGACGGTTCAGCAGGTTTTGCTTATGGAGATACGTTCAAATCGGCATTTCCCTTTGATCTGTCCCTTAGTTTCATACTGAAAGATTCGGTAGTTTTGTCATTGGCCGGAGGGTACCAGGTTGTTACTTACAATTATAATGAGTTATGGGAAGACTTTCGTCTGCTGAATCTTCAAGACACTCTTGAAGACGGTTCTGAATGGTTTGCAGATGGAGGATTTAAGCTTCAAAACCGTACCAGGTCCCTCTATTTAGAAGGCGGTATAGGTTCTGCGTATCGAATTGGGGTAGTGGAATTGGGAAATTACGATGAAAGCTCCGGGTTCTATCCCTTTACTCAAAGAGACTACATAACTCTTTCCCCGCGTGCAAAACTTTACTTCTCTCCCGGAAAAATATTTGATTTTTCTCTCGGATGGGAAGCAATACTGCTTGAACGAACTGCTCAGGAAGATGCCCATCGATTTACATGGGAAGCCGGTATCAACAGTTCCGGAGGAAGATTCGGTGCAACGTTATCAGGCTGGACGGCTCTTAATTCCTGGATTTTTGATGTACCCGTTTTGGATTTTTCAGCATATTTCAAGGCAACAGAAGGGGTGGAATTTATCTTGGAAGCCGAGGACATACTCTCACCCGTTATAGAAAGCGGAAGAGTTGACTTGGAGCCGTTTATTACTCCGGGATTGATAATAACCTTTAAAACACAAATATCACTTTGATAGGAGTTAGGATATGATTGACCTCATTGATAAGGGAGGAATAGTGATGATCCTCATCATTGTACTCTCATTTTTTGCGGCCGTAATTATTGTTGAGCGTCTCCTTTTTTTTAGAAAGATTCGGGGAAACGAGGAACAATTAATAAATCGGCTAAGTTCGGCTTTAGAGAAAGGTCATTACGATGAAGCCTTGAATATATGCGAAACCCATCCTTCACCGTTAACCAATTTAATGAGGGTTGGGATTGCATACCGTCAATACGATGAAACCGTTATTAAGGCGGCAATAACTGATGCAGCGAACATGGAGGTTCCACGGATGGAACGGTTTCTATCGGCCTTGGGGACTATTGCACACATCGCTCCGCTCCTTGGTCTTCTTGGAACGGTAACAGGGAACATCGACGCTTTTGGCGTGTTGAGAGATTTTGCCGCATCAGATCCCAGCATGCTGGCAGGGGGAATTTCTGAAGCTCTTTTAACTACTGCTGCAGGAATTATCGTCGCCATACCTGCGGTAATTTTTTACAACTATTTAGTAAGTAAGGTTAATCATTCGATTATTCGATTGGAAAACCGGGTCAATGAATTAGTTCTTATTTTGAAAGGTAAGGGAAATGCAGTTCAAACGAAGGCATAATCCAAAGGCGACAGTTGATCTTGTCCCTATGATTGATGTTGTTTTTCAATTGGTGGTATTTTTTATGGTATCCACCACATTTGATTTAACCCCCGGGATAAAATTGGACTTTCCTGAATCAGCTACCGCAGAACCGGTGGTAATGAACCAATTAATTGTTTCTGTAAAGAATCAGGATGAAATTTTTCTTAATAAGCAGCCCCTTGGAAGCTTGCAGGAGCTTGATGAAATGCTTAAAGGAGTTGAGGAAGATGTCCGGGAAGAAATGAACAGCATTGTTTTGGAGGGAGACAAGGATGTTTCTTATTCTTTTTTGGTACAGATTCTCGATGTTTTAAGACAAAATGGTTTTAAAGGAGTAAGTCTTAAGACATTTAAAAAGGAAGCTGAATGATTTTTAATGAGCAATCACCTCAGGATCGGAAACGTTTCCTGCTGTCGGTAATAACAGCACTGACTCTCCATATATTACTTTTTCTCATTATATCCATTGCCGGGATCTTTGATATTCCCGCGAAGGAAGATACGACTTCTGTTTATGTTGTACTTGATGATCTATTCCAAGATACAGAGGAACCTGATGTCGCGGAACCGGAGCCGATAAAGCCTGAACCTCCTGCGCCTGAGGATGATAAACTATCCCCCGCCACAAAAAACGAATCAAAAACACCGACAAATTCCAATGAAGAATCTTCAGCTTCCGCGCAGAAAGAAGTGACTCCAAATTCTTCCCAGCGGGAAAGCTCAACACCGGAAGAGTCAAAGGGATATGCCGATGAGTTAGCCGACGCGAGGAATGATTTTGATAATTTTTTAAAGCCCTCCGAAATTGAAAAGAACGATAATACACCGGTCTTTAAGGACAACCGGCAGCCGGCTTCCAGTATAGATGAGGGAATAGACCGTTCCAAGGAAAATAAAGCTATACTGGATAAATGGAAAGAAGAAACCGCTGAGAATCCTCCGGACCCCCGGGCACCATCCGTTACAGAAGAAAGTACTGGTATATCTAATGCTCAAGGAGGCGGGAAGGAAGGAAGCGGAATTACAGATGAAACGCTTCAAACCTTGGATAAAAGCCTTGAAGACGGTTCCGCTCCGGGAGGCGAAGAGATAACTGCACCGAGGGGCGGTTCTGAGGAAACCCCAGGTTCAGGGGGAGAAAGCAGAATAACGTGGGAAGGTTCGGTAAGCAGAAAACTTATAAGTGCACCTGATCCGAATGTGACTGCTGAAGATTTTGAGCCTTATGAAGTTACGAGGGTAAAAATTATTATAATCTTTACCGTTACTACTGAAGGTCATCTCACCTCTATCCGTCCCGATGGAAATTATCCTTATACGAAAGTCATCGATGAAATTGTGGCTGCCATGAGGAGAACTTGGAAATTTGAACGGGGACCAAAAGCCCGTGGTCAGGTTTCGATTATTATAAATCCTGAAGACATATAGTCAAAAGATGGTTCACAATTGATAAATCCGTGATATAATGTATTTTGTTATTATGGAAAAATATACGAACTATTTGTAATACTTAAAAACGCATATTAAAACGGGAGGGGAAATATGTGGTTGACACCGGGAGATTTTGTCGTTCTAGGTGTTGTTCTGGTCATTCTCATGGTATTTCGTCAAATTGATCGCAACAACAGATCCATGGAGAAGATCAAGCGGTACGCTGATAAAGTTATTGCCGATCTTGACGGTCTTATCAATGAAAAAGCAACAAAAATCAAAGATATGGGTATAGAGCTGGAGGTTCATCAAAAGGCCGCCAAGGAGGTGCTCAATCGAATTCAAGGCACGGAAGAAAATCTGAACAGCCGGGTTATTCAGATTGAAAACATCGGGAACCGTATTGGGGATTACGATTCTGCTCTAGATGAACTAATGAAAATGACAAAACAGGCTGAAATTAACATGAGCCGGCTTAGAGAGGAGTCGGAGTTTACCGATAAGGTTTCCAAACGATTGCGGCAAGCTTCCGGCAGAATGTCTGAAATTGAACGAACGATTCCGAACTTGGTAAGTAAATTTCAGGAATACAATAATCAGCAAATTGCTGTCATCGAGGATAAAATATTCCAAGAAACACAGGACAAGCTTACCGTTATGTCTAACCGTATCGACCAGGAGGGAGAGCAGGTAGATGAGATGCTTCAAAAGGTCCGGAATGAAGCTTCTGAAACTAAGGATAGAATGGAAGCAGGAATTGCGGATTATCGCGGCAGGATGGAAAATATAGAACAGGATTTTCTTAACCGGCTTGATCAACTCGTTGCAAAGGGAGAAAAGCTTGAAACCCGCGGTCTAGAAAAATTACGGGAGCACATTGAATTACGTATAAAAGAAGCAGCAAAGAATCTTAACGAATCCATAAATGCGATCCGTGCTGATGTTGACGATGCGAATGTACAAATGAGTAAGGAATTGGATTCTAATTGGTCTGAGATAAATCAGGAGCTGGCTGATATTAAAAATTCTATGTCTGACCGTTTGGAAGATATGGATGCGGAGGTTGATAAAATTGAAAATAAGATGGAATCAAAGCTAACTGCCGCTGAAACACGTTCAGAAAATCTTGCCGATGGTGTTTTGGGAGAAATTAAAAATCATTTAGACGAAAAAATACAAAATGTAACATTCGAAATGGATCAAACTGTTGAAGGGTTTAAATCATCTTTAACAGCCAAACAGGAAAACATGCAGATCGGATTAGAACGGCTTGTTAAACGCTTTGAGGAGTGGGACAGCAGGACTGACGGATATATCAACAACTTAGAAAATCAAAAGAATAAATCACAAGAATTGATTGGGGAAATTGATCATCATCATGGGGAATTTGAGCGCCGCGCGGACGAACTGAAGGGGTCTATATCATCTCTGCAAAATGAATTAGTTAAAAAGCTTTCAGAAACCACATTCACCGTAGAAGATAAAGTGATCGGCAACATAGAAAACAGGCTTAGTGAATACGAATCAGTCTTCCAGGCAAGGCTGGAAAAGATAGAATCGGTAAATACAGATATCGATGGACTTGAATCAAACCTTAAAGAATTAATGGATCAAGTAACTGAAAATATACGGGAAGAACTGAAAGATTTTGATGACCAGATGACGGATAAAAGGAAAAAATCGCTTGCTGAAGCCGAAGATGACATGGAGGCGGTCCATAAAGAAATTAGGTCATTAGAAAATGAAATAAATGAATTAAAAACAAGTGCATATAATAACGTATCTCAAAAACTGAAGGTATTTGAAGATGAATTTTTCACCGATTTAAAGGAACGGAATCTTTCCATGCAGAACCGTCTTTCAACCTGGCAGGAAGAAATTGAAGCTTCAATCCAGGGGATTACCAGTAACGAAAAGACAGAACGATCTAAAATGGAAAATGCCTTTTCACAAGAATTAAAACTTAAATTAGAAGGAATTCGACAGCGTGTAGATACACAATTTAGTGAATTTAAGAATGAAATGACGGAATATCAGGGTACATTAAAAGAGAATTTCGATTTGATAGACAAGGATATGGACACATTCAGAAATAATATAAGAGGTGAGATTAATGAAGTTAAAGAATCTTCCGCCAATGAATTTAATCATGAATTTGCAGAATATAATGCCAATGTCGGAGAAAAGGTAAGAAATTTTGAGAAAGAGGTATCGAACCGGCTGGATGAAATGCGTTCCTACATCGAAGAAAAGGACAGTGATTTTGCTGATTTTATTGAAAATACACAATCTGATCTTAACCGCTGGCAGACGAAGGTTACACAGGACATGAAGGCGGGTGAGACGGATTTAAATAATCAGCTTGCTAATTTAAAAGTGCAGATTTTAGGAACAATCGGACAGGTAAAAGAAGACCTGGCGCAACAACGGGAAGAAATCATTACAGGTACTCAAGAAGAAAGGGACCAGCTTCGTAATGAACTTGAACTGATAAATACTACCGTGGGAAGCTTGAGAGAAGAGATGCAGGACAAAGCGAATTCTGTAGTACAGCTTATCGATAAACGTGAGGTTGAGGTGAAAAACGAAACCGAAGCACAAATAAAAGATTTTAGATCTCTTTCAGAAAATACCCGTAATCAGTTTGAAGCAATGCGAAAAAAACTTTTTGGAAAGATTCAGGAGGATTACAATATGCTCCTGGTTAATCTGCAGGAGATTGAAAAAAAGCAGAAAAATTTTACTGAGCAGACTAAAATATTCGAACGCGGCGATGCTATGAAACGTGGTTTAGAACAGGATATACAGGAACTCAAAGAAGAGATTGGACGTATAGAAGAACGCAGACGTGAAATAAAGGATATGGAAAACCAGCTTGAAAAAATTAAAAAATCATCTGAATCTGTTTCAGAAAAAGTCTCCAAATTTTTTGCTGAGAAGCGAAAAATTGATTCCTTAGAATCGGATTATCAAAAACTGATTTCGATGTCTCAGGCGGTAGAAACTAAAATAGAGAAGGTAAATGCTTCTAATGATACCCTTCAGGATATACAGATAAGACTTAAATCGCTGGATGACCTTGAAAAAGAGGTAGAAGCGAGGTTTGATCGTCTTGAGAAAAAAAGAAGCATTTTAGATATGACTATGCAGGGGGTCGATAAAAGTTTTCAACAGCTTGAAGGGATAGAAGGTAAGGTAAAGAATCTTGAAAACAGTATTGATATTTTTCCTGAACAGATGGAGGATATTTCTCAAAGGCTCAGTGCATTAATGGACAATAAAGAAGATGCAGATGATGCAATAAGAAAACTGAGCGAAATCCAAGGTGCCTTGTCCGATATAGAAGGACGTATGGAGGATTTGCAGAAGGCAAGAGAATGGCTCGCGCGTACAGAAAGCCGATTGGAGGAAGTTGGAAGACAAGCACAAGATCAGATAAAGATCTTAGGAACTCTTATCAAAGATGAAGTAAAAACCACCGGAAAGAATAAGGAAGGCGGGGCCCCGCCTAATAGTTCCCGAGAGATGGTTGTCAAACTTGCGAGACAGGGATGGACAGTGAAAGAGATTGCCAGAGCTACCAAGTTGGGAGTAGGTGAAGTAGAACTTATTCTTGAAATGGGAGTAAAATAAGTTACCGGTAGATCCTGATTATTGCTGAATTCCCCTCTATATATGAAGCATATATCCTGGTGTCTTCTATTAGTAGAGAGAAGTTGCTGACCCCGAATGATCCGGTTATGGTTTGCGTTTCCTCAGACAGGGGAAGTACAGACCAATTGGTACCGTCATAAGACCGGATAATGCCTTCGTACTCTTTATCTTCACGGTAAAAGAGATAGCTTTTGCTGTCTTCAAATCCAACCGCGATCGTTCCGGCTGTACTGTAGGCATTAAAAGTATCTTCCGGGTTAATACCGGTCCATTGCTCATCAGAAAACTCATATACAGTTAATCCGGTATTCTGATTGTAAAATGCTGTAATAATTACAGACCCTTCCGTATTTGCGGCTGCATCGATATAGCCTTCCGGGATAATACCGCATTCAATGGTCCCGAGGTTAGTCCAATC
The DNA here is from genome assembly GCA_964618265.1 of uncultured Spirochaetales bacterium. Lineage (GTDB taxonomy): Bacteria > Spirochaetota > Spirochaetia > CAYLLE01 > CAYLLE01 > CAYLLE01. The sequence goes on along the minus strand of CAZUAE010000002.1, from coordinate 173,134 downwards.
TATTCCATTGTACCGATAAAGAACGACAAGATCGTCATCCCCTGATACCGTATCGGTTCCCCAGGAATAAGTAATTAAAAGCAGCTCTCCATTGACATCAGCAAGGATAGAAAACCAGACAACATTAGTTTCAGGAGGTAATGAATCCATTAGAATCCAATTATTTGTCTGCCATTTGTATAGTTTTATGGTTCCTGTTTCAACAAAAGATAAATAGGTATTGTCATCCTCCGCTAAAATTTGCAGAGAATCTATTTCCTCGGAACCAAAGTCAGGTTTCCCGAGGTCGGACCAAACCTCATTGGAATAATACTTAATACTGATTTTCCCCTTTCTCCGGGCATCGAGGAATGCCACATAAGGTATGCCTTTATGAGCATCAATTGAAAAAGTACCATCCGTGTTTTCCCCGCTGAATTCGTTGGAGGAGAGTAATCCGCCAACTGGATCACCAAGTTGTTCCCAGTTTTCCTCCTCATTTTCTGTATATACAGTTAGAGGCGTTTCTCCTCCCGACCCGGGAGTAACGGCGAAAATGTTTCTCGCATCATCTACTGCTGTCTCTAAACCGGAAATTCCGCTGGAGATGATGGATGTGTCCCATTCGTATATATGTTCCGCGATTCCCGTTACCGGTTCACTCAAGGTTGTTTCAATTCTGCCTGTAGGATCAGCTGCCTGAATTTTATACCAATAGGTAACAGCAAAATCTATTTCCACATCTATATAAGAGGTTGCACTGGTAGAATCGAGGTAAATATAATTTCTGTCCCCCTCAGCGGAACGGTATATATGATACACGCCGGCACCGGCTACTTTATTCCATGAAATAATTATCTGATCGGTTTCTGTTTCAGTTGCTTTAATCCGCTCCGGAGGTCCCGAAGGCGGCTGCCATTCGGCACAGGAGATAATAATCAGAACCAGAAAAAAAAGCAAAAAATATTTCATATCCTTCCTCAATCAAAATCTGTCAGAAAACGATGCATCCAGGGAGAAAACGAAGGTCGGCCCCGCTTCGTTCCCGGCTGCTAATGCCCCGGGATTTGTAAACTCATCACCGGGATTACCAAAAGTAACCCTTAAACTTCCTGATAACGATATACGGTCAAAAAATGTATACGATACCGAAGGGATCAATACTCCGGATACATCATTCATATTTATAAAACCCAGCGCTGAAAAAGACAATCCGGTACCAAGAAAATCACTCCAGGAAAAACTGGTGCCTAAATAGTGTTTTCCAAAAGGGGATAAATCTCCTAATGAAAGATCCGGAGGGGACTCATAGTCGATACCTTGAGCTTCTTCGGGTAAAATTAAACCGTTAGAACTAGGATTTCTCCAGAGATAATAAGCTTGCTCCAGAAGTTTTGAGCTGCCGTACCCATCTCCGTTGTAAAAATATTGCCCAATAACGAATATTGAACCTTTATCCGCTTCTATACTTCCTGCGTATCGGAATCCGGTTGTAAAGTAAAAGAAAGGATTTGAGCGTACGTAGGTGTCTAAAACAGTTTCAAGGCCGTCATCCTCATCTTCCTGAGCAGTACTCTGGTCCTTGGATATCCGGACAAAAACACGGTCGCTCCCTAAACTGACAACCCCTTCGGTAAAGAAATCAACCCCGCCGTAGGTAGAAGAGAGGGTTATTATACCCCGAGGTGAAAGAGCTTTTTGATAATACCCGCTGATTCCCATTTCAGTATTGCCAAGTAAAAATTCCGCCTTTGGAGCAAAGGCAAGTTCGGTTGGTTTAATCCCGGAATTAGCAATAATAAAGAGGTACAAGTTATGGAATGAGAAAGGGTAATTAACTTTTAAAGAAACCGGCCCCTCTCTGTCAGCCTGCGGATTTTCCTCATCGATGGCTGTTAGATTTAAAACATCCGCGGGACTCCAGAAATAGCCCAAACCCCACTTTATAGTATGTTTACCAAATCGAAAGAAGAGCTTCTCATCGTAATTAAAGTCAGCAAAGAGTTCATAAACAGATATATCAAACTGCAGGGGAGATCCTGTTTCAGGTTCTTCATCCTGCTCGTCATCATTTTCTTCCCCTTCCTCCTCAATTACCATAAATAAGTCACCTTGGGCATCAAGAACCTCTGTATCTCCCTCCTCGTTTTCCTGGAGAGTCCATCCTTCAGGCAGATCATCTTCGGTTATATCCGCAGCTGCTGTTAATTGACCGAAATCCCCGAATTGCTGGGGAGCACTTCCCGCGATGTCAAGTTCACCATAAACCCTAAAATCAGCGGAAGGCCTTGCGTCAAAGAACAGTTCGGTAGAAACTCCGGGAGACAGTGATGCGGTATCGTTGGATCTTCCCAAGATTCCCTTCTGCCAGTAATCTTCCCATACCCATTCTGAGGAAACAGAACCTCTGAATGAACCTCCCCAGGTTACTCCTTCACTTATCAAAAGATCAGTTCCGGCAGTCTCCTCTGAATCGGACTCTTCGGCTTCTGTAAACATGTCAGTATCAAAAAGTGACTCTTCATCTTCCTCTCCGAAGAGAGAATCTTCAAGGCTCTCTTCTGATTTTTCTTCTTCAGATTCCTCTTCCTGACTACCGAAAACAGTATCTTCACCAAAAAGCGAGTCTTCCAGAGTATCTTTGTCTTCTTCCGTTGTTTGTGAAAAAATGAAGAAGGGAATTAATAATGTAATAAAGAGGAACCGCTTGATCATTTAGCGATTAACTCTCTCTAAATAAGATTTAGTAAAGACCGAGTCGGGAATCTGTTCGGTGCTGGCATCGTTCATGGTATACTGGGTTTTTTCTCCCGGATTAAGTTCATCAATTATAAGCACCTGTCTGGGAAGCACCTTATCCCCCACAATCGTATATTTTGGAAAATAGATGGTCCGCATAAGTCTTTTATTAACACTGTAGTCTTCCTCTTTTAACACAACAGTACGGTCCTTACGTACCCAAAGTTTGACAAATTCGTAAGAGACATCATCAGATGAAGCTTCAAGATCGAGAGTCCATACTGGGATGTTTCCGAGAGTATCTTCAGAATAGCCGGTAACGTTGTAGTTATTAGAGAAGGAGCTTTGGTTTAAGTCACTGTTTTGAGCATCCGACTCCTGGATATTCTCCCTAAGAGAAGACATTTCAAATTTCCTGCTTTCAGGATCGTAAAACCACACCGTTTCGTCAATTAAGAGATATCCCTGACCTTTCTGAACTTCCGGCTGGAGTATTAGAAGAACGTATTGGTCCTTTTTATCTCTGCGGAAGATACGCGCTTTAGTTACATTTTTTTCTTCTCCCGGTTTTATCGAGACGATAGTATAAACGGCGGTAAAGTCTGTATCATCGAAATTAGTGAGTTCATCTATCTCCTGCAAGATGGATTCGGTGTCTAACTCCTCGGCACCGATACCGGGAAAAGCCGTGAAAAATAACGCCAACATTGCTATCGGTAATAAAATCTTTTTTATCATAATGTAAAACCTCTATAAATAAATGTTCTTCTCGACCTTATATCGAGGGTTTCTGTAAAAATAATCTACAGGAACCTTAGTTAGCCCTTAAAGCATCAACAGGGGCCATATTAGCCGCTTTCCTAGTAGGGAAGAAAGCCGCTAAAAGCGTAAGCCCCATTACTACCAAAATATTGATGATTGTTTGTCCTAAAGGAAGTTTAAATGTCATATAACCATTTTTCAGTAGTAAATATATAGGAGAATCCAGCCCCCAAAATACCCGGCTAAGGATAAACATAGTAATTCCCGCCAAAATAAATCCTATGATAATACCTGCAAGACTTAAAAAGAAAGCTTCCAGTAAAAATAACGTTTTTACTTCGTTCCTCTGCATACCTAACGCCCGAATAGTGCCGATTTCTTTGATACGTTCGTACATAATCATCCGGAAGGTATTGGTTATTCCCACCATTATTATAACCAGCAGGATTAGAAGGATGATGAGACCTGCCCGGTTCAATATGTCTACAATTTGCTGAACTTCATCCATGACATCATTTATAGTGATCAGCCGGTATCGAGTGCCTGACCATTCTTCCTTTTCCGGGGCGTTCATCATTGCTTCGATCGGATTTTCATCATTAGACTCGGGTTTCCGGGGAAACATATCCAGTTTTTTATTTAACGCCGGGTACAGTTTTTTACCGGATTGGTCTGCAAATCTCAGGTCTTCAAGATAAATCCCTAATGTCATGTATTGATTTTCAGGTATTCCCAGTAGTCCGTTTACATAATCAAGATGCGCGTATGCAGATATAGATCCAAATAGTCCTGGATCGTAACTGATCGCCGCAATGGTAAAATCACCTACATTCTGCCGGCCTCTTATGGTCCGTAACTTTACCAAGATCCTATCGTTCAGTTCCACATTAAGAGCTTCAGCGACTTTGCTTGTGATGACGATGCTCTTTTTGTTTTCTACAACATTGTTAATATCACCTTCTAATATGAGTAACCTTTCTGCAAAAAAATTTTCATCCCCCCATCGTAATCCCACGATATTCTGGGAAACCGTCTCTCCTTGATAAAGCAGCACTCCGTTGAATTGAGATCTTCGGGTAAGATATTTAACCGGAAGTTGAAGATCTTCTACCGTCTCTATTATGGGTTGATCATTTCGTATCACCGAAATCGTATCACCGTCCTCTTTTTTTTCTACGCCGTCAATAAATATATGACCCGCCAGCAGTTGGGAGAAATTTTCTCCTACATTCTTTACAAAACTGCCGGTGAACCCGTTAATAATCGTTACGATAAGCATTCCGAAGGCTATAGCCCCTCCGAGGAGTATAGTACGTTTTTTCTGCCGGTTCAGATTTCTTAAGGCTATTAGTACTTTTTTCATAATTTACTCCGATTGAATGGCTCGTATCGGCTGAATTTTAAGTGCGATAGTGACAGGATAGATATGCGCTAATACAGCTATTCCCGTTACAATAATCAGCCCCCAAAGTACCGAAAGCCCGGAAATGTCAGGATTAAGAGTGGGACCTGCAAAGAGGATCCTGAGGAAAACATTAGTAGCTTCAATGTTTGCCATACCCAAAATGTAAACCGTTAAGAATGACAATAAAACGCCAATGATTCCGAATAGCAATGCTATTATGAAGGTTTCTGCAAAAAACATTTTCCAAATGAATCCCTTTTGCGCACCTAAAGCCCGCATCGTTCCAATTTCTGATGTACGCTCCATTACCGAAATAACCAGGGTATTCATCATAATAATTACCGCTACGACTCCGACGATGGCTATTGCGATGTTGAACACCGTCCTTACCACATCCGCTGTCGTGGCGAACGGACCTGCTGCCTCTTCCCAATTTTCTGCAACAGCGGAAATGCCTTCCTGTTCGAACCATTCGTTCGTCTTTTTTATAAAACCGTTCATATCCCGTGAATTCTTCAGTTTTATCAGAATGAAATTCCATGAACCGATATCGGTTTCCAAAGCCTGGGAACGTAAGGAAATGTCTCCTAAGATATCATCGTAATCTTCCATTTTGGTTTCCGGTTCCTCTTCCTCATCAAAGATATCGCCGCTGAAAAGTTCATCAGATTCTATGACATCTTCCGAGAGAAGTGCAGTTTCATCCTGCCGCAATTCAAATTCTCCCTGAAAGGGAATTGTCATAGCCATTAATGACCGTATGGTTTGTACATCCACAAAAGAAACGAGATCTGATCCTAATCCTTGGCTTTCGAAGGTGTGTTTAAAAATACCCGCCACAGGCACTTCCCTGATTTTGATACCGGCATTGGAGAAACTGGTGAGTCGGATGATATCTCCAACTTCTATTTCCAAAGTAACTTCTTCCTCTCTTTTTTTTGCTGTTTCTTCTATAAGAGATTTCTGCATCCGGTCGCGGTGATCTTCTGATAAAAGAATACCTTCTTTCCCCAGGGTCAGATATTCTCCTTCAACCATTTCAATGGTGTTAAACATCCTGCGGTAGGTATTCGGGTTAATACCAAAAAGAAGAGTGAATTGTCTTCCATCATAATCATCTATCGATGCTGAACTAAATCCAGTTATTTGCGGTGTGTAATTTTCGATTTCGTCCTGTTTAGAAAGGTATTCTGTTACCCTTTCAAAATTGGGTATTGTCGGTGTCTCTTCAATTCCTCCAGGGGATTGTACTCCAAATAGGGATACATCCCCTTCGGCTTCACCATGAATAAAAATATGGCCGGTATAGTTATCGATAAATCCCCGCCGAATACCTTCTGCAGCTGTTTCCACGAAAGAATTACCTACAACCAATACAAGAATACCCATGGCGATCAAAATACCGATAATAAGAGTCTTTACTTTATGTTCCTTTAAATTTCTTATTGCGATTCTAAAGACGAAGGGCATTGGCGATTATCTCCTCACCACTTTTTTCTTGTCTTCCGCTACCGTTCCGTCGCTCAGCCGGATTATATGATCGGCTATTTCCATGATATCCGGATCGTGAGTTGAAAAGATAAAAGTAGTGTTTAAATCTCGGTTCATTTGTTTCATAAGCTCAATGATAGATTCACCCGTTGCAGAATCCAAGTTAGCGGTAGGCTCATCAGCAAGTACTATTTGTGGTTTTGTAGCCATTGCCCTGGCTATCGCTACTCGCTGTCTTTGTCCGCCGGACAATTCATTCGGACGATGGTTAGACCAATCCGAAAGACCCACAGCCTCGATGAGGTGATTAATCCAATGTTTTTTTACTTCTTTTCCCATACTTGATTTCCCAAGGAGAAGAGGAAATTCAACATTTTCATAAACATTTAGAACTGGGACTAAATTGAATGACTGAAAAATAAAACCGACTGTATCATGACGCAAAGCAGTTATAGCACGATCGTTTAATTGAGAAGTGTCCTGTCTATTTATTTTTACAATACCTTTTGTAGGGGTATCTATACATCCAATCATATTAAGAATTGTAGATTTACCGGATCCTGACGGACCTGCTATCGAAATAAAATCACCTTCGGTTATACTGAAACTGACACCTTTTACTGCGTGTACTTCCGTTTTTCCTAAAGGATATATCTTATGTACATTTTCTAATGTTACGATTTCCAATTTATATACTCCTTGCTGAATATTTATTAAAGAAAACACAGGTTAATATAATATTAAACAACGACAATGTGATATATGTTACCGGCTTACCTGAGGAATTCTCATTTTATTCCATCAGGCAACAGAGACTGCATAATTTTCTATAATTAGCCATAAAAACTTCTCTATAATATATACATAAATAAATTGCTATTCAAATATAATCGTAAGGTAAGATGCAGAAAGGGGTTGACTGTATGCAGTGTGCTGATTATCTTTTTGAAGAATAAGATATACATAAAAGGAACGCCATTTATTTTTTTAGTACCGGAATTATATAACTATTATATTAGTTTTTCCCAGGTCGATGTTACACCTTCGGGGGCGTTTAATGAAAAAATACGGAGAAGAGCAAAGAATGTCTGATTCAAACAAGGAAAAAACAGTTAAACAATCCGAAAACAACGGAACTGAAAAGAATAATCAGGAGACTAAAATAGAAAACGGCAGTGAGGAGTTTCTCAATACCGGCGCTGAAGAAAAAGAATCAAATCAAGATATCGCTTCAGCGGAAATTGAAGAGTTGAAGAAAAAAATAGCGGAATTAGAGGAAGAAAACAGCGAACTCAAAGACAGGTTCCTCAGAAAACAGGCGGATATTGAAAACTTCCGTAAGCGGTTGCTTCGGGATAAACAGGATGCCATCGATTTTGCGAACAAACAATTATTATCAGATATAGTACTCATTATTGATGATTTTGAACGGGCTATTAAATCAGCAGAAGAATCAAAAGATTTTGATTCCTTCCATGATGGAATTGTCCTTATTGAAAAGCAGTTTACCGGAATGCTGGAACGGAAATGGGGATTAAAAAGGTTTGATTCTGAGGGACAACCCTTCGACCCTCAAAAGCATGAAGCTGTAATGACCGAGGAATCAACGGACCACGATGAATCGATTGTATTGGAGGATTTTCAGAAGGGTTATATGCTCCACGATAAAGTTCTCCGTTCATCAAAAGTTAAAGTATCAATTCCCGTAAACGGAGATAAAGAAGGGTAGAAGAGAAAATCTCATTTTATTCCTTTAGGAAACAGGAAAAGGCATGGTTTTAAAAGAAAAGCCGTAAAAAAATCGAATAAAATGAGAGTTCCAATCGTAACATTAGTAAAGATTCAATTATAGATTGAAAAATTTATAATTGCTGCTATTAAAAAGAATTACATTTTTGTAAGAAATAAGGAGTATAATGATGGGCAGAATAATTGGAATAGACTTAGGTACAACAAATTCCTGTGTTGCCGTTATGGAAGGCGGAGAGCCGGCGGTAATACAAAATTCCGAAGGGCAGCGTACTACCCCTTCAATGGTGGCATATACGAATAAAGGTGAAAGACTGATAGGTCAACCTGCTAAAAATCAAATGGTAACCAATCCTGAAAATACAATCTTTTCAATCAAAAGATTTATGGGTCGGCGGTACGGAGAAGTCTCTGAGGAAATGGGAATGGTTCCATATAAAGTCGAGAAAGATCCCTCCGGCGGTGTGCGGGTAAATGTTAATGGAAAACAGTATTCACCACCGGAAATTTCTGCGGCCATTCTCCAAAAGATGAAAGAAACCGCTGAAGACTATTTGGGTGAAAAGGTTACCGATGCTGTTATTACGGTACCGGCCTATTTTAACGATTCTCAGCGGCAGGCTACAAAAGATGCGGGCAAAATAGCCGGTTTGGAAGTAAAACGTATTGTTAACGAACCTACCGCGGCATCGTTGGCTTATGGTTTTGGAAAAGAAAAAAAAGAGGAAAAAATTGCTGTCTACGACTTAGGCGGAGGTACATTCGATATCTCCATCCTTGAACTTGGCGATGGAGTTTTTGAAGTAAAATCTACTAACGGTGATACACACCTTGGCGGTGACAACTTTGATCAGCGTATTATTGATTGGCTGGTCCAAAATTTCAAAAATGATTATGGTATAGATTTAGGGAAAGATAGGATGGCTCTCCAACGCCTTAAAGAAGCGTCTGAAAAAGCAAAAAAAGAACTTTCCAGTACACAATCTACAGATATAAACCTGCCTTTTATTACCGCGGATTCTTCCGGTCCAAAACATCTTCAATACTCTTTGACAAGGTCAAAGTTTGAACAGATGGTGTCGGATTTGGTTGAAAAAACTAAACAACCCTGTATTGATGCCTTAAAGGATGCCGGAACTGATGCCTCCGATATTGACGAAGTAATTTTAGTTGGAGGTTCAACGAGGATTCCTGCGGTACAGGCTTTGGTAAAAGGGCTGTTTCAGAGAGAACCGCATAAAGGGGTAAATCCCGATGAGGTTGTGGCGATTGGTGCAGCTATACAGGGAGGAATCCTGGGCGGAGATGTCAAAGATGTGCTTCTCCTGGATGTTACGCCTCTTTCATTAGGTATAGAAACCCTAGGCGGTGTTTTTACTAAATTGATAGAACGGAATACAACCATTCCCACCAGAAAGAGTCAGATTTTTTCTACCGCTGCGGATAATCAGACTGCTGTTTCCATTCATGTACTACAAGGTGAAAGAGAGATGGCCAGCCAAAATAGGACGCTTGGACGTTTTGATCTTGTAGGTATTCCTCCTGCACCCAGAGGTGTTCCTCAGATAGAAGTAACATTCGATATAGATGCGAACGGTATTGTGCATGTTTCGGCAAAAGATCTTGGAACCGGAAAAGAACAGAAGATTAGAATTGAATCTTCTTCAGGGCTTTCCGAGGAAGAGATTAACCGAATGGTTCAAGAAGCAGAATCACATGCTGATGAGGATAAACAGAAGCGGGAAGCCGCGGAAGCTCGAAATGAAGCTGATAACCTTATTTATACTACAGAAAAGTCATTATCCGACTACGGAGATAAAATATCGGATGAAGATCGAAGTGCCATCCAATCTGCGATAGAAGAATTAAAACAGGCAGTAGAATCCGGTGACAACGAACAGATAAAACAGAAGAACGAAGCCTTAAAACAAGCTTCCTACAAACTTGCTGAGGAAGTCTATAAGAGCAGTCAGGCAGCGGGTCAGGCGGAAGGTGCCGGCCAGGCCGGCGGTGAGGAAACCACTCAAACCGGCGGAGCTGAAGAACAGCAGGAGACTCAAGGTGAAGGAGAAGGTGGAGGTGAAGATGTTGAGGATGTTGACTACGAAGTTGTAGATGAAGATGAAAAAAAATAGATATTCTGAGGGAATGGGATAGTCATTTCATTCCCTCACAAATATTTTATACTGCAAGCGGTATTTTAAAAACCGAAATTCGCGCAAAAAACAAATAAAAGGGCAGACAATTGGCCAAGAGAGATTATTATGAGGTTCTTGGGATTACTCGTGATGCCGAGAACGGCGACATAAAAAAAGCATACAGAAAACTCGCAGTACAGTATCACCCCGATAGAAATCCTGGCGATAAAACAGCGGAAGACCATTTCAAAGAGGCCACCGAAGCATACGAAATCCTGATAAATCCGGAAAAACGAAGAGCCTATGATCAATTTGGATTCGCCGGAGTTGAAGGTATGGGCGGAGGCGGCGCCCAGGATTTTTCCAGTGTTTTCCGGGATTTTGAAGATATTTTTGGTGATTTTTCCGGTATTTTTAATTCATTTTTTGGCGGGGGAAGAAGATCCGGGCGGTCTAGAAGTGTTAGAGGCTCCGACCTTCGCTATGATTTAGATATTTCCTTTGAAGATGCTGTTTTTGGAAAGAAAGTCGAGTTAACCTATGACAGAAATGTGCATTGTGATGAATGTAATGGCACCGGATCACAAAGTGGAGAAGGTAAAAAAGTTTGTTCCACCTGCGGTGGAGCCGGACAGGTAAGACGGAGTTCCGGATTCTTTTCAATAGCCCAAACATGTCCGGTATGCGGCGGAGAAGGTTCCGTAATAGAAAATCCCTGCAGAAATTGCCGCGGTACTGGTCTTCTGAAAAAAAAGCAGACGGTTAAAGTTACTGTTCCTCCCGGAATCGATTCGGGTAAACGAATTAGCATCCGGGGGCAGGGGGATGCGGGTCCTCAAGGGGCTCCCACAGGAGATTTGTATGTTTACATACGGGTTAGGCCTCATGAGTTTTTTCAGAGAGACGGTTCTGATGTTTACTGTGTATTACCAATATCGATGACCCAAGCTGCTTTAGGCGCACATCTGAAAATACCTACTGTAGACAAAAAAACCGCTTCTTTAAAGATTCATTCCGGAACGCAGAACGGCGAATTAGTCAAAATTAAAGGGAACGGCATGCCTATTCTCAACAACCCTTCAAAGAAGGGAGATATGTATGTAAAAGTTAATGTGCGGATACCGAAAAAATTATCCGGAAAAGAGAAAAATATTTTACAGGAATTTGCTGAATTGGAAGGTGCTACCGCTGAACCAAGACCTATTCCTCTTTCTGAAATTTCTTCATAAATCCTTACAAAAATATTTCCTCCAGCCGAATATTATATACGGAGGTACAGTGTGAAAATTAAATACGTTATAATTCTTTTCTATTTATGTACCATACCGCTTATTGCTCTAGAAACAAAAGAAGATGAAGAGCGTATATACCGGTTTGAACCTTCTGAATATGATGATCCATGGATCAAGGTAGACATGAATGGAGACGGGAAAGTGGACCATGTCCTTCTTATCGATGATGTGGGTGATAGAATTGAAGAAGCTATGGATTTCAACAAAGACGGTTTAATGGATGTTTTTTATTATTATCATAAGGGTGCGCTTAAATTTCAGCATATTGATTCGAACTACGATCAAAAAATTGATGTTTGGATAACTCTTAAGGAAGGTATATACATACAGAAATATATCATAGATACCGATTTTGATGGTAAGCCGGACATTGAAAAAGATTATGATGAAGATGAGTAAAGATTAGCGGAGTAAATATTTTGGAATCCAATAAAGGTTTTCAGAAAATTATATCGGGTAAACATGCGATTTTAGAATATTTGAAACAGAATCGCGGCGGAATCCTCTATATCTCTCAGGAACGGGATACTACCAAGCGCATAGAAGAAATTAAAAATGCTGCGGTGAGTAAAGGTTTGCAGATAACGAGGCTGTCTGAACAAGAATTAAAGGAGATGTGTAATGATGATCCAAGGGGAGTTTGTCTTTCAGTAAAATCGGAAACAAAAAAACGGTCAATAAAATCCCTTAAGGATTTAATAACCAACCTCGATTCTGATAATTCTTTAGTACTTCTTTTAGACGGCATTACCGATCCTCACAACTATGGAGCCATACTGCGATCAGCTGAACAATTCGGTGCGGATTTAGTAATTGTACCTAGGAAAAAATCATCCGGAAGAACACAAGTAGTAGGAAAAACTTCAGCCGGCGCCGTGCACCATCTTGATATTCTCGAGGTATCAAACCTAAAATACGCCGTCAAAGATTTGCAGGCAGGTGGGTTTTGGGTTTACGGTGCTCAGATTGGAGGTAGATCTGTTCATCAGACAAAGTTTTCGGGTAGAACTGCTCTTGTAATGGGGAGTGAAGGAAAGGGTATCAGCCGTTTACTTGAAGAATATATTGATCACTTAGTAGCCATACCTACTATGGGTAAAATAGATTCCCTGAACGTTTCCGTTGCTGCGGGTATATTGTTATACGAAATCCGCAGACAGCAAAAATCAATATAAAATGAAATTAGACTACATCGTCATATACATTTGCCCCAATATCGCTGCGGTACCATGAACCTGGAAATCCTACACCCTTTACTGCGTTATATGCGGTTATTCTGGCCTGAAGAAGGTCTTTTCCTATACCTACTACCGTAAAACAGCGGCCGCCCCCTGTCCGCAGGATTCCTGACTCGTCTTTGTATGTAGATGCATGATAAATAAAAGCTTCATGTTCAGATAGTTTAGGCAGCCGTTCAACGGGAATTCCCTTTTCATAACTGCTTGGATAACCCGGAGCAGCTACAACTATACCTAATGCTGATCGTTCTAAGATATTGATAGGAAAGCTTTCAAGTTTTCCTTTGGCCATGGCTTCACACAAATTACCAAAATCCGATTTTATCAGGGGCAAAAGAACCTGAGCTTCGGGATCACCTAATCGGACATTATATTCGAGAACTTTCGGTCCGGAAGATGTAATCATCAGACCAAAATAAAGGATACCCGTATAGGCTAATCCTTCTTCCTTTAATCCTTGAAATGTGGGTCCTATTATTTCATCTTTTATTTTCTGAAGTTCCAATTGAGATAGCCACGGCACCGGGCAAATCGCACCCATTCCACCAGTATTCGGACCGATTCCCCTGTCCCCGGCTTTTTTATAATCCGCCGTAGGAGGAAGCATTATATAATTTTTACCGTCACAAAGGGTGAAAATTGAGACTTCAAAACCCGCAAGGTACTCTTCAGCTATAAGGCTGTCTCCGCGAGCTAAAATTTCTTCTCCAAATTTGAACAGCTCCTCCTTCGAATCTGATTCCAGGACTCCCTTTCCTGCGGCGAGTCCGTTTTTCTTAATAACAATTTTATTATCTACCATATCAATATATTTTTTGTATGCATCTATATCTTTTATTATATTCCCTGAGGCTGTAGGCAATTTATGACTTTCCATAAAATGTTTAGAAAAAACTTTGCTTGATTCCAGTTGAGCTGCCTCTTTCCCGGGACCTATGACGGGTATACCTTCTTTACGGATATCATCCGAGATACCTGCCGCCAAAGGCACCTCGGGTCCGATAAAAACAAGATTGATCCGATTTTCCCTGCATATTTTCAAAATTGTTTCAATATTTGTAATATCGCCTTTATCGATGTTTACCGCTATCTCGGCCGTACCGGCATTACCCGGAAATGCGAATAGTCCTGCTATCCGTTTACTCTTTGCAAATTTATGGGTTATCGCATGTTCCCGCGCACCGTTTCCAATTACCAATACTCGCAAATTTCATCCTCCTTTAAGACTGTCGATTTCGTCCAGTATTTTTATAATTATTTCAGGATAATGGTGATGTTCCAATTGATGTATGCGCTCTTCTGCTTGAATAATATTATTTACTTCGTTCTTTGGAAAAGAAAACTGATTGATGATCGGGCCTGAGTCGAGTCCGGAGTCTACGAGATGGATAGTTATACCTAAATTTTTGTCGTCAGATTCAAATGAATGTTTTATTGCGTTAAGACCGGGATGTTTTGGCAGAAGGGAAGGGTGTATGTTTATAATCCTGCTGTAATATTTTTCGACAAAGTCGCTGGAAAGAAGACGCATAAATCCGGCAAAAATAATCAGATCACTATTTGTTTTGTCTATAACCGATGCGATATCGGCTTCAGCCTCTTCTCTGGAACGATTGTAATAGGAAATGTAGATGGCAGGTATGCATAGTCGCTTAGCACGAACAGCGGCTTTTGCATTTTTACGGTCGTACACGAGGGCTGTAATCTGATGGTGAGTATTAGATACCCTCCGGGTAATGGCTTCAAAGTTGGAACCGTTTCCGGAAGCTAAGACTATCGCCCTAGCCAACAGTTACCTCCCCGATGCGGAAAAGATCAATACCTTCTTCCTTGGCTGTTTTTATCAAACGTGATTCCTCTTCGGGTTCGATGATAATTGCTATTCCAATACCCATATTAAAAGTTTTATTCATTTCCGCGGAATCTATGCCCCCGGAGTCTTGTATCAGTTTGAAAATTGCTGGTATTTCCCAATCCCATGTAAGTTGAATGGTTAGGTTATTTGGTAATAATCTTCTGATGTTTCCTTCCAATCCCCCCCCGGTAATGTGAGCGGCCCCTTTTAGGTTGCACCTATTCATAAGGGTATCCATGGATTGCACATATATTTTGGTAGGAGTCAATAACATCTCCCACACCGGAGAATCAGCATCTGAAAGTATCTTTCGGACCCAGGATAATCCGTTGGAATGGATTCCAGAAGAAGGCAATCCATAGATTAGATCTCCAGAGATTATCTCATCGGTACGGGGAAGCATTTTTTTCTCTTCCACAATCCCCATACAGAATCCTGCCAGGTCAAAATCGTTTTCTCCGTAAATATCCGGCATTTCAGCTGTTTCTCCGCCAATTAGTGTAGTACCTGCAATTTCACATCCTTTAACTATACCTTCAATAACAGGTTTTAGCACTTCTTCTTTAATCCTTCCGCAGGCTATGTAATCGAGGAATGATAGTGGTTTCGCTCCGCAGACAATAAGATCGTTTACACTCATGGCTACTAAATCAATGCCGATTGTATCGAATTTATTTAATTTTTTTGCTACTAGTAACTTTGTGCCTACACCGTCGGTAGTGGAGAGCAGGATCGGGTTCTCGTAATCTTTAAACTGTTCAATGGAAATACCGCCTGCAAAGGAACCGATTTGTTTGGATACTGAACGAGAAGGTAATGATTTAATGAAAGAAGCAAAATCATCTCCTCTTTTTATATCTACTCCGGCTGCATTATAACTGTTGAATTTTGCCATATTAAATTCCTACGTTAGCAAGTTTTATGATTTTCCGGCTGCACAGGGAATACATTCCGGGAGCTCATCCCTTTTATCAAAGTAAACTTCACATGGATATTCCCCGCTAAAACAGGCATAACAAAAATTTTCAGGTTCCGGAAAGCACTCTCTTAATTTATCAATTGATAAAAACATTACCGAATCAGCGCCGATGTCTTTGGCTATCCTCTCTGGAGATAACCGATTGGAAATTAACTCTTTTCTTGTGGGAGTATCGATGCCAAAAAAACAAGGCCATTTTATTTCCGGAGAAGAAAGACGATGATGTATTGCCTTAGCACCGGCTTTTTTTATCAAGTCCACTAGTATTTTAGCGGTGGTCCCCCGCACCAAAGAATCATCCACAAGAATAACCCGTTTTCCTTTAATAGATTCGATTACAGGATGAAGCTTCATTCTCACAACGAGTTCTCTTCCTGCGGTGGTAGGCATAATGAATGATCTGCCGGCATAATGATTTCTGGTTAAACTAAAATCAAAGGGAATTCCCGATTCCTCTGCATAACCAATAGCAGCTATGTTGCCTGAATCAGGTACTGGAACCACTACATCACCCTCAATAGGATTTTCCGCTTCCCGATCTGCCCGGGCTAATGCCATCCCCATTTTTTTTCTAGCAAGATAGACTGATTCATCAAACACCTTTGAATCAGGACGGGCAAAATAGATGAGTTCGAAAACACATTGACTCACATTTGAACTTTCAAGGAAATCGCTTACAATACCGTGTTTATTGATTGTTATTATTTCTCCCGGTTCTACCTGTCTGTATTCTGTAATACCCAGGATATCCAATCCGCATGTTTCGGAAGCTACAACAGTTCTATCTTCTCCGAAGCCAATGTAAAGGGGACGGAAGCCCCGGGGATCTCTGGCGGCGATTAATGAATCATTATGGAGTATAACCATACTATAGGCTCCCTTGATAACCTTCAAAGATTCCTTAAGGGCAGAGTGAAAGTCCTTCTTTCGCGATTTTGATATAAGATGAAGTATGATTTCTGTGTCAGAACTAGTTTGAAAGATTGATCCTTCCTCTACCAGCCTTTCTTTGACGTTAAGGGTGTTTGCTATGTTTCCATTGTGTGCTATTGCAATATCGCCTTTATTACAATTTACCAAAAGAGGCTGTACATTTTCAATTTTGTTTCCTCCGTGTGTGGAGTATCTGGTGTGTCCAATTCCTACTTGAGAGGGATGATTCTCTTTTAGGTAACGGGATAAAACTTCAGAAACCATACCGGCGTCTTTGTATGTTACCGTACGGTCTTCCTTTCGATACGCAATTCCCGCGCTCTCCTGTCCTCTATGTTGAAGGGAAAACAGCGGGAAGAAGAGGCTTTCTGGTATATTGATTATTTTTTGGGAATATATTCCGGCAACACCGCAGTAATGTCTATGATGATTTTCAAGGTAGTTCACAGCTTTTATATATCACCGGCTGAGTGGTATAGTCAAGGGACCCTATACCTTATTATTAATTATCCATGAAGTTTTAAAGGCTAATTCCATGGTTTGGCTGTAGTTTAAACGCGGATCACAATAGGACCTGTAATCTTTGAATAATTCTGTTTCTGTTATGCCCAAAGCACCGCCGGTACATTCCGTTACATCTTCACCGGTTAGTTCGAAATGAAGTCCTCCTAAAATACTACCGGATTTCCGGTGTATTTGCTGTGTGTTTTTTATTTCCAATACAATGTCATCAAAAGATCTGGTCTTAAGTCCCTCTTTGGACGTTTTGATATTTCCATGCATAGGATCACATAACCAGAGAACATTAAGTCCGGCTCTTTTCACGGCAGATATGAATGAATAAAGAATGTCCTCGCTTTTTTCTGATCCTAAACGAGTTATCAGACATATTTTCCCGGAACTGTTGTCGGGGTTAAATATCCGACAGGTTTTTATCACTGTATCCGGATCAATGTCTGGTCCAATTTTTAAGCCGATAGGGTTTGCAACCCCTCGAAAAAACTCAATATGTCCTGAGCCTTGGAAAAGAGTGCGTTTACCAATCCAGGGCATGTGGGTTGATGAGCAGTAATAACACCCCTTTTCTTTACGCAGAAGTCGGGTTTCATAGCCAAGATGGAGTCCTTCATGACTCGTGTATAAATTGATGGTTCCCAAATTTTCCATCGGTGCCTTTGATAATAATTCCATAAAATCAATGGAATTACAGATATTATCTATGATCTCCTTATATTCTTTCCAAAGAGGTGTTTTTTCTATGGAATATAAATTCCAATTCATAGGATGATGAAGATCGGCGAATCCTCCAGAAATTGTTGCTCTAATAAAATTGAGGGAAGCAGCGGAATGAAAATAGCTGGAAAGCAAGCGTTCAGGATTTGGTTTCCGTTCTTTGGGCATTATACCATTTATTCCGTCCCCTCTATAAACCGGGATGTTTTCATTATCAATCTTTTCTACATCAGAACTGCGGGGTTTGAAATATTGACCCGCTATTCTTCCAATTCGAACTACCGGACGTTTCAGCGTATAACTGAAAATCATACTCATCTGAAGGAGGATGCGTAACTTGTTTAGAATTGATGTTTCATTACAATCTATAAAACGCTCTACACAATCACCTCCTTGAATTATAAATTTCTCTCCCCTTTCAGCACAGGATAATTCTTTTTTTAATGTATTTATTTCACCTAGTGATACAAGTCCAGGGTAGAATGATAATTCTTCGAAGGTTGATACTACCTTCCAATTATCTTCATATTTTGGCTGTTGAAGGCAGGTATAGAGCTTCCAAGAATTCGGTTTCCATTTAATATCATTCACCATTAGGCTCCAAAAATTTTTTAAAACGGTTTTTATATTCTAAAAATGTGGATGCCGTAACAATATCTTTCCGAAGCGATGATCCACCGGTTAACCCTTTTGTGTAGGCAGAAAGATGTTTTCGCATTTCTTTGCAAGCAGTCTGTTCACCTTTATATTCAATAGATAATGTAAGGTGTTCTAAAGCTTTTGTTATCCTTTCCGTAACACCCGGTTCTGCTGGAAGGTTTTCGGTTAGCAGATATTTTTTTGTTCTGGAAAAAATCCATGGGTTTCCGATTGCTCCTCGAGCGATCATAACTCCGTCACATCCTGTAAAATCAATAATGTTTTGGATGCTTTCGGGATTAAAGATATCACCTGATGCAATAACCGGAACCTTAAGTGATTTTTTAAGAGATGCAGTTTGGGAATGATCAGCATGCCCCGAATAACCTTGCGCGCGGGTTCTGGCATGAAGCGTAATCATCGCAGCACCTGCCTCTTCTGTGCGCAATGCTACCTCTGTATAATTTAAGTGCCGGAAGTCCCATCCTGACCGTATTTTCACAGTAATCGGAACATCCGAAACATCTTTCATTGACTTAATAATTTTCGCTAAATGTATAGGGTCCTTAAGAAGAGTTGCTCCGCATCCCGATTTTACCACCTTCGGAACTGGACATCCGCAATTAAGGTCAATGATTGTTGGTTTCCAGGCAAGGAGTAGTTCAGTTGCACGCTTAGCTTGATCAGGACTTGATGCAAATAATTGAACCCCTAGTTGTCTCTCTCCATCAGCTCTTCGCAGCATCTTTTCCGACCGAGAATTATTACGGATTAATCCTTCAGCTGAAACCATTTCAGTGAATGTAAAATCAGCGCCTTCGGATTTACACATTCTTCGGAAAGGAACATCAGTAAAACCGGCCATGGGTGCCAAAAAAAGGTTCCCCTTTATTGTCTTATTTCCAATAGTTATGGGATGATAGAGAGACCACATGAGTGATTACTACCGTTTATTCCTTAATATCAAAAAAAGAAAGCGCATTGTTATAGAGTGATTCAGTTGTTTCCTCAAGGGGCATTTCTCTCAACTCGGAAATAAACTTTGCCGTCTCGATGAGATAGGAGGGTTTATTCCTTTTACCCCGATACACTGAAGGAACCATGAATGGACTTTCCGTTTCAATAAGCATACGGTCCATAGGCATATTTTTAGCTGTCTCATGAAGGTTGCGAGCATTTCTATATGTTACATTTCCTGCAAAAGAAATATATAGGTTGAGTTCCAGGGCCTTCTGTGCATATTCCCAATCTTCTGAGTAGCAATGAAGAATTCCTCCCTTAGAGGGTAATCGTTCTCTAAGTATTTCAAGCACATCACGTCCTGCTTCCCGATTATGTATAATAACGGGTTTATCAAGTTTTTCTGCTAATTCAAGTTGGTGAATAAACAGCTCAATTTGAGAATCTTTGTCGCCGAATTTTCGATAGTAATCCAGACCGATTTCACCAACCGCAACTACCCGGGAAAAGGATACTCCTTCCTCAATTTTCATTTCCCAATCTCGGCCGGGATTTGCAACTTCAGAGGGAGAAACACCAACACTATGATAAACATGACCTGCGGTTTTTAAATTATCATAAACTTGAAAAAAATCCTGAAGATTGTTGCATATACTGACAATCCCCGTTACAGAGTCCTGTTTCGCTTCCTGTACAATAATAAGCTGCTCTATCGGGTCCTCATTGATCAGCCCGATATGGGCATGGGTATCGAATAATTTCATATTTCTTCCAATTATTTGATGTTTTGTAACTATTTAAATACAGGTGTTACCATATCACGATATGAATATGGAGTCAACATAAGAAGCATTTTGAATTCTAAAAGTTTAAAATTTTTTTTTTATATCTTTTTAAGACCATTTTTTGACAAGAAGATAAAAATTTTAAAAATATAATTTTTATCTTTAAATAATTATCAATTCTGTATTAAAATGATTATAATGAGTTGCGGATTAATAGTGGTATATTTTGTAATTTCGATACTTCGATAATCATGCTATAGAGTTGTAATTTCTTTTGAAATTTCTGTGTTTGACAAAGTAGTATGGTAATGATAATCTGATAACGAAAGAATTTGCTAAGCAATGTGGATTCTAATTATAGTTTAGAATATGAAGAATCTTAATTGTATTGTCTTTCTGGAAGGGCAAAAATTTATTATATCCAAGGGTTGATGATGTTATTTTTTGATCCAAAGGGGAGGAACTGCAGTGTCTCCACGCTATAAATTCTCAAAAATGGAACTGGATTTGGTTGCAGGATTTAAGCGTAAAATAAGCGCTCTTGGTAGTGGTTTTACCCGATTATTTAAAAATTTTTTTTCTGCCGGTAAGCAAAGATTTACTATTATGCTTATTCCCCATTCCGAAAAGAAGGTTTTTAATCTCCAGATAAATACCTTTGCGATGATTTTTTTATCTGTTCTTTTATTTATACTCATTGGAGGGTTCTTTTTTCTCGCAACTTTTTTTTCCGGGTCTTCCCGATTGATTTCAGATAAAAAGGAAGCATTGGATAATACAACAGCTAGTTTAGAGATCCTGCAGGAGGAGACCCAGTTACTCTCAAAGGACTTTAAAGAATGGGCAGCCGGTTTTGAAGCTTTTAAACAAAAGATAAATGTATCCGGAGCGGAGAACCAAAATCGCAGTCCCGGGGGCGGTGATTTATCATCATTTTTTGTTGATGAAGTAGCTGCAGGTCAGATACCGGAGATCCATGAAATTCAAAAAATTAGAGAGAATCTTAAAGGATCTCTCGATTATATGAAAGAAATCGCTGACATAATTGAACAGCAGGATAAAATACTGGAAGATATTCCGAGTCTTTGGCCTGTAGAAGCCGGCCTTGGTACGGTCACCCTGGAATGGGGGCCTGCAATTCATCCGATTTATCAGTCATGGTACATGCATAACGGATTAGATATAGCATATCGTTTCGGCGGGCTTGAAATCTTGGCGAGCGCTAAAGGAAAGGTCAAAGAGGTTGATTATAAAGAAGAAACCCATGGGATTTTTGTTAGAATAGACCATGCCTATGGGTTTAAAACACTTTATGCTCATTTGGATTCTGCCATTGTAAAATCCGGTGACAAAGTAGAAAAAGGTCAGGTGATTGGTTATATGGGCAACACTGGACGGTCTACCGGCATCCACCTTCATTTTGAAGTAATTCTTGGTGAAAATACAGTAGATCCCATGAGATACCTTCTTATTGATAATCCCGAAGCTCCCCGATGGGCAGGAAATAGAGGGGCTTTTAGCCTGTATTAAAATGACTTTATCATCACAAAGAGCAAGAAATGCCAGATAAAAGAATCCAAGGAGACGCATTTGTCAACTCCATTGTAGGGGAGGGAACCCATTTTAAAGGGGATCTTGAACTAAACGGACTGCTTCGCTTGGATGGTGATTTTACCGGTTCTATAAAAACAGAAGGAAAAGTAATAATCGGCAAAAATGGAAGAGCTGATTGTGCTATAGATGCTTCAATTGTAGTTATTGGTGGAGTATTTCGGGGAAATATATACGCACGGGAAAGGGTTATTCTTCTTTCTTCTTCAATGGTTATCGGAAATATATATTCACCTCGAATAATTGCAGAAGAGGGTGTTATTTTGAACGGAACATTCGTCGTCAGTGGTAAAATAAATAATCAAAAATCCCATAAAGTTGAATCATCGGAGATGAGAAAGAAAAGAGGAAACTTTCTTCAGTTTATCAAAGGTGTACCCGTGCAATCAGAGGCGAAAGATAATAATCATCATAAATTTGATACAGCGGAATCATTTAAAGAAGAGGCCACGGGTGAGTAAGATAAGATTTGAAAGTGGTCCTTCATTCAAAGGCAACAGAAGGAATAAGACGGGTGCTTCAAAAAACTCCAAAGAGGAAAAAATATTTTTTAAAGACTTTATTAAAAATTCTGAAACGGAACAAGTTGATGGAATAGATTTTTCTCAAGATATCGAATACGAACATTTAGAATCTTTATTAGATGATATACATGCTTTAGGGGAACAGCTTAAGCGAAATCAAACAATAGATATTGTAAAAAAATACAAAAATGCAGTAAAAAATTTTTTAAAAAAGGTTACAAAAGCGTATACTGTGGAACAACAGGTGTCAGGAAATAATATTTTGAAGCGTAAACAATTCACCCTAATAAAAGTTGCAGATACAGAACTTGAACGGTTGGGAATTGGAATTATGCAAACCCAACAGGAGCAAATCGATATTCTATCTAAAATTGATGAATTATATGGCCTGTTGCTCAATTTATTGCGTTAAAGGAGTTTGTGTAGATGTGCAAGAGAGCTGCACCATACTATATCGTAAAGGTTCTGCATTGTAGCGAAACTGAGCTTTGTAGAGAACCGGAAAAATTCCCCGTTAAAAAGGGAGATTTGGTTGTAATTCCCACTAAGTACGGCAAAGACATAGGACGGATTAATGGGAAGGTGAGCAGTTGTGAAGCAGAGGAATGGTCGGAGATTAGGGATATAGTTCGTCCTGCAACTGAAAATGATGTAAGGCTTTATCGAGAAAATAAAGAAAAAGAACGGGAAGCTTTTGAAATATGTAGAGAAAAAATCGAAAAGCACCGTTTAGACATGAAACTCGTTGCAACTCATTACATTTTAGATGAACCTAAAATATTATTCTTCTTTACAGCAGACGCACGAGTTGATTTTAGGCAGCTTGTAAAAGATCTTGTTTCTGTATTCCGTATTCGTATTGAACTTCGTCAAATAGGAGTGAGGGATGAATCAAGAGTTCTTGGCGGCTTAGGTGTGTGCGGGAGAACTTTCTGCTGTCATGGACTAACCGACAAGTTAAAGCCCGTTTCCATTAAAATGGCGAAGGTACAGGATTTATCACTAAATTCTATGAAAATATCGGGACCTTGCGGAAGATTGCTGTGCTGCCTTTTTTATGAATATGATCAATATACGGAAGAGAAAAAAAAGCTTCCGCAGCTGGGAAACAAAATCAAGCATGACGGTACCTTTTTTAAAGTGGTTGATATCAATATCCTTTCAAGGATAATAAAATTATCAGGCGAGGACGGCCGTTATCTGTCAGTACCTGTTTGTCAGTTGAAATTCGATGAGCAAAATAGGCAATGGGGAATTTTAACAGATTCTTTTTCGTGTGAGCAATACTGAATTTGCAATTTCGAATTGCTGTTTCATGTGAGGAATCCTCATTTTATACCTTTAGGCAACAGAAAGAGGCATGATTCTCAAGAGAAGCCGTAGACCAATCGAATAAAATGAGAATTCCAAGCCTTACATTAGTGAAAAGGCAACTCTAAATTGCAAATTTAGAGTTGCTGTTTCATGTTAATTATTGTTGACATTATAAATTAGATGGTGTTATATTCAGCATGAATTATATAAGATCTGCTTGTTATATTCCACGAACGGATGAACGTTAAGGATTGATAACAATAAAAAAATAAAACTTATATTAAAGGAAGGAACGGCTATGGCTCAGATAAGTAAAAACGCCCGTGCTGCTTCAGCTACACAGAAATTTTTTTGCACCTGCGGCGGAGAGGTGAAGATGAAGACAATTTTTTCTGCCGGCAAGGTAAAGAACCTTGCTGAATGTGAAAAATGTAAAAGAAAAGAACGGAGACCCAGCGATTTTAAATAAAGGCTCTTTGTTTCAGTTAAAAAGGGGTTGTCCGGTAAGTAATGGATATCCCCTTTTTTATTCTTTCCTTCTCCAGTCTTTCAATTTTTTTTCAATATCTTGATGACACTTTTCTAATATATTTCCTATATCCTTTCTGCTCTTCGGTTCTTCGTAGATAGAAACAATTTCCATGCGATATGTTATATGCTTCATATTATCGAGGAGATCTTTGGTTCCGGAAATTTTATACCCGCCATCTATAGCAACGCATACTGTGGGAAGCGGTCTATTTTTTAAAATACTTTTTACAGCTCCGCTATAAAAAGTACCCAGCTCACCGCTTCTAGACCGGGTGCCTTCTGGAAATACGACGGGGCATATTTTGGGTTGAATCCTTTCTGATAACCTTTTCAAAGAATTCATCGCTTCAAAAAAATCACCTTTCCTATTAATAAGAGCATGTTTTTGATATCTAAGCGTTTGAGAAACCGCCGGTACACCTCTTTCCAGAGATTTTTTAGCAACAAACCTGAGAGAATGCCGCTTAAATTCCGACATAAGGAGGGCTATATCAGCTAAACTCTGATGGTTTGAGACTAATAAAAAGGTATTCGGTAATTTTTCTTTTAAATTATTGGAGGTAACAACATTCAAACCCGCAATATATCTTGCAAAGTTTATTAAAATGCGAGCATATCGGAATACCCATCGATTAAGATGATTCACTACTACATTTTTACTTACAAGCCTTAACATTCTGAATTTAAAATCCCAACTAATTAGTTTTATTAAAATAATGAAGAGAAAAATAACGGTACGCATTATACCCTCAATTGTTGTTTGCTAGTCTGTAAAGCAAGCATTATTATCCTTTGTAATATCTTTGCTCAAAGAAAGCAACAGATGATTTTATCATGATATTAGAATGCCAGTATAACAATGATCGCAAAACCTTGACATGAAAAGATTTATTTGTTATTGTACCAATCTGCAATATTAGTAGACGGAGGTATTTTCTTTGGCAGGAAGAGGTTCTGCGGAAAAACGCAATAGACAAAACAAGAAAAGAAGAGTTAGAAACAAAAGTATCAAGAGCGAAGTTGGTACTGGAATGAAGAAATTTCTTAATGCAGTTGACAATAGTGATGCTGATACAGCGGATGCCTATCTTAAAGAAGTAGAAAAGAAAATAGACAGAGCTGTAAGTAAAGGAGTCTATCATAAAAACAACGCAGCTAGGAAAAAACAGCAGCTCTATAATCGGTTAAACTCAATTAAGGCTTAATGTATACAGCAATTTCAGGCGTGCATTCTCTTGAGTATAAATATAACTGATTGCAGGACATGTAATCACATTTATTGGTTACTCCGGGAATCACCTTTCAACCGGGAAAGCGGGAGTGGGAATTGCTATCGTGTATATATATTGTAAGCGATTCTCTTTCTAAAAAATTTTATCAAGGAGAGTCTGTGGTTTCTGACAAACTTACTAAAGCTGAAATAATCGATAATATTGCCGATAAAACCGGATTCAAAAAGAAACATATTCATCATATTATTGACTTGTTTTTCGACGAAGTAAAATCAGGACTAGTGCAGGATATGGTTGTGGAGCTGCGCGGTTTTGGTACCTTTGAAATAAAAACCCGGAAAGGAAGGGAGCGCGCAAGGAACCCAAAAACTGGAGAAATCGTTAAGGTTAGCAACCATGGGGTTGCAATTTTTCGACCCGGAAAGGAATTGAAAGAAGCATCTTGGTCTTTAAGGAGTTAAATTGAAGCAGCTTCGTCCTGAGAGCTTTTCGGGAATAGTGAAAGATGCAGCTCTTAATATCGCGCTTCTTCTTTTTTCGGCTCTTCTTTTTGCTCTGTCTTTCCCGAATTTTTTATCCAATTGGGGATTTTTCCCTTTAGGCTTTGTGAGTCTCATCCCGGTTTTTATTGTGGTTCACCGAAGCTCATGGATTGGAATCCCTCTGTATGGATTGTTCTATGGGTTTGTCTCGTACGCGATTTTTAATTACTGGTTAGTAAATTTCCATCCTTTATCCATATTTATCGTACCAGTAATTTATGCAATCTATTTTACTATTCTGTTTCCCCTTCTTAAAGGTGCCGACTCGATATTTCCCCGGTACGGATTCTTACTTCAGATAGGTCTTTGGCTTGGGTATGAATATCTTAGAACCCGCGGTTTTTTAGGATATCCATATGGGATAATAGGCTATTCCCAATATCTGTTTTTGCCTTTAGTTCGATTATCCTCAATAACAGGAATATGGGGTATCAGTTTACTAGTTGTTTTTCCCAGTGCTTATATTGGCAACGCTTTTAAAGATGGAATATCATCCTTTAAAAGTTTTATTAAAAACCATAAATGGGAGCCGTTGGTATATCTAACATTATCCATATTCGCGCTTGTATATGGATTTGCTTCAAAATCTGATTATGGAGAAGCCGATCGACTTAAAGTAGCCTTGGTGCAGCAAAATGTAGATCCGAAAATTGGAGGATTGAGAGCCTACCGTCGTTCTTTGGATATACTTAAAAAACAGAGCATGGAAGCTGGAATGGAAAATCCGGATATGATTATCTGGTCAGAAACTTCTTTTGTACCGGGCATAACTTTTCATACAAAGTACCGGGAGGATCAGGAACGGTATCTCCTCGTAAAAGAGTTAAACGATTTTTTAGCCGATCAGGACGTACCCTATGTTTTTGGTAATGGTGACGGTGAACTCATAAGAACAGCAGAGGGTTTGGTGCGGCAGGATTATAACTCAGTTATCCTGTACGATGGAGAATATGTGGATTCATATTATAAAACGAGGCTTGTGCCTTTTACGGAACATTTTCCCTATAGAAGACACTTTCCCTGGCTCTATCAGGCATTGATAAATGCCGATACATCCTTCTGGGCTGCGGGTGATGAATTCACGGTATTCGATGCCGCTGGAGTTAAATTCTCTACGCCCATCTGCTTTGAAGACACTTTTGGTTATATATCAAGGGCATTTGTGAATCGTGGTGCAGAGATTATCATCAATCTGACAAATGATTCATGGTCTGAATCGGTTGCTGCCGCCATGCAGCACATGTCCATGGCAGTGTTCCGGGCAGCTGAAAACAGAGTATCCGTTGTCAGAAGTACTAATGGCGGCATCAGCTGTATAATAGATCCTAATGGAAAGATCCTGAATATCTATCCTGCATTTGTAGAAGGATACATGACCGGAGAGGTTCCTATCTATAAGGGATCGAAAACACTATACCGTTCTTGGGGGAATTGGTTCCCCAAGGTAATACTGCTGATTACTGTTGTATTTTTTATAGGCGGATTAGTTCATCGAATAGTTAAAAGCAGAATTAGGGTGCGTAATTTTGTGCGGGACTGATCATTAGTCATATGATCAGATTTTAAAGCTGTATTAACTTTCTCATTGACATAAATTAATAATCATAGGAAAATACTTTAGAGCTAAATATAAAATAAACTATTTAAATATAGGACAGGGGTTTATTATGGAACCAAAGGGAAAAATATTAATTGTTGATGATGAACAAATAAATCTAGATTTTTTCGATGTCATGTTAACTAAACTTGGTTTTCAAATTGAAAAAGCTGAGGATGGGGAGGAAGCGCTTGCAGCTGTCAAGCAGACCAAACCTGACCTTATAATCTTGGATAATATTATGCCGAAACTTACGGGTTGGGAAGTAACTAAAATACTTAAGACAGATGCAGAATATGAAGAAGTTAGCAGCGTGCCTATCATAATGTTTTCGGCCATGGATGACGTAAAGGATAAAATCGAGGGGTTTGAACTCGGAATTGATGATTATATAACTAAACCTTTCAATTTTTCCGAAGTATTAGCAAGAATTCAAGCTGTTCTTCGCAGTAGAGATCTTTCTCATCAGGTCATACAACGCGAACGTAGGCTTGCAGTAGTAGAATCGTTGAATAAATCACTCTTGTATTTTACTGAGCATTTAAGAAATCCTGTGTTGGAATTAATTCAAGCTACAGAAAATCTTGATCCATCTGATGAATCTTCCGTTGAGGAATTTAAAAAACTTGTTAGAAGAGAATCTGAACAGACTTTGGCTGCATTGGACGGTCTTCAGGATGAAATCAAAGATCTAAGAGAGCAGGGAGATGAAATCAAGGCAAAGGAAATTTCCCTGAAAGACCTTGAACAGAAATATCAGAAAAGATACGAATCCTGGAAAGAAAAAGAAGCCTCTCTGGGAGAGTTAAAAAAATGATTACAGAAGAAAAACAAAATGTCCTTCAATTATTCAACCAGGGACGCCGTTTGTATAAACTCATGCGTTTCCGGGAAGCAAGGAAATATTTTGCCAAAGCTTTAAAGATTGATTCCAGTGATGGACCTTCAAAGATCTATTACGCAAGATGCAAACATTATATTGAAAATCCACCACCAGAAGATTGGGATGGTGTATTTATCATGACTTCCAAATAAAGTAATTTTTATTATGAAAGAAAATAAAGAAATCAAAGAAATCAAGGGGTTACCCAAGGCAACTACAAGATTTGCAAAAGGAACCGCTTTTAAAGGTGTTCTTAAATTTACAGATTCTGTACGTATTTCCGGAAAATTTGAAGGACAGATTCTTTCAACCGGTTTTCTCTATATAGAAACCGGAGCCGATGTATGGGCAGATATAAAGGCAAGTATTATTATTATTGGTGGTACAGTTCATGGGGATGTTGAGGCTACAGGGAGACTAGAGATGCTGCCTTCCGGTAAGATATATGGAAATGTGCGAACCGTAAAACTAAGGATTGCTGATGGTGTAGTGTTTGAAGGAAAATGCGAAATGATAAAGAACAGCAATTCCGTCGATGTTTTTTCTGCACCACCGGACCAATTGAAACAGACGGTTCGAGGTGTTTGATAAAATTCCTTTCGCCGGAATAATCTGTGTCGGGACTGAATTAACCCGGGGTATTATTCAAGATAAAAATGCAGAATTTTTATCTTCTTCTCTGAATAAAATAAATATCAAAACCAATAAGATAGCTTTTTTACCTGACGATGAAACCATAATAAGAAATGAGCTTGTTTATTTTATAAACAAATACTCCCTTGTGTTTGTGACAGGGGGGCTTGGTCCAACCAGTGATGATCTAACAAGAGATGCAGTAGCCAAAATAGCAGGAGAAGAATTGTTATACCGTGAGGATGTGTGGGAGGATTTACGTAAACGTTTTGGAAATCGAAAAATATCAGCTTCCAACAAAAAACAAGCGCTAATTCCGTCAGGTTTTTCAATAATACCAAACCCAAACGGAACAGCTGTAGGTTTTTGTGGTAAAATTGGTAAGTCTTTTATTTTTGTATTTCCAGGACCGCCTAGAGAAATGGTCCCGATGTTTCAGAATGATGTTTACCAATTTCTTATATCGAATTTCAAGATTGCAGATATAGAGGAACTTTCTGCGACATCTTTTATGGTGCCCGAGTCTGAGTTGGAAGATAGTATTGCCGATGCCGCATCTGATAATTTAAAATGGAATACTCGAATACAAGATTATCGAATTACTTTTTCATTAATCGGAGCATCAGAAGAAGAAAGAAATAGTAGCTTTAATAAAATTGTGGATAAATTGGGAAAGTACAGAATAAAACGGGGAGATTGTTCTCCCAGTCAAGGATTGTTTGATACATTGAAAAAAAATCAACTATACTGCGCCTTTGCTGAATCTTGTACGGCTGGATTAGCCACATCCCTTATAACTGAGATTCCCGGAAGTTCGGAAGTGCTTTGGGGCGGAGTTACTGTATATTCTAACAATGCGAAAATAAAATTGCTAGGAATATCTCCCCATATAATCAATGAATACGGCGCTGTTTCAAGGGAAGTTGCGGCAGCGATGGCACTCGGAGTATCTGAGGTTAGCGGAGCTCATATAGGCATTGGTATAACAGGAATTGCAGGACCTGGTGGCGGAACTGAAACAAAACCGGTTGGTACTGTCTGGATAGCTGCCGTAGCCCCCGGAAAAGGGGAGCTCATAAAACAATATAGCTTTTCAGGTGACCGCAGCAGGATTAGAAGGAGGAGTGCCGTGGGAGCTCATCTTTTAGGTGAGGAAGTGATTGAAAAAGTGTATGAGAGCAATTCTAAATTTGCAATTTAGAATTGCCTTTTTACTCATGCCATACTTGGAATTCTCATTTTATTCAATTATTTTACGTCTTTTCTTGAGAATCATGCCTCTTTCTGTTGCCTAAAGGTATAAAATGAGAATTCCTCAGTGTATGATAATATGAGTTGACATATGCTAAATCAAATAATATACTCTATGTAGAAGTTAGGTTCTAGAATAACCGGAAAAAATAAATCCCATAAAAATGTATCGTGAGTAATAATAATCTTGTTGGAACTTGTAGTATCCCCAAAAAATGAATATCGGGCAGTACTGCAGCATATATCCATAACAAGGAAGCTTAAATAACGAGAAAAAAGTTTTGGCGATCCTGATTACAAACAGATTATAAGGGCATATATAAAACAAAAGTTATTAGATTTGCTTTCGAAATAAGAGGTTGTTTTCAATTAAAGAAGATAATACTTATTCTAAATTGAAAAGATCTTAAAAAAAGCTTCTATGTATGGTTTTGTAGGAAATTTGTGTTTAATAATAAAATAAATTATATCTATTGGAGTTATAAATGGCAATAATCCGAAGAAAACGGAATGATGGTGCTGATGACGAATCAAAAAACACACAGCACGAATTAGACCTAACAAATGATTCCCCCACCGAAAACGATGCAGCCCAAAATGAAACGGAGAATACCTCGAAAGAATCCGTTGAAAAAGAGAGTGCTGTGAAAATGCAGGAGAAAGAGATGGAAGAAAAAGAAACTTCTATAGAAACGATCTCGGAGGATTCCAAGAAAAAGCCAAAGCGGAAAAAAGTACGTGTGGAGTTGATAAAAGAAAGTGAAAACGGGAATGGAAATGGAACTGGTAACGGAAATGCAGAAAATGAAAACGATTCTTCCAAAGAAGGAAAGGAAGATGAGACTGCGGAAAAATCTCAAGATAATCCAGGTATGTCAGACAAACAATCATCTCGAGGGGGAAACTCTAAATCCAGCCCTGGGGAGCAGCATAAGAATACAAAACGGCGGAAAAATAAGACCGGCGGTTACAAAAGTACAGGGCCTAATCAAGATACCGGTAAAAAGGGTAATAATGCGGATGTCAGTATTAATGACCTTATCCGGAAAAACCTGCGGGAACTAAGAGATATTGCCCTTTCAATGGGGATCAGTCAGGATACACTGCTTTCATTAAAAAAACAGGATGTTATATTTTCAATTTTAAAAGCCCATACACATCAAAATGGTATTATATATGCGTATGGGTCACTGGAAATTCTCCCGGACGGGTACGGCTTTTTACGCTCTCCTCAAAATAGTTATTTACCTGGTCCCGATGATATCTATATGTCACCTTCTCAAATAAGATTATTTAATTTAAAGACAGGTGATACGGTATACGGACAAATCCGCCCTCCGAAAGAAAGCGAACGTTTTTTTGCTATGTTGCGGATAGAAAGTGTTAATTTTGATGAGCCATCGGTGGCACAAACCAGGATACCATTTGATAACCTTACTCCCCTCTACCCCGATGAAAGGTTGAATTTAGAGATGCCGTCGGGAGATATTTCTACCCGTATGATCAATCTGTTTGCGCCTATAGGGAAAGGGCAGCGGGGTTTAATCGTCTCTCCACCGAAGGCAGGCAAAACCATTATTCTGCAGAAAATTGCGAATGCGATAACCTGCAATAATCCGAATGTTTACCTAATTGTGCTCCTTATAGACGAACGTCCCGAAGAAGTGACAGACATGCAGCGGAATGTTCAAGCTGAAGTGATAGCATCAACTTTTGATGAACAAGCCACTCGACATGTCCAGGTTGCCGAGATGGTTTTAGAGAAAGCAAGAAGATTGGTTGAACATGGTAAAGATGTTGTTATTCTGCTGGATTCAATCACTCGTCTTGCTAGAGCATATAATCAAACGGTGCCTACTTCAGGTAAGATTTTGTCCGGAGGGGTTGATTCAAATGCTCTTCATAAACCAAAAAGATTTTTTGGTGCTGCAAGGAATATAGAAAGTGGCGGAAGCTTAACCATAGTAGCAACCGCTCTTGTTGAAACAGGAAGCAGAATGGACGAAGTAATATTTGAGGAATTTAAAGGCACCGGAAACATGGAGCTTCTTTTAGATAGAAAATTGTCAGATAGAAGAATGTTTCCTGCTATAAATATTAAACGTTCCAGTACACGTCGGGAAGATTTATTATTGACTGAAGAAGAATTAAATAAGATCTGGGTTCTTAGGAAAGTATTGAATCCGATGGATGATGTGGAAGTTATTGAACTTCTCATTGACAGAATGAAGAAAACTAAGAATAATGATACATTCCTTCGATCAATGAATACCACATCATCGGGGGCTCTGTAGATAAAAAAAATTGTAAGTATATGGAATAGAGGAGTATACCAATGAAAGATAAAATTCATCCGAAATATCAGAAATCGATTATTAAATGCGCCTGTGGTAATGAAATCGAAACTAGGTCAACAGTGCCGAATCTTGAAGTGGAAATCTGCTCTCAATGTCACCCGTTTTACACAGGGAAGCAAAAACTTCTAGATACAGCCGGTAGGGTTGAGCGATTTAAGAAAAAATATAATATACGTGGATAATGGAGCCGCTTTTAAAAATTATCTAATTTTGAAAGAGCCTCAATAGTACCTTCCGGCGGTTTTCTTAAGGATAAGATTAAATAAATTGCTAAAATAGAAAATAATAATAGCGGGAAATAGTCTCCCAAAAGAGTATAAACCGTGAAACGATTCTCACGATATACAGGGATTTCCACAGACAGATATTCCTCTGTGAACATAGGAATGTGATGTATTATTCTGCCCCACGGATCCACGACTGATGTAAAGCCGGAATTTGTTGATCTAAGTAAGAGCCGTTTGTTCTCCACTGCGCGGAATCTTGCAGTAACAAAATGCTGAACTTGGGCAGAATTAGTTTTTGACCATGAATTATTTGTGAGATTAACGAGAATCTCTGCTCCTTTTAAAACAAAGTTTCTACAGAGATAAGCAAAGGCATCTTCAAAGCATATGGGAGTTCCAAAGATAACCTCTTTTCTGCCATTCACAGGTACTGAAAAAAGAGTGTATTTGTCTCCTATAGTCCATGTGGAATATAGACCTACCGCCTCTCGGAAGAAGCGCTGTACCGGCTCAAACTCCCAAAAAGGTATATGTTCAGCAAATGGTACAGGATGCTGTTTTCCGTAATAATCAATTATTGTACCTTCCGGAGAAAGAAGGATTACACCATTCATAGCGTCACCGCTCTTAGGATCTATTACCACGGTTGCACCTGTGACGAGATAGGTATTTATTTCTTTTATGAAATCTATTAAGGGATCATTCTCAGGTTTTTGTTTATAATAATCTTTATGCATCCGGTAATCCCAGGGAAGGGTTGTTTCGCTCCATACGATCATATCCGGCTTTTCCGGAAGTTCCTCAATTCCTTTTCTGCTTAAATCTTGAGCAGTTTTAATGGTTTCTAGTTCATTACCTCTGATCCAGGAATCTGAATTTTGCTGGACTAATACAACATCAACTTTTTTACGAACGGGTATTTCATCCCCTAATCTAATAAATCCATAACTTATAACTGATATAAATAATATTAACATAATGGATGTTTGTCTTATAAGGGTATTCCGCCTTTCTCCTCTCTTATATAGACGGGTAATTCTCAATTTGATATTTCCATACCGCTTTTTGATTGCCGCTGGACAAACATGGGAGTTGGTAGAATACATAATAAATTCTGCAAAAAGTGCATTTACCAAAACCATTAAAAATGAAAGACCCCACACACCTGTAATATCCACAAATTGGATCAAAGGAAGAATATCGCCGGCAGGATATGCAGATAAACCCCAAGGATACCCGAGATAACCAACTGATTTTAAATATTCATAGGCTGCCCAGGAAGCAGCAAATAGGAACGGACGGTATCTGTCCGGTGATCTGAGAAAATACCACAGATAAGGAGCAAAAAGTGCATTGTAACCGATGTACCCGACGGTTACTCCGCCTAAAGTCCATAAAGAGAATTCACCATAAAACATGAGCCAATAATTAGCCAGTATCGTACTAATTGCCCCGAATATAATACCCGCCAGAGAAGCCGAACCTATAGTTCGCGTTTTTGTTAGTGCAAAATAATAAGGAATTAAGCATATAAGGCCTATAAAAAAATTACCGAAAGGAAAAAATTCATTTGGAAGAGCCAGAGGAAAAGCAATTGCTGAAACTATTACGAGTAAAAAAGATCTCAATCTCATATTCTAATAACATAACCTATTCAATAAAAAGAATCGAGTGTGTAGGTAATGATGCGGTCAATTCCCGGTCAATTCAAATTAATTTATTATATTATAAAGACATATGACGTTTCCTGCATTGCAAATGGTATTGACCAGGAATTGCTGGTAATAATGATTTTACCGTCATTTTCTAAGAATTTATTGAAATTTCTAGCAAGATTCTGTAATATAATTTCACGTCGAAGGGATTGGGTCAGGTAGCATGAAGGATATAACATCTTATCATTGGGAAGAGTATAGCGTGGAACCCGAAGTTATTATATCAGCTCCCGGTATAGTAAACCTGCTGGGTGAGCACTCGGGCTACAGTCATGGTTATGCTCTCCTCATAGGTATTAATCGATATATGCAGATAGCTCTGTCGCAACGGGATGATAATTCGCTTCGTTTTTATTCTGCAAATTTTAATGAACGGAAGAGAACAAGTTTAGGTAATGTCAAATATAAAAGAGAGGACCGATGGGCTAATTATCTTAAAGGTGTTATTCACTGCTTCATAAATATCGGATGTCCTATTAAAGGGCTTAGCATAACACTTCTTGGCGAAGTCCCTCCCGATATCGGTCTTTCATCATCAGAAGCAATGGAAGTTGCATTGGGCTTTGCTCTGTGTGAACTATACGGATTTGATTGTTCTGATTTACAGGTTATCGAATGTGCACGAAAGGCTGAAATTTCGTTTATCGGAAAAAAAACAGGCATAATAGATCATTTCGCCTGCTTAAATGCAGAACAAGATACCGCACTTTTTATCGATACAGGAAGCATGGAATATAGTTATCTTCCTTTTCAGCTGGATAATCTAAGAATTATTATTACTGATTCAAAAATACCTCAAGTTTTCACCAGAGAAGATCCGGAACATATCTTTGAGGAGTGTATTCATTTTGTTTCAGCAATTGGTAGAAATGGTGGAGCGAGGAATCTGCAAAATTTATCTTCTAAGGAGGTAAGACAAAGTCTTGGCCAAATTCCTGAAAAAATACGAAGGAAGTGTCTCCATTTAATTGAAGAAAACCAACGGGTAAAGGATGGTAAAAATGCCATCATGAGAAAAGACTGGTATGCTCTCGGCAAGTTATTGAAACGGTCCCATGTAAGTCTTAGAGATTTGTATGAGGTTTCATGCCCAGAGCTTGATTGGCTCGTAAAACATTCATGGGATATAGAAGGCGTTTACGGATCAAGAATAACAGGATTCGGCGGAGGAGGGTGTACTATAAGCTTAATCAGAGAGGATGCTCTGGATATTTATCAGAAACAGCTAAGAGAGTATGACCGAATTTTTGGTTTTTCTCCGGAGATACACCTCTGTGAAACATCCAGCGGAGTTGGTTCAAAAAAACGTATTTTAAAATGACAATACTACTAACAAATGATGATGGAATAGACAGCGAAGGCATTATTGCTCTTAAGAACATCCTGGAAAAGAAGTATGATGTCTGGGTAGTGGCGCCAGATGGAGAGCGAAGCGGGATGTCTCATTATTTAACCTTGCATGAACCGATCCGCTCAAAAACAGTTGGTGAAAACTGTTATAGTTGCAGTGGTTCTCCAGTGGATTGTGTTGTATTGGGGCTCTTAGGGGGGATTTCTGTTACTCCGGATATTGTCATATCCGGAATAAATAAGGGACCTAATTTAGGTACAGACATCGTATATTCCGGTACCGCTGCGGCAGCGAGACAGGCTGCATTTATGGGCGTCCCCGGGATAGCAATCTCAGTTGCAGGTTTTGGGATACCGTTATATTATTCGGTAGCGGCAGAGTTTATATATCATAATGTTGAAAAGTTAAAAGATCTATGGAACCCGGATCATTTTATTAATATCAATATTCCCAATAGCGAAAACCGAAATATTAATGTCACTATTACTTATCCATCTAGAAGGATATACCACGATAAACTCGTAACTTTTAATGCTCCCAACGGATCAGCATATTACTTTCTAGACGGATCACCGATTGAAACAAAAATGGAAGAGGGATCAGATTGGGATGTAGTTTCAAAGGGAGGGATATCAATCAGTCCTGTCTATCTACATCCAGTGAATCATGAGGAGGATGCGGCTTATAAAAAAGAAAAATTTATCACAAACACCTCCAAATAATTACCTTGAAAAAGGAATTCACCAGTTTAAAATGGGAAGGTATGCGGAAGCGCTCTCTTCCTTCCTATCTGTACGGGGAGATGCTGGTGATTACCCGGAACTCCCTTACTATTTGGGATTGTGTTATGCGCAATTAGAAAAATATGATGAAGCTATCCTGTATCTTGAACAGGTAATATCTTCAGGGAAAGATATCCTGCACTCGTATCAGAGCAGGATGTTGGCGGGATATATTTATGCTATTACTGAGCGTTTGGAGTTATCATCATACGAATTTGATAAATTACTTGAAGAAGGTTATCGGTCAGCTTCTGTGTTCTCAGCCCTTGCCTTTACGCAGTTTAAACAGAACAAAATAGAAGACAGTATTGATTCATTAAAAACTGCCTTAGAGATGGAGCCTGGAAATCCTAATGCGTTAAATTCTATGGGTTTTATTTTGGCCGATTCGGATACTGATCCCGCAGGCGGTGTCGAATACTGTAAAAGGGCACTTGGTTTTAAGCCTGATAATCCTGCTTATCTTGATTCTCTGGGTTGGGCTCTATATAAAATGGGCAACTTACCGGAAGCCATAAAAATTCTCAAAAAAGCACTGGCAATCAGTCCTGATGAATCGGAAATCAAAGATCATCTCCGAAAGGTAATCTCCTCCCAAGGAAATAAATGATCTGGAGGACGTAATGAATATAATGAAATACTTGATATTAATATCAGTCTTTGCTCTATTGATTATACCAAATTCTTATAGTCAGAATGAAACTATTGAAGATATAAAAGCTCAGGAGGAATTCCGCAGAGGAGTTAATGCCTTTAACAGCGGATTTTATAATGAGTCGATTCTTTCTTTTTTAAAGTCAATCTCCTTTCGTTCTGAAAATCCATTGGTCCATGAGTGGTTAGGAAGAGCATATTATTTTTCAGGTCTCGAGGAAGCTGCAGTAAATGAGTGGCGTTCTGTGTTGGAGGTGAAGGGTGACCCTGTTCTACGTACATTTTTAGAGGCCGTTGCGTATAGACGCAGCGGCGGAGCTGAATTGGATTCCTTGGACCGATATGTTACCGTAACCTCTCTTCCGGGCTTGGTGGAAGGCGTTGATGTTTTTAATAGACCTTCCGGAGTAGATGCAAGGAGGGATGGATGGTTTTATGTTGCTGCTTATGGTTCTAATGAAATACTTCACATAGATGCGAATGGTGTGCTGCGGGGGCGGTACCAGGGAGGATTAACAGGGCTAAATCGACCTTTTGATACAGTACTGGGACCAGATGGATTCCTTTATGTAACAGAATTCCGAGGCGACCGCATATCAAAATTAAATTCCCGAGGATTAAAAGAATTAGTAATAGGAAGAACCGGAATAAATCCCGGTGAACTATTAGGACCGCAGTTTATAACCCTGGATGACAAAAATCAGCTTTACGTTACTGAATATGGTAATAGACGTGTCTCTAAATTTAAAAGAGACGGGAGTTTCGTTCTCACTTTTGGGGAGCGGGGAGAGGTTTTTCAGGGATTCCGTGAGCCCACCGGTATAGCGGCTATAGGCTCAATAATTTATGTTGCCGATAAAAAAGCGGGGGAAATATACCAGTTTGATGAAAATGGAAATTATCAAGGATCTCTGGGTGCGAATACCCTTATGCGTCCCGAAGGTATTGCAAAGTTTGACGATAACCATTTACTGGTAACTGATGCCGACAAACTCCTGCTCCTTAATACAACCGAAAACACCGTCTCTCTTTTCGCGGATACTGCTGATTTCGGTACTATTGTAAAAGCAGTAATCGGACCAAACGGAACAGTTTATGCCACCGATTTTCAGGAAAATGCGGTTCATCTATTATCGGAGATGACAGATCTATATACTAATTTGATTGTTCAAGTAGGAAGAGTAAATGCTGATAACTTCCCCTCTATAGCGGTAGATGTGACCGTTCAGGACCGGGCAGGAAACGGAATCATTGGTTTGAATAAATCCAATTTTACGGTCACTGACGGCAATTTAGTAGTTAACGACTTAGAAATGACTTACGCTGAAGATAAGACAGAAACTGTGGATGTAATGATTTTGGCAGAGCGCTCGAAGGATGTAATAAAATCATTACATCTCTTAGAAGAAGGAGCTAATGAAATTGCGGGCGCAGTATCAGAAAGAGGAGTTGTTGGTCTAACTGTTACCTCCCCGGAACCGTTTATCGCTGAGCCGTTTGGGAAATCCGTACTTGAGATTGCTTCAAAAGCTCGTTTAGAAGGCAATTATTCGGAACGGTGGCGTTTAGATTCTGGAATTCGATTAGCCGGTTCCGAATTGATTAAACGGGATGGTAGAAAGGGTATCATCTTCATCGGAAATGGCGGGATAATGGGTGATCAACTTATCGATTATGATCTGCCGGAACTTGCCTCTTATCTTCAGAACAATGGAATTGTGTTCTATGGAGTTTTGTTTAATGGTGCCTCTGAAAGTCCTGAGCTTGAGTTTTTGGCCTCCGAAACAGGCGGCTATATACAGCCAATACATGATGCTCGCGGAGTTACCTCAATAGTTTCTCATCTTTTAAATAAAACATCCGGTACCTATCAATTGACATACACATCAGGAAGCCCCGCTGATTTCGGCCGGTCCTTTATCCCGTTGGAGATACAGACGATATATCTTAGAAGAAGCGGCCGGGGTAAAGGAGGATATTTTGCTCCTTTGGAATTTTAATTGTTTGTATAGAATAAGTAATTGAGATTAGTGTTAGGATAAATGTATGAGAATAATCAGATATCTAACAGGTAGAGGTAAAAAAACAAAGGAAGAATGGGCAGAGTATTGGGAGTCCGTCTGTAATAAGTGTGGATTATGCTGTTTCGAGAGAAGACTCAAATGGAACGGTGAAGTCATAATTGAATACGATAAACCTTGCCGTTATTTAGATACAAATACTCGTCTGTGCACAATTTATGAAAACCGATTTAAAATATGTTCAAATTGCAATAAAGTAACGATGTATCATGCTCTTTTTGGAAGATACATGCCTTCGCAGTGTGCATATGTTCAAACATTCAGAAAGAAGAAGAAATAAAAAAAATAAATACAGCAATTCTCGGTCAACACCTTGTGTGATTTAGAAGAGGCCATAATTACATATAATATATAAATTTAAATCGGGTTGACCGGGAATTGCCGAAATAAATAGATATTGGTTTGACACACTCTGTCTAGATTTGTACTATATTTTAGAAAACAGCATATAGATCTCTATTTGCTGTAAAAACATAGGAGGAACATATGGGAACATTTACTTCGCTTTTTCTGATTTTGAGTGGAGCTCTTTGTTTAACCGGTCTGCTCGTTAAGCAAAAACCGGAAATGGAAAACGCTGTCTCTAAGGTTGATCAAATTTCCGGCTGGGTGGGTTTTGTTCTAATGATTTGGAGTGTAATTTTCTTCATTTGGGTGTTAGCAAAATTAGGTGATTTGCGATTGCAGAGGCTTGTTTCACGGGAGCTCGCAAGAAGCGGAGAAAACAGCTGGTCTCCTTTCCTCTGGTGGCTTTCTAATTTTGTAATCAGCTTACTTTCTTTTGCTATCAGTTTCATACTGGGATTATCGGTCCTTCAGAAATTGCTGCTGAATCAGGCTGATGAAAATACCAGTGCCAAAATAAATGATATCCATGATAAATTAACCGGCATAAAAAACCTTCTTGGAATAATTGCGGTATTGCTTGGATTTTGGGGATTCATCTACAATATTTTAGTGCATAGTAGAATGCCGGATGTCATACGAGCCATTCCGGGAATGTAAAACTAAATCTTTATATGCAAGTTTGACAAGATGATTTTGAATCATATACTTCATGGTAGAGTCCAGCCTTAATTTTATATTGGAGGAAATTGTGTCTACCGTAAAAGAGCTTTTTAGTGCGTATAACAAAAATGAATTACCCCGGGAAGGGGGATTTATTGTAAGCTCGTTTTTTTTGGAAACATCAGCATATACTAAATATGAGATAACCTCTTACAATAATGTAAAATCTATTCATGCATCGGAAGATGGATTGACCTTTCAGGCTGACGGTAAAAAATTGTATATTTTAGTCGAACCGATGAATTATGATAAAAAACACACCGAGCCCTCTTATCGTGATGATATTCACAAAATTCCTTACCGTTTTAACGAGTTGGAAATATTTACAACAAAACGCCAGGATAAGGTAATGGTAGGAAAAGAACCTATAATTAGCTATGGGTCCTTTACAATACTTAAGACAATGGGAAATAATTATTCTTATATCTTTTTCCCAGATCCCCAATTGGATCGGATAATGGTAAAGTTCTTCCAGGATACTATGTGGAAAGATGCTAATGTACCCCGTTCTGATGCCGTTAAAATATCAAAAGAAATTGGGGAAATATTCCGAGATTTTATGACAAAAAAGATAGTTTAATAAGGAAGGGACCGACTAATTTTGTACTACAGTCGGTCCCTCCGCGGAGCATTTCTCATCGTCAGTCTCCGAACCGTACTCTTTAACTCATTAATTTGTTTCTTTTGGGATGTAATCATATCAATGAGTTCACGGGTGTCAATTTCGTCCTTATTTGATACAGAAGTATTTTTTTTTAGGATCTCGTAATCATTGCCGGCTTCAATTTCTGCCAATTCGAAAGAATCTTTATAATATTCTAAATCAAGCGGCATATTAGGAAAATCCTCTGATTGTAAAATTTTCTGACTTATTCTCTCTATCTCTTGAGCAGCTAAACTTGATGGATAGGTAGTATAAAAGACGGATAGCTCATCTAAAGACCTTGGAACAGCTTTATCTCTGTATATTAGACCAAGGCATTCTGTATCTATGGAAAGAAATTTTTGTATAAGATCTCTGAGTTTTATTACGAAGGCTATATCTTCAGGATGATCCGCCATGTTAATTATTATCTTGAGTTTAAGCAGCTCAATACTTTTTTTTACATTTCTGCCCACAGGGGCGCTCCGTTTGGAAATTTCCTTTTGAATTTCCGAAAAAGGAGGAATTTCTCCAGGTTGTTTTTCCTTCAACAAGGAAGTCATATAGGATGAAACCTTCTTGTTATTGTTAAAAGCTCTCTGAATAAATCTAAAGACTGTGGTTTTTAAAAATGAATATGTATTAAGAAGGGAGGGAGCATGGGGATTAACAACAAGAAATCCTGAATTAGAAACTAAAAAGAAATCAACAATATCGAACTGACTGCCTGAGGCAAGATCCATTATAACATAATCGCCTTCCAGTTTTTCAATACCGCTGATGATACGGTTCTTTTGATTTCCGCTTATGTTGGCCATGCCGGTAACTAATACATCCCCGGGTATGAATGTCAAGTTTGGAAATTCAGTTTCAAAAATAATATCATCAAAGGAAATCTTTTTATTTGAAAGGAAATTACCTATCCCCGGATTGGTATTCTTTATTCCGAGATATGTATGCAGGTTGGAGCCGCCCAAGTCCAGATCTATCAGGGTAGTCTTTTTTCCGCTTTTCGCAAGGCTTATTGCAAGGTTAGAAGAGATGAAGGATTTTCCTACACCGCCTTTTCCGCTGGCAATAGGTATAATCTTTGTCTTTGCTTTTTCATTGATAATCATAGGAAAAGTATACAGCAATATACAAAGATTGTTAAATAGGTTTGATTATTAATACAATAATGATGCAGCAATTTAGAATTACCTTCTTCCTAAAATAAAAGGGGTAATTCCGAAATACTCCTGCGTATGTCTTTATGACTAAATCTGCTGGTTCGGTTAGTTTCATGATTTGCAAAAGCCATATTTTTTATAAACAAACCTTTAGATCGAATTGACATTTACAAAAGAAAAACTTGATCTGTTTTATATTTACCGGTAAAATGCAACTATATATATGAAAAATTTTTACATAAAGACAATGTCTTTAGCATTACCTTCCGGTATTGAGCGTCACGCCTTTACTGCAAATAGATACTCATTTTGGATGTTTCATAAGAAAAAATCCGGAAAAAAGCAGATAATGTATTATCACGTATGATATTTTTTAACTAACCTGGTATAATGATTATGAATATGAAAATGAATTATATGATTAGGATAGACACATCTTTCTTACAGAAAATGAAAACAAAGCTGTTTTAAGAAGGAGCATTTCCCTAATGGAAAATTTTGATAAATTTCCGGAAAGACGCATTTTTCATATAGATAACGAATGTTATATAATCTATATTGGAAAAGATAAACAAGACCTGCGCCCATTTTTAAGAATTGGAACTTCCGACAGAATTCCTAAGCAAGTATTATCAGATATTTATACTGTAATAGTTCCCGACTCTCTCACAGGCAATCCACTTTATGAGGTGAGAAATGAAAGTGTACGTGAGTACCGATATATAGGTGATTCGGAAATAATTCAACACTTTAAAAAATTCCTGCAGATCTTTAAAACTAAACCAAAAGCTATAGAAGACTATAAACACGTCAAATCTGATGGAAACCGGGTTCTCGTTTATTTCATGGATAACAAGAATATCAACATAGCTTACAATAATGAAGTTATTTTTGATCTAAAGAAGCGGGAATTACAGGATAAGCATTTTAACCAGCGTGCGGACATAATGAAGGATCATATAAAAAGAGATCCGCTTTTGCTGCCCTTTCATAAAATAGATCAGGCAGGTTTTATTGTATTGGATGAAACGACTATTTTATTCAAAAATTCTAACTTGGTATCAGACAAAGTCCTGGTGGATTATTTTCGGGAAGCGGCAAAATACGGTATTGATCCTGATCTGCTGCAAGGTGCAGTTACTTCCAGATTAAATGAAGGACTTCTAAGATTTCTAAAGAGAAAAAAATATTCCGATTCACGTGCGGTTTTGTTTTCAAAAAACAAGAAAAAGATACAGGATTTTACGACGTTATTTCCGTCCGCTAAAGCGGGGATGTTTCAGGTAACTGTCCATCAGCTAAATAATACAAAAGGCGTAACTAGCGGAAAATTTTCTTATAAACTAGGTGATGATGAACAAGGTAATAAGATTATTATAGATAACGAAGATTTCCCAAGACCAATTATGCTTTCTGATGAAAATGTTAATGGAAAAAATAATGATTTAATCATAATTGACTCAAAAGATAAAACTGTATCCTTAAAGGAGCGATTGAACATTTTCACTGGGATACCCTACGTTCCAATTAAAAGCAAAATAAATACCGATACAGTAATAAAAGAATTTGTGATTGAATCGGGAAAAAAATTCAAAAAATTTATGTCTTCCACTGATATTCCTACTGTAGACATATTTATTAATTATTTTAATGATCTTATATCCGGAAATAAAACAAGAGATGATGCAGTATCAATTAAATTAAGCCAAATTTCCGGTAATATGGATCCTGTTCTCATAGCTTTATTTAATAATATCTGTTCAGCATCTATCCTTCTTTCAGAAACAAGAGACGACCAACTTTTAAATAATATATCCTCTGAACTTTCAAGTATATTAAATACTAAACGGCTGGGCAGTTCGGATATTCCGCTCTTAGGTGAATTATATCAGAAAGAAGGGAAGATATTATGTTTTTATACACTCTTGATAGAAGGCTTATCCGCTTCCGATATTCAAGCTTCAAAGAAGGCAAGACGGTATATTTCAGAACTTCCCGAAGGTGACAACAGCTTCTATTTCAGCGAACGGGAGCGGCTTATCAGGTTAAGCAGAGAGTTGGAACCGCCCCGCACTGCGAAAATTAGGGAACAGCGGATACCGGGAACCTCTGAATCAGTAAAGGAGACTCAGTCCCGTTTTTCTGAAGAGAAAGAACAGGCACAGGCTCCATCAAAACTTAAGCCTAAAGAGGAGATCACGCCGGTCCATGCTACACAGGAAACAGGGGCAATAAAGAGAAAACAAAAAAGATTTCCCGTCAAATTTTTTACAGTGGCATCTATTGTTGCACTGATATTATTTACAGGTTTTTTGACGTGGTGGTTTGGTTTTCGCGGAAACGGAAAACAAGGAGATGATGTTTCTGGCGGAGATGCCGATATAGTAGCACAGGCAGATAATTCGAATTCCGGGTTGGATAAAACAAGTAAAGAAAAAAATTCACAAACTGAACAGGACCAAGATAGTACTAACGGTCAAGCTCAAAATGGAAGAGAAACTGTAGAAAAAACCGAACAGGAAACAACCGAGAAACCTGATAACAATTCTGTTACTGTTGAAAGTGAAGAAAAGGATTCTGC
This sequence comes from uncultured Spirochaetales bacterium, assembly GCA_964618265.1. GTDB lineage: Bacteria > Spirochaetota > Spirochaetia > CAYLLE01 > CAYLLE01 > CAYLLE01. Next base: position 128,211 of record CAZUAE010000002.1, on the reverse strand, counting down.
AGATTCTCAAAACACAGATATCAGTCCTGATACAACCCAAGACGAGAAAGTTCCTGAAGCTGATATACCGAATAGTTTTTTTGAAACTCCTCGCATGAAGGAGTTGAGAAAAATTGATTACACTAGTGAATCAGGGGAGAATTATGACTTTGAGATAACCATTAGTGATATCATTCGTACTACGAATACAATATCTGACCTTAACGGTTACAGAAAATTAGGAACTGAAAATAGACCGGGAGTTAAAGATTCACACTGGATATATCCTGGTGATATTCTTATAATGCCGGAGGGAGATGAATACCGTATTAGCAGAGGTGATACGATATGGCATGTAGCGGCCGGGTATATTCAAAGCCGGACGATTGAAGATTTAAAGCAGTATAGTGAAATAATTAATTCTATGGATGAACAACAAGAAGAAGAAATTAAAAAAGAGCTGCGAAAACTCGCTAACAACTCCTACAGTTCTCAATTTCGCAGACTCGTGGAAAATAAAATTCAATCGTTATAGGAGGAGGAGGTATTTGCCGAAAGAAACGGGTTGATTATATGCAGGTAATAAAAAAAGTTGTTTTCTTTAAAAGTATTTGCTTGCATAAAGAAAAAAATGTGATATGTTTATTAATTGAGAAAACGTGTTAATTACAACGAATAATCGTTAAAAGGAGTTTGGTATGTCAGATCTTCCAAGAAGTCCAAATGTTTTCCATCCGACAAAGCCTTCGGCAGTCGGTTCGAGAAACAGTCTCGCTCAAGAGGGTAGAAGCCAGAAAGAAGAGTATAAACAGCTTATCAATGAAGAAACAGATAAGATGCTTAAAGATATCATGGTGAAACTGCCCGAAGAGGTATTAGAAAAATTGGATGTTATGGGCGGTCTCAAGGAGAAGCTTTATAACTATTTCAATCAGAACTATCAGAACATGTTTAACCGGTATATCGTAACCACAGAAGACGAGATGGTTAAGAAGATCCGGAACTACATGGACAAAGAAGAAACAAAAGTCCTGTCGAGATACACACCGAAAGAGATTTCCGAAATGTTGGACTCAATCGGCGGTGCCGATAAATTCAACACGGGAGAAATAGAGAAGTCCATCGTAAACATGTATGGACACCTTCAAGGTCATGTCCAGCGTGGTCTTAATGATTTGGAAAATGATACAAATGCATTATTACGGCAAAAAGCCGATGTAGGCGCTTTCATTAGAGGTGAAAATGCCTATTCAATTGTAAAGTGTGCCTTCAAGGATAATGCAACAAAACCTAAAACTGTTACTGATGTGAAATTATCTGTAAACATCCTTGATTCTGAGTTGATTAGTCCTATATTTCAATATCAAAGCACTGTGGAATACATCATAAAGGATCAAATAGCAAATACGATAATGAACTTAATCGACCGGGAAATAGAAGAGTTTCAGGATCAACTCGTTGATGAAGGAAAAGAAGAACTTTCCGATGGCGAAGTCATGTTCGAAAAGATGAAAAGAGTTCCGGAATATACTGATGATGAAGCGGATAACGAACAATCAAAACGGTATACTTTCCTGGCAAAGAATCTTATCGAGAAAATAGAGGGTTTAAGAGCAGAGATAGACCCGAGCGAATTTGATCCTCTCAATATCCGCGAAAATTTGAAAAAAATAGTGGATATGGAAAATATTAGAAACAGAGGATTCAATACCGCTATCAATTCCCTTACTTCAATCCTCGATACCAGCAAAATGGGATACCAGTACATCGAGAATCTGAAAAACGCCCGGGAACTTGTTGTCCGTGAGTATGAAGATACCGATGAAGTTCGTCTGCCTGATGAAAGATATCAGATGAGAATGAAATATTATGATCCCACCCAGCTGAAAAGAGAACAGGAAGCTTACGATAAGCAAATCGCCCAATTCCACAATGAAATAACCCATGTAAACGAAGTTGTAGAGGCAGTCTATCTTTCTAACAAATCAAACTTTAAGGTTAATGATTTCGACGATCTTAGCGCAAAAGTAAAAGGAACTATTGCAAAGAAGATTAAGCAAAATAAGGAAGAAGAACTCTACGAGGATAAAGAAAAAACGTGGAATGAAATGTCCTTTCTCAAACCAGAGGAAACGGATGTTGAAAAACTGAACAACACCTATCTGTATGAAAAGGATCTCTATAAGAAGATATTAAGGAGATCCCGTGAAAGGATCCGCCAGATATATGGTTATGAGAATCCTCAAGTACGGGTGATCCTGGATAAACGGATAGATTTTCTGGAACAGCAATTCGGCCAATTCGATTACCTGATCAATCCATATCATGTACAACCCGGACTGATTTTGGATATCGATATTTGCAGCATCAAAAGGAAAAAATACACTCTGAATTCTATGGCTAATGTGCTTAATGAATTCCTCCATGGTGTATCCAAAGGGTTTCAGGATGCGGCGTTTGCCTCTTTCAAGAGAAGACGCTCTACGGTACGGGAAGATATTTCTCAGAGCTTTGCTTATGAGGATGATATCCGTGCCGAGGTTCCTGATGCATCCCAAAGTAGTTTCAATGAATCTGAGGGATCAGATGTTGAAGGTAAGGCGGATGTAACCCCCTCCAGGAAAAAAGGAAAATCCTCAGACGATTTGCAAGAGTTATAAAATATGATAGAGAATGAATATAATTTTTTATCCCGCAAAGCCGGCTTTAACGCCGCTTTGCGGCACTTTCGTACCGTATCATCCTATATTTCAGATATAACCCGGGGTGATAATATATCTGATCTTATGAACGAGTCATTGGAAAATGGAGAGATACAACGTTTTCAAGTCAAGTCTATAATAAGTGCTATGTTAGTAGACAAGTATGGGTACGCATATAAGTCCTATAACTTGAAAGAAACTATTGATGAAGCTAAAAAAATAGTTGATACAATAGCTGACTGGACAAATATTGATTTTGTCATGACTTATAATAATCCTCAAACGGGACTCGTTGTAATAAATCCGGTGGTTAGAGAACAATGGGAAAGTGTTCTGCCGCTCGTTAAAGACGAACTCGTAGTAGTTTATGGCGGTCCTATGACGGAAGATATTGAGGACAATGTGGTTCAGTCAGCAGTAGAAGACTTTATTAAACTTCTTAGTGGCGGAATTGTGCGTGGAAAGAAGGCATATATGGGCCCTCCGCGTAGCGCTCAAAAAACTACAGTTATTAGAAAAGAAACTCCGGTTTCAAAGACAGAGAAAATAGGCCGTAAGGTATCTCCTGTTAAAAAACGGATTACGCCTAAAAACGCTGTGGTGGTAACTAATGAACTATTTCATAACGGTAACGTCGAGGCTTGGAAAAAAATAATCGAGAGCTATAAATCAAAATATTCAGGACTTGATGTTTTGATATGGTATGAAAATGAACGCATTAATGATATTAATGCTCTCTTTAAGTGGGGCAAGGTTAAACATGGAACACCTATATTGTTTAGTGTAACGGGAGAAAATATCAAAGATGTTTCAAAACTTAAGCGATATCTATTTGAAGGGGCAAGTCCAAGGTTCGAAGCCTTCCTAAAACAAGGACATGATGTCATTTTAGATTTATTTTAACGGGAAGGTAAAATGAAAGCACTCTTCCCAAAGGTTAATTATAGGGGTAATAATGGAAAGCTACTATTCATTTAGCAGTACAGAGTTTATTGATAATCCTGAAATTTTGGAGTCTCTAGGAATCCGGGGTAAGCGAATAATGGAGCTTGCGAAAGTAGATGCACCGATTCTCCCGGGCTTCATGATGCCGAATGAAGCAGTTCGTGGGTTGAGTAAAGATCCGGAACAGATAAAAAAGGCATTGGGTTTACCAATAAACAGGATGGATGAGATAACCGATAAAAAATTTAATGATCCTGATAACCCCCTTCTCATAAAAGTAGTGGAAAGTCCATTGCTGAACATTATTAAAAGTATATCTATTCACAACATTGGTTTATGCAGGAAAACCCTGGAAGGTTTCGGTACATTTGTCGGAGAAGATTTCGCATATCATGAATATAAGAACGTGTATGCAAAAATTATTGAACTAGAATTAAAATCTTCAGAAGATACAGAAAGAAATAAAAAACTATCCGGAATAAAGGAAAAGCTCGTAAGCGCAAAGAAAAATAGTGATGTAGATAAAATAATTCAAGAGTTAGAAAATATTTACCCTTCAGAAATTATTGAAGATGCCTATTATCAGCTTGCCTATGTTATATCCCTCTTCGATAAGTTTTTTGAAAGTAACGCCACAAGCGAAGATGCCGCCTTGCTAATTCAGACTATGACATTCGGTAATTACGGGGAGGAGAGTTTTTTCGGGACATTCTATACCCGAAATATAGTCACTGGCGATAATGAAATCAGTGGTAATTATTTCATGAACGAGTTCGATGCTACTCAATCGAAAGGCAAATCGATAACTGAAATTCAAAAACCGATTTTGAAGGTTCTAAAAAAATTAGCAACAGATTTGGAGGATCGCTTTAAGGAAATACGACAGATAAGATTTACCGTAGAAAATAAAAAACTATGGATAATCGATCAAATACAGGTAGCAAACAAGTCTGCTCAAGCAGAAATAAAAACTTTGTTGGGTTTGCACAAAAAAGGTGTTATTGATGATGAGTACTGCATAGATGCCATACAGCCCGGAAGACTTGCGGAAATTTTACATCCGGTACTCGATTTAAGCAAAACCGGGAATGTTTCGAGTGCAGAAGGCGGTATTGCGGGTGCAGTCGGAGCAGCAGTGGGTAAAGTATATTTTTCTACCGATTCTCTCCTTAAAGCTTATAAAATCGCAAGCCAGAAGAATGAAGATACTAGATTTATCCTTGTTATGCCTTCAACTTTCGCGGAAGATGTAAAGGCCATTGAGGTTGCCAAGGGTGTTCTTACCAGTGAAGGTGGTTATGCCTCGCATGCTCCGGTAGTAGCGAGAAGTCTAGGCAAAGTTGCGTTGGTATTGCCTAATATAAAATTTGAGAAGAATTCCATCAAAATTGGCAGAAAAACGGTAAAAGAAGGGGATTACGTTTCTTTGAACGTACCATACTACGAACCTCCAGCGATTTATTTCGAAAAATTAGAATTAATCGAACCTTCTCCCGAGGGCAGCGGTTTACTTGACTATTTAGAAATTGTCCAAAAGGCTATCGGCGATTTTGATGTCCATGCCAATGCTGATCAACCAAAAGATGCTGAATTAGCGAAGAAATTTAAGGCAACCGGTATAGGTCTATGTCGGACGGAACATATGTTTTTTAATGAAAAGCGAATTAATATTTTCCGTTCCATGATAATTGCTCAAGAGCTAGAGGACCGTGAAAAGGCATTAGCGAAGTTGAAACAGATGCAGGTCTCGGATTTCTATCAACTATTTAAAATAATGGGTGATTATCCTGTAACTATACGATTGCTAGATGCTCCGCTTCATGAATTTCTACCCCATACGAAAGATAGCATGGATGATTTCATTAAATTCATGAAAGGAGTTGATGAAAAACTAACGGAGAAAGAAATTAGGTTCCGTTGTGATATGCTAAAAGAATTTAATCCTATGCTGGGACACCGCGGTGTACGTGTTGCAATTTCTTTTCCTGAAATATATAACATGCAGGTCACTGCGCTGTTTGAAGCTGCTTATAAGCTGAAAAAAGAAGGATTTAATTGTAAGCCTGAAATAATGATACCTCTGATAATGAGTGCTAACGAGCTAAAGACGGTACGGAATGGAAAAAGAATAGAAGGAAAAGCTATAACGGGCATAGAAACTATTGAGAAAGCGATTCGGGAAAAAGCGGATACTGATCCGATAGCATACAAGGTGGGAACCATGATCGAGCTTCCTGCTGCAGTACTCCAGGCTGATAAGATTGCAAGTTATGCGGAATTCTTTAGCTTTGGAACCAATGATCTTACCCAAACTACAAATGGTTTATCCAGGGATGATTTTAATTCATTTTTTACAGATTACAATGAGTTTGATATCCTTGAAAATAATCCTTTTAAAGTATTAGGGAATCAAGTTAAAGAAATGATCAAAATTGCAGCGGAACGGGGAAGATTGACTAGGCCCGACATCGTGATGGGTATCTGTGGTGAACATGGTGCAGAACCAGAAAACATTCCCTTTGTACGGAATATCGGTCTTCAATATGTCTCATGTTCTCCCTATGGAATACCTATTGCAAAATTAGCTATTGCTCAGATGAATATAGAAAAGAAGAAAGTAAAAAGGGGTTAGACTAAATTTAATAGGTTTCTTTCTTTTATTCTAAAAATATTCATTATGCTTGCGATAAAGCCGAAGAACTTGTTTATATTGATCCAGGAGAAACAGTTTTATAACTGCTTCTCCTGCCCATTCGCTCACAGCATATTTAGTAATTACCGTCATTAACTCATGATTTATCACAGTAGTGTTCGTTGTTTCTTTGGTGTCATTGAAATAGGGACGGAAAAATTCATTTTTCAATTCGATATCAAGCAATCTGCTGCCCTTTGTGTAATGTTTATACGGTTTTGCTTCGTTTCTTTTTAAAGTTGGGTCATATTTCTTATTTGATTGTGCCATATGAAAAAAAGTTTTACTGAAAGCGGTAAATGTTTTATAGAGTTCAATATCATCCTTTGAAATTGCTGAGTTCTTTGTTCTGAGCATGCCCGTTAGACCTTTATGCATTTGCTGCAATGCTCTTCTATACCTTATCCGCCGAGTTCCTTCAGTACGAAGGTATACGTTTTCCAAACCATACTGATAGTACGTAAGTATGCCTTCAAATAATACATGCAAATGCTTATTAAATATCCTCGAAAATTCTTCAGTCAATACCGTTTTTTCAGATTCCTGTACCCGTTCAATACCTATTTCTTCTTCCGGAAACGGTTCCTCTATACAGTATGTCTTTAGAACCATTTTGTAGGCATTGTTTAAAAGCACCATGACACGGTGGGCCTTTTCCTGCTGATTCGGATGAAGATCTGGGTGGTATTTTTTTGCACGTTTGCGGTATGCAGCAAGTAGATTAGGTAATGAAGGATTAGAAGATAAGCCTAAGAGCTTAAGAGCTTTATCGATGTGCATCACGGAAGTATAAATATTTTATTTTTTTTTAGCAAGTTTTGAAGTTTTCTTATGATTTTTCCTGTTAGTAATAGAGGAGGCCCTTAATGAAAATCTTTATTTACCTGACAGCTATCTTGTTTCTTATATCCTGTTCTATTCCAGACGAGTATGGTGAAATACTTATAAAACTAAATCTGACATCTGACGGCAATAGAACTGTTTTGCCGGAGGTTTCCATGGAACCTGTGGATTTCATAATATCCGGTAAAGGTCCGGAAGGAAAAAACTTCACGGTGGATTCATCAAACTATGTAATAAAAGTTAATGATATTTTATGCGGTCCATGGGAACTAAAAGTTGATAGTTTTAATAGGAGCGGTGATCTAATACTTTCCGGAAGTAAAAGTGTAAATGTATATAAGTCTCAGGAATCGGAAATTAATATAAATCTGTATCCGGTTAATGGAAATGGATCGTTGAATGTTGTCGTTATGTGGCCGGAATTATCTATGGCTAATCCAGAGGTTTCAATATTGTTGGAAGGTAAAGACTCAATTATTCAGTGTGAGCCAAATGTATCCACTGAAGGCGCTTCATGCTACATAGATCCTGTTGATTCCGGATACTATATACTAAGTATAGAACTATTCGACAATAATAAAAAACAGTGTGGTGCAACAGAAACAGTAAGGATTATTAATGGTTTTACAACGGAAGCTGTTTTTGATTTTACCGATGATCATACAATTTTTAAGACGGACTTGGAAATATCAGTGAACGTGGACACATTGCCTCCTCCAGAGATTTCCATAGAAGGAAAAGATATTCTTTTTCGTGACACTACCGCCGAGTATGAAGTTAACGGCAATGGAGATTTAGAAAATACCGATTGGTATATGAATGGAATCAAAATAGGTACAGGAATAAAAATCGAAATTGACACTAAAAATCTTATGGTAATAAACAGACTTGATGCAGTGGTTGACGGAGTATCGGGATTATCTCAAGGTTCCGCGAGTCTTTGGTTTTCAGTATTGGATGGACAATGGGTTGGGGGAATTGCTTTCTATAGAGATTATACTAATGGCGAAGCATCAATAATAGGCATGTCGGGAGCTCGATCGGTAGGCTTTTGGGGTAACGATGTCTTTGTCGCTGGATATAATTCAGATTCTGTAGTTCATTTTTGTTATGATAATGAATTTTGTAAACTGAATTATATGGGGTATGTAAAAGATCCTAATCTATATGGTCCTTGTGATTTAGAGATCTATTCTGGCGGAGTAGTGGTCTTAGGGTATAAATCTGATTCGATTGGAATACTAGACTTCGATGGAACATACAAGATAATTTATAGCAATGAAGAGGAGCCTTGGCTTGACGGTCCGCGAGAAGCAGCTATTTTTGACAATCATCTATATGTGGCAAATGAAAATGGGAATTCGATTTCTGTATTTAGATTAAATTCCAGCTCTATCGAACCTATTCAGCGTATCGATTCAAACCAGTTACCTGATGGATGTATGGAAGGACCTAGCTCCCTACATTTGTCCCCGGATGGATCAATTGCGGCAGTGACCTGCTTTTCTTCTGATTCATTGTTGATTTTTAATGTCAATTCCAATTCTGGTGAATTAACCTTTAGTACTTTTTTCAAAGATGAAATTGATGGAGTAGATGGATTGAATGGAGCTGCAGATGTAATTATAAATCAAAAATCTACGGCGATCTATGTTACGGGATATTATGATAATTCCATATCCTATTATGTCCTCACCGGTTCTGCTGTTGCATTTCATTCTAATTATAAAAACGGAGACATCGGAATAGAAGGTATGTTTCGTCCGAAAGGTATGGATTTTTCATCAGATAAAGCGAAGCTCTACATCGCTGGAAGTGGAAGTGACAGCATAGCCATATTTTCGGTAAAGCAAAATGATGAGCTTGAATATGTGGGAAACATAAACAGGGAGATGGGTATTGAAAACTTAGACAGCCCCCGGGAAGTATCGGTAATGAAAGATCATTCGAGTATACTGATCCCATCCGCTGGCAGCAATGCTTTAAACCATTTCTTAACTGAAAACTAATATTTATAAACAACGCTTTTACTCTTTATTTAACTCTCCTTTACAAGTCTTACCAATAAAAATAGTTGTCGCTGATCATATAATCTTAGCTAATCAAAATTAACTCTTTGTAATAAGCATAAATTGTGTTATATTAATTCCGAAGATACATTGGAGGGGAGAAATGCCGGGAAATACTAATTCCGGTACCATTCGGAAACAAAAACAGAAACATCGTGAAGATATCCGCGAACCTGAAATGTATAAGGTTATCCTCCATAATGATCATTATACAACTATGGAATTCGTTGTTGAGATACTCGTATCTATATTTAATAAAAATGTGTTAGATGCTGTTTCCATTATGATGGATGTACATATGAAGGGCCGTGGTGTTGTAGGTCTCTATACGTACGATATCGCAAATACCAAGGCTAAACAGGTTATGAAGACTGCACGGGATTCTGAATACCCCTTAAAATGTACTGTAGAAAAAGCATAAAAAGGATTTTTGAGAAAAAATGAGGGATACCCATGAAGATAAATGAAGAACTTGAAACGATTCTGAATGCTGCTTATCTTGATGCTAAGCAGAGAAAAAACGAATATTTGACTCCGGAACATGTATTATACGCTGCACTCCATTATGAATATCCCAGGAGTATCTTAATGGAATGTGGTGTTCAGCCGGATGAATTAAGGAATGAGGTGGATGCGCATCTTAAAAACAAAGTACCCACAGTTCCAGAGCGAGAACCTCTCCGGTCGTTGGGATTTCAGAATGTTATCGACAGGGCTCTTTTTCATACCCAAAACGCACAAAAAGATGATGTGGATATTGGTGATATTCTGGTATCCATACTTGATGAAGAAAAGTCTTTTGGCGCCTATTTCCTTAAGAAGGCTGGTGTCACTCGGCTGAATCTATTAGAAACTATTTCCCATGGGTTAAATATAGTTGGTATTGATGAAACTGATAATTCAGAAGATATAGAAGATGAATTTCAAAATGGTGAGGAAGAAATTCCTGCTGGTGGTAAGAGAAGAAGAAAGTCCGCCTTGGATCAATTCACTACAAATCTAACCGATTTGGCTAATCAAGGTCTTTTGGAGCCGCTTATAGGAAGGGAAGATATTCTTGAACGAACAATACAAGTGCTCTGCAGACGTTTAAAAAATAATCCTATCCATGTTGGAGATCCCGGTGTGGGTAAAACAGCTATAACTGAAGGTTTGGCAAATAGAATTGTGGAAGAGAAGGTTCCCGATCTTTTAAAGGGTTACAGAATTTTTTCTTTGGATATGGGCTCAATCCTTGCGGGAACAAGATTTCGCGGTGATTTTGAAGAACGGATTAAGAAAGTAATATCTGAGTTAACTAAAGAGGAAAAGATCATCCTATTCATCGATGAGATTCATACTGTTGTCGGGGCTGGCGCTGTATCCGGAGGTTCTCTAGATGCTGCAAACATGCTGAAACCTGCACTTGCGTCCGGGAAAATACGCTGTATCGGTTCCACTACTCACGAGGAATACAAAAAGTATTTTGAAAAGGACAGAGCGATGTCCAGGCGCTTTCAGCGGATTGATGTGAATGAACCAACTGAAGATGAAACAGTGGAAATTCTTATGGGGCTGCGTCCAAAATATGAGGAGTATCACAATGTACGCTATACTGATGGTGCTCTCAATACGGCGGTACACCTTTCTGCTCAGTATATTAATGATCGTTTTCTTCCCGATAAAGCTATCGACGTTATAGATGAAGCTGGAGCATACACGAGGATGAACACATTCAGAGAAGGTCATGAAGATGCTCCCCCGGTAACCATAGAAGATAAACAAATCGAGAAAGTTATTTCTAAGATTGCCCATATACCGGAACGAAGTGTTTCAGTTTCAGAAAAAGAAAGGCTTGCTTCTTTAGAACAGGATCTCCGAAGCAATGTTTTTGGACAAGCGGAGGCAATCGAACCTGTAGTAGAAGCGGTAAAGCGCAGCAGAGCTGGTTTCCGGCATCCAGATAAACCGGTAGCTAATTTTCTCTTTGTCGGTCCTACCGGTGTCGGCAAGACTGAAATGGCTAGGCAGCTTTCCAATACATTAGGTGTACCCCTTCACCGATTTGATATGAGTGAATACCAGGAAAAACATACCGTGAGTAGGCTTATCGGTTCACCTCCTGGATATGTAGGATATGAGGAGGGGGGATTACTTTCTGACGCAATAAGGAAAAACCCTCATTCCGTACTCTTGCTGGACGAAATAGAAAAGGCACATCAAGATATTTTTAATGTACTGCTTCAAGTGATGGATTATGCAACCCTTACAGATAATACGGGTAAGAAGGCTGATTTTCGTAATGTTATTATTATTATGACCTCGAATGCAGGTGCAAGGGAAATTGGTAAACCGATGATCGGATTCGGAGACCGATCTGTTTCTGCGGGAGCAATAGAAGAGGCCGTGGAACGTTATTTTTCTCCGGAATTTAGAAATCGATTAGATAAGGTAGTTGTCTTCAACAATTTAGACAAAGAAGTGATAAAACAAATTGTTAAGAAAGAACTTCTGGAGTTTAACCGGCAGCTTACTGAGAAAGACGTTCGGTTAGAGGCAACAGAAGCTTGCATAGAATGGATTGCAGATCACGGCTATTCCCCTGAATTTGGTGCAAGAAATATATCTCGGTTAATTGAAGAAAAAATAAAATCGTACTTTGTGGACGCGGTACTTTTTGGAAAATTACAGCATGGCGGTACTGCTAAAGCAGATGTACAGAACGATAATATCGTAATCTTCCCCCTGTCAGAAAATGATACAGAAGAGGTAACAGAATCTATCTAAAAATTCAAAAGATTATCGTAACTACTAATGATTCAGAAAAAGCCGTTATAAAATGGACAGATTCATGAATGAAGAGTTTCCTTATCTGGATGAAAAGAGGATATTTGAATTTCCTGACATTGAGAATACAACTCCGGAAGGAATCGTCGGGGTAGGGGGTAATCTTTCTCCCGGAATGCTTTTATCGGCATATTCTCAAGGAATATTCCCATGGTATTCTCCGGGAGAACCAATACTCTGGTGGAGTCCTGATCCAAGATATGTACTATTTCCCGAAAAAATTCATATTCAAAGATCCCTAAGGAAAATATTAAAGAAAGATCACTTTACCTATACATTCGATAAATCTTTTAGAAAGGTTATATCAAGGTGTGCCATAGCGGAAAGACCAGGGCAAAACGGCACTTGGATAACCGAAGAAATGATTAAAGGCTACTCCATTTTGAATGAGCTGGGATATGCCCATTCTATGGAAATCTGGGCAGGTGACTGCCTTGCCGGGGGGCTATACGGTGTTTCCTTAGGAGATATTTTTTTTGGGGAATCGATGTTTACTGAACAGGACAATGCCTCGAAAGCCGGATTTGTCATGTTAGTTACTTTGTTAAGTAGAGAAGGCTTTTTATTAATAGACAGTCAAGTTTATACTTCTCATCTTGAGAGGTTTGGCGCAGAGGAAATACCACGTAATGAGTATATGGACGTATTAAATAAAGCTCTAAAAGGACGGACCAGAAAGGGGAATTGGGGACTCATGTTTGATGAAAAAATTAATAGCATTTCGTTTTCTTGAACGGTTACCTGTTCATCTTGTATATGCTTTTAATTCATCGCTCCATACCTGTTCTAAATGATATTCAGTAATATTTTCATTTCTAGTTTCCCTTGTTGATATGCGGAAAACTCTATACACAATCATTTTCCTTGTGGGAAGCGGTAGTTTCAATGGACCGCCATTAATATCTACCAGCTGATCAAAATTTAAAGGATGTGATATTTCTCTTTGATCACCCTCAGGATAAATAAGTAGATTTATCTTATACTTCATAACAGTTTATCATACCGAGATCTTTTATTCATGTACAGCAAGGGCAGCACAGCAATTATAAATTAACAAATTTGAATTCCTGAGCAGTGATAATTAATAAAGTTAAGCCTTTCCTTATACCCTTATCCTGTTGTATTATTTATATATGAGCGATTTGGAATCTAAATGGCGTACCGACTTGTCAATATTAAAAAAACAGGAAGCGAAAATAACCGATTTATATCAGTCCTCATATAATGTCCGTGGAGATGTGTCCAGAATTTCCGTTTCATTAAATTTAGCTGAAGTTAAACTTTTAGTAGCTCAGAAACTAGCTGAAGGTGCTTCAAAAATAGAGGCAAATTACGCTGCCCCTAAGCTAACTGTTGAATCCAGGGAAAAAATAATGGAGAGTCTCAGAATAATTGAAGGTGTATTTATCTCTGATCCGCCTGAAAATCATACTGTATTAATAAAAAATAAACCCGGAATAATACGATATAAAATCTTATTAAGAATACTTACCAGATATGAAAATATATGGAATGATCTTAATGTTGATAAAAATATTAGTCGCCGCGACCAGAAAAATCTATGGATTTTGACTTATGCTTTTTGGAAATATTCTGATCGGGATGATAATTATAAAGCTCTCATTGATCTTAAAAAACTTGGCAAAGGAACGAGATGGATATTAAGACGTCTTTTTCCTGTATTATTAAAGGAATTTTCGGATGAGCCATGCGGAATAGAGGAGAGTGATGTAGTATATTATTTTAAAAACACCGTTTTGCCTCTATCTCAAGCCGTCAGCTTAATTGAAGAAGAACTTTTACCGGTATACTTGGATAAACTTGCAGAAGATCCGGAAAATAGAAGACTCAAAGATGTTACCTCAAGATTAGGAAAATCTTTGAATGAATTAAAAAAAATTCAGCTGCGTCCTCGCGGTACTCCTATTATACCAGAACAGGATTTTTGGAATGAAGTTATATTAGGGACTGATAATCGTGGAGAATTACTTGTAACGGTAGATATACCGAGTTCCATCAAATCGGGAACCAATCAAGATAGAACGCAATCTTTAATAAAATTCCAAATTCTTAAGACCGTATACAGAAAAGGGATTTGTAAAAAGTTAGATGAGGATATTCAAAAACTAAAGTCTTATAAAAGCGGTACACATGGAAGAAAATATGATACTGTATCTGCTTTGGATGTGGACTATTATTTTGGATTACTTGCTGATGAGGAACCTCTTTTTAAATCCGTAAACAATCCGGCTGAATTTTCTACTATTTTATCTCTTATGAGAAAATACGGCTTCCGTGCCACTAAAAGATATATTAGACAAAGATTTATTTCTGTTCCGAATTTTGAACGGAGTATAAAAGATATAAGGGATAATGTAGTTCGTCTAATAGACGATACGGTATAATTTTAAGAAGCCCCTAGTAATGGAATCCGCTTCCCCCGATGAATTCCCTTAGAATCGAATGCTGTGGAACATAAGAATCAGGAATGGATACAAAGTTTTCAAGAAAAGATAATAACCGTAAAGATTCGTGGTATTGTTCGTTATACGGCTTTACATCTTTTAACAGCGTTACGGCATGATTTTTTAGTATTCCTAATTCATAATCTAAAGCGGAATTAAAAGCTGCGTCAGCAGTATCCTGATAGGGAAAGATGTTTGTATTTTCTCCCGCCCGTACACTTGGCCACATTCTAAATGTATCTAGGGCTAAATGTCCTCGGAATTTGTAATCCCGCACTAAACGTCTTATCAATCTATTATCTGTAGTTGATATACGATTCCGCGAATCAATATTTAACTGAGTCAAAGCTGAAACGTAGATCTTGAATTTTTTTTCCATATCAATTTCGGGTGTAAGATCATTATTCAAAGCATGTATACCTTCCATCATAAGAACATCGTTCTTGTGTAGCGACATAATATTATCTTCATACTTTCGAACACCGGCTTTAAAATCGAAGGATGGGATGGATACCTTTTCACCTTTCATGAGAGCGAGAAGATGGTCATTCAGGAGAGGAACATCAATTGCATAAAGACTTTCAAAGTCATATTCACCTTTTTCGTTTTTTGGAGTTTTGTCTCTGGAATGAAAATAGTTATCCAGATTAATAACTTTCGGGTTAAATCCTAATACGGTAAGATGGATAGCAAGTTTTTTAGAAAACGTTGTTTTTCCTGAAGATGAAGGTCCGGCAATAAGAATTATTTTGCCCTCCCCACCCATCTCCTCGATTTTATTTGCGATTTCGGCTATTTTTTTATCATGCAGAGTTTCAGCAACCTTGATAAAACCACCTATCTCTCCACCTTTTGACAACCGATTCAATTTACCAGCTGAATTAACATTGAGTATCGCCCCCCATCTTTGGTATTCGGTGTAGATAGAAAAAAGAAGCGGACTTGGTTCGAACGGTCGTATTTTGAAAGGGTCTGCATGACTAGGATATCGAAGAATCATCCCTTGACCGTGTGAAACAACTTGGTAAGTACCCAAAATCCCGGTATTTGAGACTAACGGTCCATGAGATAAATCGATATATCCATCACAGGCTTGAATACCGATTCTATTTTCATTCCGATGTTCAAGAAGCATGGCAGTGTCTTGCATATTATTATCTGAAAAGTATTTTTGCGCATCACAATAAGAATAAATCTTAGGAGTTATTGGCAGGTTTTGATCGATATATTTCTGCATCAAATCGGTAATCTGCTGTATTTCATCATTAGATATTTTTTCGATCTTTTCAAAATAGTAGTAATATCCATTTGCGATAGAATGGCCGATTATCAATCTACGGTCGGAAAAAAGTTTCCGAATGACCATGGAAAATAAAAAACAGAGAGAGCGGCGATAAACCCGGACACCTTCTGGATCAAAAAAAGTTATTGGTCTAAGTTCGGCATTAATATCAATAGGAGAACTTAAACTCGTCACTTCATTATTGCAGTATACCGCAACTATTTCAGGATAATGTTTTGGAAAATACTCTTTGGTAATAATTTCTTTTACTAATGTTCCTCTGGGAACTGTAATAGCACCTGCCGGAATTTTTACAGCAATATTTTTGCTCATACTATGAGAACTCCTGTGATAATTTATGTATGTGAAGCTGCCTGTGGAATTTCGTCCACTTTCAATGTTTGAATGATTTTATACTGTTCATCTGAGGTTCTAATTATTACTGTATCGTTAAATCTTTCTCCTTTTTCTGTAAAAAGGAGTTTTACATGAGGAGTTCTAACATTAGTATCATCTGTTTCAACAACAATACCTATTGATCCATTCGATATCTTTACATAAGTTCCAATAGGATATAAAGATAATATTAAAATTAATGATTTTAGAATTGTTTCATCATACACCGTTCCGCTTAATTTAAGCATATCCAAAATTCCGTGATGACCATCCATTGCCCCCCGATGGGGGCGCGGTGAAGTTAAGGCTGCAAAAGAACTCGTAATGCGTATTATTTTGGCATAGAGAGAAATTTTATCTCCAGTTAAACCCCGTGGATATCCTGATCCGTCTATATGCTCCTGGCATTCTAATACGGCAAGGGATATGTTAGACGGAAAATTGAATGATTTTAAAATTTTAAAACCCAATACAGGATGAGCAGTAATTGCTTTACGTTCTTGTGGAGATAGCTTTTTCTTTGTAAGATACAGTTGCGGTGGTAATCGGATCATGCCGACTGTATGCAAAAGGGAGGCTGTACCCAGTTCGATCAGACGATGGTTAACCAGTTTCATGTTTATGCCTAAGGCTATTGATAGAATTGTTGTTTTAACCGAATGCACCACTATATAATTCTTTTCGTCTTCTTTGATATCTGTTAAACGGAGCATATATTTTTTTCTGTTCCGCATCATATCAATTACTTCTTTTATTTTATCTGATAGATTCTGTATGGGTAGAATGTTTTTCGTTACGAAATCGGTAAAAAGTTTTTCTGTATAATTTAGAAGATTCTGGATAAAATCTCTAACTTCATTTATTTTTTCTGATTCTTTAATGTCGGCATTGAGAGTAGAATCATTTTTTGATGTACTTCCCATCTCAACTATGGGTGAATTAACCTGCTCTCCTAATGTCTGTACTTCGGTATATCCCCATTTTTGTAGACGGTTTATTAGTTCCCGAGTAACTTGAGTTTCAGGCGAGAGTAACACATATTTACCTTCAAGGTATACTTTTTCGGTAAAGTACGTACCCGGAACGAGGCTGTTGACAATGATTTTGTTCATCGCGTTATTCATCCCGTTATTAGTATAGTGGATTTATGTAAAAAATGTAAATCTAGTTTCAGAAATTCTAAATTTGCAATTTAGAATTGTCTTCCTCCTAAGATAAAAGAGCGAATTATCATCTAGTTTAACAGGTAACAGCAATTTATATTTCTTATTGTATCTTATGCGGCAATTTTTTTTACTACAGATTAATAATTACTATACTTGTATAGTAAATGAATTTAAATTTATGATATTCTACTAAGAGACTATGTATTTATTATGTGAATATTGTCTTCATAATAGCATATTAAGAACGTGGAGGGAATTTTGATGAAATTTAAATTAATTTTTATATTTTTTAATGCAATTATCATATTTTCGTTTATTTTTATATTTTTAGTACCAATTTTAATTTTGGGTACTGAGTATAGTCAGGTATTGTGGTCTAAAGAATGGATTTGGATATTGTCTTTCTTTTTTGCAGCAGTAGTAATCGGTATGAATATTTTCTTTATACTCAATTGGAAATTTTTCACTTATTTAGAAAGGGAAGATTGGGACTCTCTATTAGTCTATTTGGAAAAGCAGATATACGATAAGAAAAGGTATCGTAAACAGTTTGTAAGAATTCTTATAAATGCTTACCTAGTTAAGGGAAATACAGAAAAGGTAACGGATTTGAAAAAAACTCTTGAGGAGGAGAAAAAAAATCTGCATCTGGATTTTGCTCTTTATTTTGGTATACCCAAAATATTATCTAATGATGAAAATGTAATGGAGAATTATTTTCGTGATCTGTTGTCGAAAAAAGAACTATCCCGTCTAAGGTATCGTAAAACAAGACATTGGACATTCCTGCTGTTAGGATTCAGTCTTGTGGTGGGAAATAAATATGAAGAAGCTAAGGATTATATAGAAGAACTCTTGGAACAAAAACCGAAAAAACTATTAATTGGATTTACCATTTATCTGCTTAGCACATTTCCGGATCAGGATACAAGAGAAGACGCTGAAAGAAAGCGGGAAGATTTTTGTAAGGAGGTACCTTATAAAAAATGGCTGCGATACATTGAACAGGAAAAGTCTAATGTTTTGCTGATCGTATTGTCACGATTTGTGAATGAAGCTACCGGCCGGCTCTACCCGGATAAAAGCATCCCGACTCAAAACAGTGAATTACAGTAGTACCTTTTAAAAAGAGATGCTTGCGGATGCATAGAAAAATCATACTAATTCTAATGACTATTTTATCCTTCACAGCATATGGGCAGAATGAATCTGAAAGAGCTGTTCTGCGGGTTAATCAGTATCGGAAACTCGATAATCTCGATGTGATTGAGCACAATGAAAAATTGAAGCTTGCTGCGGAAGCTCATGCTAGATACTTGGCTTTGCACAATGTCATGGGACACTATGAATCTCCCGGTGCGAGAGGATTTACCGGAAGAGCCCCTTGGGACCGAACAAGAAAAACGGGATACGATTTCCCGGGTATTTATGAAAATGTAAGTTATCTTGGAAATCCGGAAGGTGCAGTCGATTCTTGGATTGACAGTGTATATCATCGTTTTCCGATTATGATGCCCAAACTGCTGGAAGCAGGATACGGACGCGGCACGAACTCTAAAAAATCTTTCGATGTGATGAATTACGCGGTAGCTTCTCCTGGTACAGATGAAATCAAATACTCAATATATCCTACCAACGGTCAATATGGAGTTCCTATTGCATTCGGCGGTGAATCACCAAATCCCCGTCCCGATCGCAGTAATCTGTCAGGATATCCCGTTACAATTACAGTACAGCCGTGGCGGGATAGAGCAAAACTTATCTTAAATAGATTTAATATATATGATGATAGTGGTAATAAAATCGATTCATGGGTAATTCATCCCGGGAACGATAACTTACTAACAACATCCGCAGCTTGTATTCCAAAAAGAAAATTGGAACGGTATACAATTTATAAGGTAGAAGCTGATTTTACAATCAAAGATCATGGGAATATTTCGTTGCAGTGGAGTTTTACAACAGGACTGAGAAATGTTTCTGCCTTTTTTAAAGATGAATTATTGAATTTGAATAATAATGAGATACTTAAGGCGGTACAATTGTTGGAAGCCGGTAATTATCTCGAGTATCTCGATAATTTGTTGCAGACGAATGCTTTTTTTACTCGAAATCAGATTCCGACTTTATGGATCAACGCTCAATCCCTCGGAGTCGGACATCCCTGGCAGATGAAATCTATGACCCGGGGAACTGAGAGGAGAGTGGAATATACCGATCAGCTCGATAACATTCTCTATACCTATTTCATATCTCCTTCAGAAAAGAAAATAACCGTTGAGGGAAAATCCATTTTAATAAATATCAATTCATCGAAAACTGTAGCAATACTATTTGGCAGCGAATATATTGGGAAAGATTTAAAGGAGTTGGTTATTAAGATAAATGATACTCTGAAAAATATATTGGACTTTGATAACGCAAAGGGTATTTGATTCCTGATACTCAGTATTCAGACTCCGAAGAATTTTTAACTCCCGGAGGTATTCTGATTTTATCCCATCAGGCAACAGAAACAGCTTGATTTTATAGAATTAGACATAAAACAATCGAATAAAATGAGAATTTCCCCATCTATCTTATGAAGAAGGCAATTCTAAATTGCAAATTTAGAATTGCTGTAACTCCCAGCAGTTGCCTTGACGGTCTCCTTTTAGCTTCTATATAATAACCCACAATATCAATTCAATTTATTAAAAAAGGATTAGAAAGATGAGTACAAGGGTACGGTATGCTCCGTCACCAACGGGCTTGCAGCATATCGGAGGAATAAGAACAGCACTTTTTGATTACTTTTTTGCCCGAAGTCAAAATGGTAAGTTTATCCTTCGTATCGAAGATACAGATCGGGAACGATTCGACCCGCGATCATTACAAGATATTTATGACACGTTTCATTGGCTTGAAATAGATTGGGACGAAGGTCCGGATAAAGGCGGGAATTACGGTTCCTATGTCCAATCTGAAAGGAAAGAGCTGTACACCGGGTATGGGGAGCAGCTTATTGCTTCAGGGTATGCTTATAAGTGTTATACCACCCCTGAAGAGCTGGAAATTCTCAGGGCTGAGCAAAGTAAGGCGGGAAAGGCAATTGGGTATGACAGGAGGCATCGGAATCTTTCTAAGGAAGGACAGCAAAAGTTCGAAGAGGAGGGAAGAACCTGCGTAATACGTTTTAAGGTGCCTCTCTCGGGTGAAACATCATATGAAGATGCAATATTAGGGAAAATAACCAAGGCAAATGCAGACCTTAGCCCTGATCCTATAATGATTAAGGCTGATGGATATCCCACCTATAATTTTGCGAATGTGATCGATGACCACCTTATGAATATCACTCATATATTTCGTGGTCAAGAATATGTTCCCTCTACACCGCTGTACGTTTTAATATATAAGGCCCTCGGATGGAAGCCGCCGATATTTTGTCACCTTCCCTATGTACTGGGTCCTGATGGACAAAAATTATCAAAGCGCCATGGAGCTACCAGCATTATAGAATTCCGAGAGCAGGGCTATCTCCCAGAGGCCTTAATAAATTATGTTATGCTGTTAGGATGGTCTTATGATGATTCCCGAGAGAT
Organism: uncultured Spirochaetales bacterium; assembly: GCA_964618265.1. Taxonomy (GTDB): domain Bacteria; phylum Spirochaetota; class Spirochaetia; order CAYLLE01; family CAYLLE01; genus CAYLLE01. The sequence continues at coordinate 107,262 of CAZUAE010000002.1, read as the reverse complement.
CTTTTCGAAGGCTGATCTTGAAAACCTGTTTTCTTTAGACAAGATAAATAAGTCTCCGGCGGTATTCGATTATCAGAAACTACAGTGGTTTAACGGAGTGTATATTCGGGAAAAGAATGATGAAGAACTTTATTCATTGATTTTGCCTTACTGTCAAAAAGCAAGCCTTATATCAGATCTCCCAACCGATGAAGAGAAGAAAACACTTAAAGCAGCTGTACCTTTGATTAAAGAGCGGCTTAGATTATTGTCACAAGCACCGGAATTAGTATCATTTTTGTTTAAGGATGTAAAAGAATACACGGCAGAAAGTCTTATTCCAAAGAAAGGAGATGCAGCAAGTGCAAAGGATGCTTTGAGTTCTATGGAGGAGATCCTTGAAGATTTTTTCCAAAATACCGATGAAGAGAATGAACAGATCGTGAGACAACGGTCGAAAGATCTCGGGATCAAGTTAGGACAATTTTTAATGCCCTTAAGAGTTGCATTAACCGGATCGAATGTTTCTCCACCACTTTTTGAATCCATACAAATCTTAGGTTACGAAGAAGCACTAAAGAGAGTTCGGGCTGCAAAAGCTAAATTAGCATGAAAGGAAAAACATAATGGCAAATAATCTTACAATGGATATGCTGGTATCACTTGCGAAACGACGCGGTTTCGTATTTCAATCTTCTGAAATTTATGGAGGTTTGTCCTCCGCGTGGGATTACGGGCCTTTGGGGGTTGAACTTAAAAATAACATAAAAAATTTTTGGTGGCGTGACATGACGCAGCTGCACGATAATATCGTCGGATTAGATGCTGCTATAATGATGCATCCACGAGTATGGCAAGCTTCCGGTCATGTTGAAAATTTCACCGATCCTTTGGTGGACTGCAAGTCGTGCAAGCAGCGATTTCGGGAGGATCAGCTTCCTGAGGATAGTATCAGTGGGCGAACATGTCCGGAGTGCGGAGGGGAATTAACCGAAGCCCGGAATTTTAACTTAATGTTCAAAACCACCATGGGTCCGGTAGATGAGGAAGGCGCAACAATATTTTTACGGCCTGAAACCGCCCAAGGAATTTACGTGAATTATAAAAATGTTCTTCAAACTTCCCGATTAAAGGTTCCCTTTGGAATAGCACAAGTTGGAAAGGCTTTTCGTAATGAAATTACTACAAAAAGCTTTATCTTCAGGACGTGCGAATTTGAGCAGATGGAAATGCAGTTCTTTGTGCATCCTTCGAACGATGAGAAATGGTTCGAATACTGGAAGAATAATCGGGAAGAATTTTATTACAAATTAGGTATCAAAAAGGAAAACATACGGTTAAAAGCCCATAGTGAGAATGAACTTGCTCACTATGCAAAAAACGCATTTGATATAGAGTATAATTTCCCTTTTGGATGGTCTGAACTGGAAGGTATCCATAACCGGACCGATTTTGACTTAAAACGTCACAATGAATACACCGGAAAAGACCTTACCTATTTAGATGATCAAACAAGAGAACGTTATATCCCTTACATCATTGAAACTTCAGCCGGTTTAACCAGAAGTGTCTTGATGGTTCTTTCCGATGCTTATGATGAGGAAGAGGTTAAGGGTGAGAAACGGACCGTTCTCCGGTTTCATCCTGAAATTGCACCAATTACGGTAGGAGTTTTTCCTCTTGTAAAAAAAGACGGTCTTGCGGAATTGGCAAGAGAAATCGAAGGAGAACTCAGAGAATATTATTCAGTCTTTTATGATAAGGGCGGTGCAATAGGGAGAAGGTATAGGAGACAGGATGAGGTTGGTACCCCCTACTGCATTACAATTGATTATCAAACGAAAGAAGATAATACTGTGACTCTCCGGTTTAGAGACTCAATGGAACAAGTGCGTTTGCGGCGCGATGAACTTGTATCGAGGATTAAGAAGGAAATGAAAAATTACAGGAGATCCTAATGAGATTTACTTCCAGCTTAGAAACACTACAAAAAAGAGGATTCACAAAGCAGTGCAGTGATCCTGAAAAACTGGATGAACTCATGTCAAATGAATCGGTCACCCTATATGCGGGTTTTGACCCGACCGGACCGAGTTTACATATAGGACATATGGTGCCGCTTATAGCAATGGCACATCTTCAGAATGCAGGTCATAAACCAATAGCTTTGGTAGGGGGAGGTACCGCTAGAATAGGAGACCCTTCGGGTAAGACGGAAATGCGGAAAATACTCTCTATCGAACAAATTAGAGAGAACATAAAGCGCCAGAAAAAACAGATCTCCCGATTCATCGATTTTAGTAACTCAAAGGCTTTACTACTGGACAATGCGGAATGGCTTGCGCCGCTAAACTATATCGATTTCTTACGGGAAATCGGAAGACACTTTTCAGTTAACAGAATGCTGAGTTTTGAAACCTATAAGATGCGTCTGGAATCCGGACTCTCCTTTATCGAGTTCAACTACCAGCTGCTTCAGGCATACGATTTTTTGACTCTTAATCAGAGACACAACTGTACCCTTCAGCTTGGTGGAGATGACCAATGGGGTAACATAGTTGCCGGTATTGATCTAACCAGAAGGGTGACGGGAAATGAAGTTTTTGGATTAACGTTTAATCTGGTAACTCGGGCGGATGGTAAAAAAATGGGTAAAACTGAAAAAGGTGCATTGTTTCTTGATCCGGAGGTTACTACACCATATGATTTTTTCCAGTACTGGCGCAATATTCCTGACGCGGATGTGGAAAAAATGCTTTTACTATTTACATTTTTGGAGGAAGAGATGTGTAGAGAGCTGGGAAGCCTGAAGGATAAAGAAATAAACCGGGGGAAGGAGCTGTTGGCCTACGAGGTAACTAAAATAGTTCATGGGGAAGAGGAAGCTGAAAAGGCAAGAGATTCCTCAAAAAAAGTTTTTTATGCCGGCACAACACAGGATACAGATTCAATTCCTTCTCTTACTCTCTCACGTTCCCAATTGGATGCCGGAATAGAAGCGGTAGAGTTATTCGCTATGAGTGAGTTGTGTGCATCGAAAAGCGAAGCCAGACGTCTTATAAAACAGGGCGGCGGAAAAATAAATGATATTAAAATAACCGCTGGAGATGCGGTCATAGACAGTACTTGGATTAAAGATGATACAATTATGCTTCGGGCGGGCAAGAAACGGTATTTTAAAATAGTTCTTACCTAAAGGTTCTAAACCGGTGGAAGCAAAAAGTTAATGTGTTATAAAATCCTTAAGAGAAAAAAAGAAAATCAAGGATTTATTAAAGCTGGAACCGTATTTCCTGTTATTACAGGCACAGCTGCGATTATTCTCATATGGATTATTGCGGCAAGATTGGTTGGACAAGAGATAATACTTCCTACACCTAAGGAGACCATTAAAGCGCTCTACAGTATAATACAGAATAAATTTTTTTGGAAATCCGTTTATTTCACTTTTTGGAGGGGACTGGCTGCTTTCGGTGTATCACTTGCCGCGGGGATATTAATAGGTACTGCGGCGGGATCGAAAAAGTCATTTAACATCTTTTTTAAACCATTTATTATCTTAGTTCGTTCAACACCGGTTGTTTCTTTTATTCTTATTGCCCTTTTTTGGTTAAGCAGTTCCAATGTCCCTATTCTTACTGCTGGTCTTATGTCATTTCCAATAATCTGTGTAAATATTATCCACGGAATTCAATCTATCGATAAAAACCTTTACGAAATGACTGTCTTATTTAATTTTACCCGCATTTCCCGCATTCGTCACTTGATTTTACCTTCTATTTACCCGTTTCTGTTGGCCGGGGGATCTACCGGACTTGGATTATCTTGGAAAGCTGTTGTCGCCGCAGAAGTTTTGAGCAGTCCTCAATTAGGAATCGGGGCAGGACTTCAGGAATCGCGGGTTTATCTCGATACCTCAGGAGTATTTGCCTGGACTTTAATAGCGGTTTTGCTGAGTGCTTTTGCTGATATTCTGTTTACTATACTTGCTAAGATAAGGAAAATAGAACTGTGAAGGGAATAGATGTCGCTAATCTAAAGAAATCTTACGGTGAACTTACCGTTATCGATAACCTATCTGTATCTTTCCCGCCGGAAAGGGTAACCGCCATTCTTGGACCTTCTGGTTGCGGTAAAACTACTCTATTAAAAATAATAGCTCATTTGATAAAACCGGATAGCGGAAAGATCGAATGCTCGGATGGTAATATTTCTATGGTTTTTCAAGATCCTCTTCTTTTCCCATGGAGATCAGTTCTTGAAAATGTAGAAGTTGTGATGCCGAAAGCTGCCAATAAAAATGATCAGAAAAAAACCCTAATGAAAATACTTAAAATACTTAGAATTGATAAGTATAAGGACTTCCTCCCTTTCCAACTATCTGGAGGAATGAAACAGCGGGTGTCTCTTGCTCGTGCATTTTCTTATCCAGCTTCCGCTATACTCTTAGATGAGCCTTTCCGTGGGTTGGATTTACCTCTAAAGATTTCTCTGATAAAAGATTTTGAGCATCTATGGAACATGGAATCCCGTACCGGGATATTTGTAACTCATGATGTTATTGAATCTGTAATGTTGGGAGATGAAATTCTTATAATGACTCCATGTCCTACCCGTATAGAAAAGAGTTTTAAAAATCCGGTAATCCATGAAGAACGCAATCCATATCATCCTGATATATTGGAGCTTCAAAAAGAGATTTATCAGTATATCTTGGAATAAATCCTTATATCTATGTGTTATAATCGGTGATGTGACGGGAAAAACAAAAGTTTTTATTATTTTTCTTAATACAGTTATTATAATTTTCTCACTGCAATCGCAAGAAACAGTAAAGCACTATCTGGAATGGTATACCGTTCTGGGAGGGAAGTGTATTACAAATCCAATAATTAATGAAAAAGGAAATGTATTTTTTTTATGTGATGATAGAAATCTTTATACCGTTTCAAGTTCCGGTTCTGTTTTAAGTAAAACATACACGGAAAAGAAACCTATACCTGTGCTTACAGCTATAAAGGATGGGAATATGCTGACCGGTTTAACGGGGGGTGCATTGATTTTCATTAATCCTTCCGGAAGAATGGTATGGAAGTATGAAAAAGAAGGAGATGGAAACCAACTTTTTTCATTGGAAGGCCCGAATGGAATTGTCTATCTCTTCTCGTCCTGTGGAACCATGACAGCAGTCACTCCAGGCGGTTTCCTTCTATGGGAACACGCATTTTCCAAAGAAATTATACTGTCTCCAATACTTGATTCTTCCGGCAGAATACTCATCCCTTTAAAAAATAATACTATACAAATTGTAACCTTGGACGGCATAATCTTATCACCAATAGTTCTGAATAAAAGAATTACGTCCCTTGCATGTGACAGCTCCGGAATAATATACGCAGGTATGAAGACAGGTGAGTTGATAACAATTGAATCTGATATTCCAAAGGATCTAATCAACCTGGCAGAGCATTCTATTAACCGCCTTATTTGGACAAATGATTTTACAGCCGGTATTTTGTCAAACGGCGAAGCTTTTTTTGTCTCCAATGATGATTATACTGTCTATAACTGGAAACTGAAAAATTCAAAGATAACAGGCATGGTCTCTGTAAATAACGACAGCTTTTTTATTTGTACCGATGATGGTAAAATGCAGATCGTGCAGCACCAAAACGGAGAAATAAGGCTGAGATGGGAATACCTTACCGATATGCCGTCAACACTTATGTATCCTGTAACGGACGGCAACGGTGCGGTATATGTAACGGCTTCTAACTGGGCGGTATATAAGGTAGCTATTCCGGTAATGGACTACTTAGGATGGAAGAATTATAGAAGCGATTCTCATTTATCCGGTTGGGCTCCGGGAAAAATAAAAATCCGGCATGACCCGTGGGATCCTCCATTGGAATATTTTTTTCTTCTGAATCAGGCAAAATCGGACTCTGAACAAGAAAAGTTAACAGTTATTTCCACCATAAGAAAAAGGATGAATGAATCTGATTTTAGAATCAACAGAAAATATTATGCAGAGATTTTACGTTATCTTTTTACAGAATTATGGAAAAAGGATACTGAAAGAAGGCTTGGCTCGAAAGATTTCCCCCGCGTCAGAGGTGAAGCTGCCTATCTCCTGGGGTTAATCGGCGGAAATGATGAACGTAAAACTCTAATAAATTATGCTGGATATGAATATGACGGTCTCGCAAAACAGGGGATTTTAAGGGGGTTTGCTGCTTTGCGGAGAGACCGCAATTTTGCGGTATCAATCCAGATTAAAGGTTTTATAGAAAATGAAATAAAAAAATCAGTACCCAGTAACGAAATAGCAAGTGCCGCAATTTCTGCAGCATGGGCAATTTTTTCATACCATGGTAACAGTCATACAGAAAATATTATTACTATACTTATGATGATTATTCAAAATGGATTTAATAAGGAAACAAGGAAATCTGCCCTTGATATTATCAGGGAAATACAGAAATATTAGTAAAAATCTAAAGGGAGGCAAAATTTGATGAAACGATATCTCTTAATTCTTTTTGTTCTATCAATACCCCTTTTTGCACAAGAAGTGGATGTGGCAAGAGAAGAACTAAGGCGTGTAGAAGGAGCAGCAATAGAATTTCAGAATTATCAAGGTCCTTACGAAGCCATAGACTCCGTTGATGAGATAACTGGAATCGGCACATTTATTGCTTCTCAAATTGTGGAGGATGATGATTATACATACTTTGAGAAATACCGTACTATCCATGTGGTGGATCCGGATACAGAAGAGGGTTTTGACGCTGATATTTTCATGATACTCTCTGAAGCACAAGTTGATCATATAGATAATATTCGGCGAATAGTCTCTTCTTATCTATCTGAATATTACGGATATGATGAGGCAACAGCTTCCCTTTTAGCTTATTACATAACTATTTACAATGCGGTATATCGTCAGGATTACTCTTTTTTTGAGTCCGCGTATAAGCCTTTAGTACTTTCTTATCTCGAACCTAATATGGTGGGGATTTCTACTCTTTACAGCGATTGGTCCGGACAAACCCAAATGGTTATTCCATTGAGCAGGAATGGAGAAATTATTGAACCCATGGAATTATCTACCGATAAGGTTGTAGAAAATCTTCGGGAAAGTCCGGATATGGCCATTGAAACCCGAAAATTAATGGTGGAATTAAAAGAGAAAGTTCTTGAGGAAGAGGAGGAATTACTAGAAGAGGAAGAGGAAAAAGTCAAAGAATTAGAGGAACAACTGGAGGAAAGACAGAGAGAAGCGGGAGAAGAGAGGGAAGGAATAGAAGAAGAACGGGACCGTTTATCAGAAGCAGATTTGACCGAAGAGGAACGGGAAGAAGAGGAAGCAGAGTTGGAGGAAAGGGAAGAAGCTTTGAGGGAAGAAGAAGAAGAGATTGACGAAGCTGCTTTAGAACTGGAAGAACAACAGGAACAAGTGAGAGACCAAGAAGAAGAGGTTGAGGAACGGCGGGAGGATATCCAGGAGGATCGGGAGGAAATCGCTGAAGATCAGCAGGCAGTCATGGAGGAAGAGACGGGCCAAATTGAATTAACCCAATATGGAGCTGGATCGGGAATCCGTTTTATGATTGTCCGGGACACACCATACGGTCCAGTGAGCAGAATGGTTTTCTACGATACAATAACCGGAAAAACTGAACGTTCTGCTGAAACAGCTGTCATTGCCGGTAGAACCTATTTGTATAAAAACGAGGAGGTTATTGTCCTCGCACTGGATTCCGAAGAATCTAAATGGGGAACTCTTACTATATTAGATCCCATTATGCTTACCGTTTTAGGCAGGGGAGAAGGGCAGGTATATCGAAATTCAACCTTGTTAAATCGGGAAGAGTATCTATTTGGTGTGACTCAAAATGATGGAGAATGGGTCCTTGCGAAATTTAATGATGACCTCTCCCTAATAGCTACATCTAATGTAACGGTAGACCCCCTAACCCCTATTGTTCCGGCACGGGGCCGTTTATTCGTACAAATGTCTACGGGAGAAATTGTATCGTTGTCTCCGGATACCTTACAAGAATTGGAATAAGGAGTTTTAGTTGAGTGATAATCCTTTTATTGGTAGAACAATACAAATAGTAAACGACCTTTCTACAGATGAACAGGTATATCTTTATGAAAAAACCCGGAAGCTGAAAGAAGCAATCAAAACCGGAAAAAATACGGATTATTTCAGACTTGGCAATCCTGATGTTTGCGTTTACCTGCTGTTTCTTGAAAATTCTACCAGAACCAAAGAATCTTTTAGGAATGCGGGAAAGTTTCATCTGTCAAGGGTAAACGATTTTTCTTCGCAAAGCTCCTCCATTGGGAAAAAAGAGACAATTACTGATACTATAAAGATGTTAGTAGGATACAGTTCCCGATCCATATTTGTAGTAAGAAGCCGGACGGAAGGATTGTGCCGATGGCTTCAACGCGCAATGGGTACCTATGCCCAGAAAAACAATTTACCTAATCCAGCCTTTATCAATGCAGGGGACGGAAGACATGAGCATCCAACACAAGAATTTTTAGATGAGTTTAGCTTTCTTGAAGCAAAAAAATGGGACCGGGAAAAAATACACTGTGCGTTAGTTGGGGATTTATTCCATGGAAGGACCGTTCATTCGAAAGTGGATGGGCTAAAAATATTTGGAAAAGTTAAAGTCGATCTGGTCGCACCGAAGGGTCTTGAGATGCCGGAGTATTATGTCAATTCAATGGTACGCCTTGGATATGAAGTTAGAATTTTTGATAACATTGATCAATACTTAAAGTATTCTGATGTAGCCGATATCTGGTATTTTACACGGTTACAGCTTGAGCGAATGGGAGAACAGCTTCTTGAAAAAGAGGACTACCTTAGGCAGTCGGTAACTTTTCGGAAAAATCATATCGATCTTTTACCCGAGGGTACCAGGTTTTATCATCCGCTGCCGAGACATGGAACAAAACCAACGATTCCAGCTTTTTTAGATAATACACCGTTAAATTGGTGGGATGAACAATCCAGGAACGGGTATTTTACCCGTATAACGGAAATAGCTATGTTAGGAGGATCTATTGGTGAAGATTTTTCGGGAAAGATAATGGCGGAAAGGGAATTTCATGATGATTTTGTAGAAGAAACTGTTGTCTCGAGAAATAAAAAACCTGAATATAAGGTAGGAATCAAACCAGTAGAGAATGGTTTGGTTATTGACCATATAGGTAAGGGGGGAACGCCTATTAAGATATGGGACCACATCGATAAGATAAGAAGGATACTTGATTTAAGCACTATTGGATCTCATGGTGTTTTTCATTCGCACTCAGGAAATATGAAGGGTATTATATCTCTTCCCGGATATACAAATTTCAATGAACAGCGAATAAAAATGCTCGGAGCAATATCTCCAGGATGTACATTGAATATTATTGAAAACGCACAAGTTTCTAAAAAGTACCGCCTCCATATGCCTCCAAGAATTTATGATTTTGAAGAGATATCCTGCAAAAATCCGGATTGTATTTCGTCTGCCGGAAACAATGAGCATGTTATTCAGGAATTCTCCCGCTCGGAAGAGAATACATTTATATGTACTTATTGTGAGCAGCCTCATCAGTTTCAGGATATATGGATTAGCTAGTTAGAGTTATCTTTTATTAAAGATTTTTTTGAAAAAATCTTTAATAGCAGTCCATATTCGGCGAAAAAATCCCGGGTGTTTTAATTTCTCAAGACGAATATAACCTTCAGCTAATTCATCAGTGGTTAGATTTTTACGATGGGTATTTTCTTCAATTTCTATTTCCAGCTGGCGGCTTTGATCATCACCGTCGGTAATACGGACAGAAATAGTTTCCCATCCAAGCCGTTTTGCCGATTCAAGCCGCCTATGGCCTGCTATTAGAACATTGTCCCGGGTAATTGTTATTGGATTGAGGAGACCGTATTTTTTCATACTTTCCATTAATGAATTAAGGTCACCAAGGTTTTTCCGTATTCTTTTGCGAATAACAATTTCTTCTATCCCCCTTTGCACCCTTTGCCTCCTCGTTAATCTAACCAGGGATTTTTTGATTCCTGATCATCAGATGTTTCGGTATCAATATCAAAATCAAAAGCCGGTTCAGTAAAATCAGGTATATCCTTTTCATCAGAGTCAAAAAAATCAAAAACCAAAAGATCATTTTTGATCTTATCAATAAATTTTGATTTTTCCTCATCCTCTTTCGAGTCAATTTCGCAATATTGTTGCGGAACAGTTCCTTCAAGGAAAATCTCTTCTATCGTGGGCCGGGAATAATCGGGAGGAGGGAGGAGCCCCGTTTCCGCACTAACTTCCGCTTCAACAAGTCCAGTATGAGGTTTGATAAATTCTTTTGGAGGTAAATCTTCATGTGCCTTTTTCATATATTTAGCCCAAATTGGACCGACAGTTCCGCCTCCGGTTTGATATACCCCTAATGAACTGCCTGCTTTATCAAAACCAAACCAGATTGCAGTTGTCATATAGGGTGAAAAACCAACAGTCCAGATGTCGGACCAATTTTGTACCGTTCCGGTTTTACCTGCCATGGAAATACCGTCATCCAATCCACCCACGGAATCTGCGGCGACTGTTAATGTGCCTCCGTCATACACGGTAGATTTTAATAGATCGACCATTATATATGCGGTTTGCGGTGATATCACCTGTAGATTGCGGGATGCTTGCTCCTGGCGTAAATTCTTTTCAGGTTCCAGGATGATCTTACCACTACGGTCGGTTATGTAAGTTACTGCTATAGGCTCTACTTCTTTCCCTTGATTTGCAAACACAGAAAATGCTTTGGCCATCTCCACGGGTGCAACAGATATAACCCCCAATCCTATCGGATATCTTTTTACGATGTTTCTTCTAACATATTCGGATTTCGGAATATCGAGTAAAGCGCCTATCCTATCAATAGCCCTGTCAAACCCGATATAGTCAAGTATCTTAAGGGAAGGAACATTCATGGACCGTATTAATGCGCGTCTAAAGAGTACACGGCCTTCCCACTCACCTTTATAATTTTGAGGTTTATAAGGTGTATTGTCATCATTCCAAAAAATAACCGGAGTGTCATAAATAATGCTGGCAGTAGTGAATTCTCTGCTGTCAATAGCAGCGGAATAGTAGAGTGGTTTTATGGAAGATCCGGGCTGGACCCGAGCCTGCATTGCTCTGTTATACTGATTACCCTCTTCAAATTTGCTGCCTCCAACCATCGACAAAATATGGCCTGTTTCCGGATCAATGGAGATGAGGGCTCCTTCTACCGTAGTACGTTCCAATTCAGCAGCTTTTTTCTTATAGACGTTCTGACTAAACTGTCTCAGGGCATTGCTTTCTGAACCAAACATAAGAGAGGTAAGGTCCACCAAGGGGTTTAAAACATCCTTAAAATTATCTTGAGCATCCTTCTGACCTGAAAGATCGGCAACTTTAAAGCCCTCCATATCAAAAAGAAGAGCTAACATATCCATAAGCGGTACGATTTCCTCATCCGCCTTTTGAAGCTGATTATTTGTGAGTTTCCGGTATGTTGCATTTATTTTTGCATATCCGTCCCTCATTACCTCATCCGCTATTTTTTGATAATCTAAATCCAGTGTAGTATGAATTATAAGACCATCGGTATAAAAATTTATGGTTCCCGCTAACATTTGATCGAGCTGCATCCGTACGTATTCGCTGAACCAAGGGGCCTCATCCTCTCGCGCAAAAAAAGCAGTTGTTGTGTTGGACCTTGTGTAGTCATACTCAGCCCAGAATTGACTGTAAGATGCGTCAGCTTCTTCCCGAGTGGTATAACCAAGATTTACCATTTGATTTAAGATTTCCCGTTGGCGGGTTCTGGCACGTTCCGGGTAACGGATGGGAGAATTTCCACCGGGACTGGAAAGCTGAATTACCAGTATTACAGATTCTGCAAGGGTGATTTCTCTAGCGGAATGGCCAAAATAAAATTGCGAGGCCGTCTCTACACCGTAGGTATTATGTCCAAAGGGCATTTTATTCAAGTAGAGTTCAAGGATTTCATCCTTAGAATACTGGCGTTCCAATTGAAAGGCTAACCAATATTCCTTTAATTTTCTTTTTATTGAGATATCGTTGGGATCTAGATAAACCATCTTTGCTACTTGCTGTGTAATGGTGCTTCCGCCGGAGAAATAACCTAACCTGCCGCCGGTAATCTTTTGTAACAATATATTCCATGCAGCTCTTGCTGTATACCAAAGACTAATTCCGCGGTGTCCGTAGAAATTTCTATCTTCTCTGGTTAAGAGGGCATAAACAAGATGATGAGGTAGTTCTTCAATTGTAACGATTTCCCTTTTCTCTTCAGAGAAAAATTCCGTTATACGTTTGCCGTCACGGTCTAAAACTTGCGACGGGAGTTTTAGGTTATCGCTTTCCATTCCTTCCATATTTCTGAGGTTTTTTGTTTCCCCCAAAGCCATTCCCAGGGCAACCCCGATTCCGGAAGAAAATATAATAATCAAGGCGATTGAAATGCCTATAATTATGTGTCTTTTTTCAGTTTTTACCATGGTATCACAGTACGAATGGAATGATTATTTGTCAAGATTATACAGAGGAATTCTCTTTTTATTCCTTTATGCAGCAGAAAAAGGCATGATTATCAATTTCCCCATTTAATACTAACCGATTGAGGTTTTTTAAAAAAAAGAGGCCGGTTCATAAGAACCGGCCCACATATCGGTTATCGGCTTAATATAGTAAACTGGGAGGGGAACTACATTAAGTACCGATATATTCTCATTATCGTCGATCATGGAATAACCTTAAGAGTTTTTTCCACTAAATGTATTTTACAGCTTTTTAAGCAGATAGAAAAGCCCTTTTTACTAACAATTCTGATAATATATAAAATAAAAGTAATAAAATCTGCCGTATTAATTATCCTCTTTGATTATAACATCTAATGCAAAACTGATTGTATAATCGGTTTTCTTTTTAACATTAAATCGTTTTGATAATGTATAACGTTCTGTTTTCAATTTTATTTCATGTTCTCCCGGTTTAACAAATACTGAGGTGCCGGAGTTATGGGAAAGTATCTCCCCGTCCAGAATAAGGGTGCCATTTTTTGGTGCTATTATATTTAATTTTGATAAAGCCCGGACTAAAGGAATTGTAATCTTATTTATTACACCCTTTTCTATTCCGAATGTATAATCCTCATCTTCATAGGTATCTGAACGGAGGGTTAATTTATGAAAACCGGTGTTCATATAAAGTACGTGAGGTATATCAGTAAGTATTTCTTCATTGATGGATATAAGCAAATCGAGATTTTCTGTGTTTTGATTGAGTTTACGGTTATTTTCATCCAAAAAAACAATAGAAATTCCACCTTTATCAAGATAAACCGGTTTTGGTTTTACGGAAAAATTGAGTGTTTTAGGGACGTCAAATCCTTTTCCAACTGGATAGAAAGCAAAAAGAATTGGAAAATCATCTTCATCTGCTGTTGAAGAAACAAGGGCTGCTTCTGAAGATGACAGCATCCTATGCTGATCAATCAATGGAATTTGTATAAAAAATCGACCAGATCCGCTTAATATTTCATTATGAATTTGGTCTCCTTCATATCCCATAATATTTGTACTAGGTTTAGGATCAACATTTTTGTATAGAATAAATTCTACAGCATTCCCGTAATTTTTAATTACCGATGGAATTGAGATTTCCAATTCTATCCCTTGGAGCAGAGGATTATTTTCTCTTAATTCAATGAAACTAAGATCTCCTATACGGAGAACTGCTTCCGAATTTTCCTCCAGCATATCCTTCTGCAATGAAATAATACTTACCACAGGGCCTCTTATATGTTCTGCATACATTGTGCCTTTCATTGTAAATATGGTTAAACAGAAGAGAAAAAAAATAAATGGTTTTTTTATTTTCCATGCCATCATAGATCAAAAATAATTTTCCGGATTCACTGGTGTATTATTCCTTTTTATTTCAAAATGCAAGTGAGGACCGGTAGATTGTCCTGTGCTTCCCACCGTTCCTATAATCGTCCCGGAAGAAACCTCTTGATTTAATACTACCGCAGTACTGTTTAAGTGTCCATAAAATGTTTGATAATATGGCTCATGGAACAATTCAATGTAGAAACCGTAAATAGGATCATACCCTTTTTTTATTACTTTGCCTGGAGCTGCGGCAGCTACTGGAGTACCCGTGGGAACGACAATATCTAATCCATGATGAAAACTGCTAATACCTGTAAAGGGATTTAAACGTAATCCGAATTTCGACGATAGACGTCCGCCCGATAAGGGTTTTCTAAAAAAAGCTCCTAAGAAAAAGGCTCTTTCCCGGGGATTTAATTTTCCCCCCGGTATCACATGAAATTTTACCTTTTTCCCATCTATATTGAGGGTGATAGGGGAATAGTTATCTTTAGAAAAATCTCTGTTGGCGAATAATAAGCTATCAAATTCAGAAACCGGTTTTTGACGTATAAAAAGACCGGGAGTGTTGGGAATAATTAGTGTTTTATTAAGTGACTCATTTATAGATGAGATATCGTTAAGAGACACTATAGTATCATAATTTAGAGATAATTTTGCTGAGATTGATAGAATATCTTCCCCTGGTCGAGGAGTATACTGATAAAAAACTAATGAGGGTACCGTACCATTCCCCTCCGCCGCCTTATAATAACTTGAAATGTCTCGCTGGAGTTGCGCAAATAATGTATCGCTGGGGGATATGGATTTTATTTCCGGGAAATCACAAAAAGCTCTAAATGTAACTAGTAATAGCATTGTTATGATTATTTTAATTTTTCTACGGTTAGAGGGTATTATTTGAAAAGAAAAAATAAAACTATAAAAAGAATTATAAGTTGATTTAATCACTAGTAGACTCGCTCATTTTTGTGTGTTTGCTATCAACAGTGAAAGTGAAACGAAGAATAATATGCTAAGAATTATAGCAAATATAAAAAATTCTTCTGCAAATAAAATAATTATTACATACAATAAAGAAAAAAGAATAATGATAATGAAGAATCTGATTATACTTTTGCCTTTAAAAGAATTAATTTTTTTAAGGAATTTTGAAATAACCAGAAATAATATACCGGATCCAATCAGCAGCAATGAAAATAAAGTATAGTACTGCTGCCAATGTACGGCGGCATACCAAAGCGGATATACGATCAATAAAGCTGATAGAGTAACAGCACCAATTATTAGTATGAGGGCTAACACCCATCTTAAAATCACGATGTTGCCGCGGTTTATTTTTTTTAACAGGTTTCGCATAACTGCTTCCATACCTACCATTGTAAAAATAGGCGCAAAATCTAACAAGGGTTAAAAGTGAAATAGTTTAAACATTTATACCTGAAACTTTAACTAAGCACATGGATCAAACAGGAATTCTCATTTTATACCTTTAGGCAGCAGAAAACGAGGTAATTTCTTAGAATTAGCAATAAAATAACCGAATAAAATGAGAATTCCGCCTTCTATATTAGTAAGAAGGCAATTCTAAATTGCAAATATAGAATTGCTTTGGTTCAAATGAAAGGTATTAGAAAGCGGTCTTCAATCTTCATACCAGAGCTGGTATAACCCAATTTTCGATCCGGTCTATGTTTTCCATGGAAATCAGAGCCTGCAGTCACAACTAAATCTAATTCATTTGCAATTTTTTCATACCAGATGCTCTGCCGGTATTTTAAATTCGAATGGTATGCCTCAATACCATCAAGTCCCGCCTCTTTCCATTTTTCTATAGAAGAAATAAAATTTTTTTTGGACAGATAAAGACTTTGGGGATGAGCAAGGATCGATTTGCCTCCTCCATCATGAATCAGCTGTATTGCTTCGGACAATGAGAGTGTCTTTATAGGTTCATAAAAAGGTTGACCTGTTCCAAGAAACCTTTCAAATGCATCCTTTATTGAACGTGCAATTCCTCTATCAACGAGTACTCGGGCAAAGTGGGGTCTTGCTACAATATCACCTCCTGAAACAGCCTCCACTTCGGAATAGTCAATGTGTATACCGGCTTTTTTCATTTTTTCGATGATTCTCTGATTGCGGGTGTAACGATATTTTTTGAGACGTGATAATCTCTCCGGTATAACTTCCCGCCATTTTTTTAGACCGAGACCTAAAATATGAAAAACCCCGGGGGAATAAGTAATTTCGATTTCGATACCCGGAATAAATATAATAGAACTTTTTGACGCTGCTGTTTCAGCTTCTTCTAATCCTCCCACAGTATCATGATCTGTAAGTGCCAAGGAAGACAGCCCCTTTTTCTGAGCATACAAAATAAGGTCTTCAGGTGTCATACTTCCGTCCGATATTGTAGAATGGGTGTGTAGATCCATCATCCTTGTAGAGTTACTCTTTATTTTGATTACAGTCAAGTATTTGAGGAATTACCATTTTATTCCATCAGGCAACAGATCCAGCATGATTTTCTATAATTAGCCATAAAAATAAGCGAATAAAATGAGAATTCCTCCTTTTATCTTAGGAAGAAGTCAATTCTAAGTTGCATATTTAGAATTGATGCAAATATTTAGATATCTGAGCCGTTTTCAAAATTATCTAATTTTGAAAACGGCTCAATACTGAGACTCTGAAAAATGGTATTTTTGAAAGAGCCTCATCTATGTCAATAATAAAAGATCTTGATTTTATCCGTATATAAGAGTAGAGTTTTAAAAAATGGAGTTATACTGTGCCCAAAGCGATGACGTATAAGACTAACTCAGTTATATATTTCAAGGGAGATATAAGCGACAGGATTTTTATCCTGAAAACTGGGAGAGTAAGCCTTACCACCACTGATATCGAAACTGGACAAGAAATACACGATTATATCCAAACAGGCGAGTTTTTCGGGGTAAAATCAGCCTTAGGGAAATATCAGAGAGAGGAAAATGCTATTGTTCTCACCGATTCATCGGTTGTGATGTTTACCGTACCGGAATTCGAAAACTTGGTTAGTCAAAAAACCAGAATCATCATGAAAATGTTACAGGTGTTTTCGAACCAATTAAGAAGAATCCATAAACGCGTAAGAAATCTTCTTACACTAGAGGAGCAGGTTGAACCTGAAACAGGATTGTATCGTATAGGTGAATATTATCTCCGGAAGAAAAAATATCCAGAAGCTGTATATGCGTTAAACCGTTATCTTACCTATTACCCAACAGGTAGATACGAAAAAAAAGTAACAAATTATTTGTCACAGGCAGAAGAATATTCGCAAAGATACGGATCCGGCAAAGGACCAAACATCCCCGGTTTAGAGCAATCTGCTCCTACATCGAAACCTAAAAAAGGAAAAGAACTATCCGATACTGCAAAAAAATATTACAATGCTGTAAGCCTCTTCAGTCAGCAAAAATATAACGAAGCTATAGCAGAATTAAAAGAAATAATAGCCTCAGGGCCCAGCGAAGAATATTTAGTCAAATCATTATTTGAAATCGGACGATGTCTTTTTTCAATGAAAAAATATGATCAATGTATAAAACACTATACCAATTTAATACAAAAATATCCTAAGATTCCGGATTTACCTGATGCGTTATTCTACATTGGAGAGGCGTATCGTAATATAGATGATACTACAAGAGCCGCCAGTTTTTATAAAAAAATAATTTCTATGTCTCCCGATGAAGGGTTAAAGCGAAAAACAAACAAGGCTTTAAAAGCCATCGAGGAAGGATGAAATGGATTTATCTGTATTCGAACGGTTCGCCGTTACCTTTCAGGCTGGGGATATAATCTTTTGTGAATACGAACCCGGAGATGCATTTTATCTGATTCAATCGGGAAGGGTTCAAATATCAAAGATCATGGCGGATATTGAAAAAACAATTGATATTTTGAAACCGGGAGAAATATTCGGAGAAATGGCAATCCTTGAAGAAGCTCCGCGGTCTGCCAATGCTATAGCTTTAGATAATGTAAAAGCACTAGAATTTAACAGGGAAAATTTTGAAATCCTCATGAAGGGTAATCCGCAAATCGCTCTTAAGCTCTTAAAATTATTCACAAAAAGAATATATGACCAGAAAAGACGGTTCATGATACTTACGTTACCGGATGCGCAATCAAAAGTTGCTGATGTGTTTTTGATGCTTAACGAGGAATTACCCGCCACCGGGGAAGATGACGGAGAACGTACTTTCAAAACAACCATTGATGGAATCGCGCATTGGGCTGGAATGTCCCTGGAGGATACCCAAAAAGTGGTAAACCATTTTGCAGCTCAGAGACGCATAGAGGTTTTTAATGATAAAATCGTGGTTAAGAATATCAATGATTTTGTGCGTTTTGTTTCCGCTAAACGTAAGGAATAGAAATAAAACATTGATTTGAAGAAATCATTGAGGTATATTTTAAGCGAATAACCTCATTTATTGAGGTGGAAAAAATGAAATAAGGGAGATGATAGTATGGCTATTGGACCGACTAAGGAAAATCAAAATGTATCCGCGGGTTTAACCCGTGAAGAGATGGTATCTATACTGGGAAAAGCCTTCCAGAAAGGACAACCCGTTGATGCAGACCGCATTGTAGAAGCAATTACAGAACTTTTTCAGAAAAATAATGAAAAAATTGCACAGGAAATAGGAAGGATACAAAACAAACCAACCATTTTTCAATAATTAGATATCTTCCAAGCTTTACATTAGTAAAGAGGCAATTCTTAATTGCAAAGTGAGAATTACTATATTTTTTTGATAAATCTACCGGAAATCGGCCATTACTCTCAGCCGATTTTTCCGGGAATGAAATAAAATTAACGTATATATGGAAAAAAAATTTGAACCGATCTTAACCGTGGAAAATGAAGTTGAAGCACGTAGAATTGAAGGTGTTTTGCAGGATAATAAAATACCACACATGCTTCGAAGTTACCATGATTCCGCATACGACGGATTGTGGCAGATGCAGAAAGGGTGGGGTAGAATCGAAGCGCCTGCGGCGTATAAAGATAGAATAATAGAAATATATAACGATATCTTCTCAAAGTGATAAATCAGTTTTACCCAATCCAAACCGGTGAACATACAGCAAGATGACCATCCTCCTGTTGTACCCTGCAATGATAAAAAGCGGTTCCGCCGGCAGTATCATCCCGTTCAAGATGAAATTCCTTACCGGTTCCCCTATGTTCATCATACAGCATACCGTTTTTCATTATCTGTACAGATTTTATTCTTTCCGGAGCCCAAACATCTATGGCAATATCTACTCTATCTGTTGCGGGTAATTCCGAACCCATGGGGCTTCCGTTTACAGTCATTCTAAGGACTATACGGGCGCCTGTTAAAGCATAGGTCCTTCTGGCATAGAGCGCTTCGAATAAATCCCGTCGTGTAAGAGATTTTGCCCATACCGCGGCTATACCTCCCCAGTAAGGGTAGGGTTCCTTTGCTGATCCGCCCGGACGGCCGCTATGCGTATCCGATCCTCCTACAAAACCTACTCGTAAGCCCCTGCGAAGTGCGGCTAGTACTGTGTTGTCGGGATCCATCTTCCTGAGCGGTCGGTCTTGAGTATCAAAACCTTCGGAGCTGCCATGCATAGACCACAGTTCTACCAAGCGTTCTACATCTGTTTCTATTACCTCAAAATCGGTGCGGGAGCACCAGCTTCCAGGAGGATACGAGCAGTGATGGCTGATGATAAGGGCGTCACTTCCCCGAACTGCTTCGTAGAGTTTAGCGGCATTACTGTACCGGTTATCGTCTACGCAGAAGTACGGCTGATCTCCTCCTAAAAAATGTATAACCTTATCGGCATATCCTGTGTGCTGCCATTCATTTGCCAGAAAGGTAACAAAATTTCCTTCATCCAAAAAACGTTCATTCATAAATTTAGCTATAGTCCATTTTTCATTGTCTAACCATCCATGTAACTGAACAGGAATGGATACGAAATCAAAATTCCGATCTTCTTTCGCCCATCGATAAATATCATCGGTGTATCCATGGGCGGCGCTCATGAAATCGTGAACATGAAGGTCACCAATATATAGGTTCATTCCTTTAGTTGGGATGGAAGGATTGGATGAGCAGCGTAACTTAGATTCTTTGTGTACCGCTTGAATATTAAACGAAGTTAAATTCTCATTTTTCCAAAATGTTTCACACAATCCATTTTT
Organism: uncultured Spirochaetales bacterium; assembly: GCA_964618265.1. Lineage (GTDB taxonomy): Bacteria > Spirochaetota > Spirochaetia > CAYLLE01 > CAYLLE01 > CAYLLE01. The sequence continues at coordinate 87,061 of CAZUAE010000002.1, read as the reverse complement.
CATTGGTACAGACTTTTTTCTGTCACCCGATGACAGTTCTACCGTGCCATCCAACGGTACACGGTTATCAAACTTATCACGAAGAGTAGTGTGAACTTTAAGGCTTTCTGTGGTGCCATGTGTGCAGCTAACAGTTGTTTCAAGGTGATCTTCTTGCGTTGGTAAAACCTCTATAACTAATGGTTCCGGCAAACGTCTCTGAGGAATATTATCACCGGTATCAAAAATCACCTTTATTTCGTACCTTCCAGCCAAGGGGGTCCATGGAAATCCTGAATCAGGACCGGCATCAACTATTATTGTGTCTCCCTTCTTTAAATTGCCTTTTTTAAGGCTTACTACCACCTGTTTCGCCGTTTTATCAGAAACTTCCAGGTCTACAGAAGATGGTCCTTGGACATGTACAGGTTCCAATTTGATGCGATTAAAAATCATATCGAAATTATCCTCTATAGATATATCCTGTATTCCTCCAACCAAAGGCCGTTGACCTCCCATATAAAAGATAATTCTGCTTCCTTCCCGTATACCGGCTGTCCCTGCGGTGTATATCAGCTTTAGAGAAGCCTTTGCCGCAGCTTCAATTGTCTCCGGTTTTACCCTGGCAGTTCCTAAAAGGGAGGGTTTATAGAGCGACTCATCTCCTAAGGAATCTGTATTCCCCGTTCCAAGTTTATGGGGACGTTCCGTATACCATTTATGACAGAACCGGTATTTATCGGGAGAATCGGAATCAGGTTTTTCCTCCATCGGTTCAAATAAAGGTCCGGATAATAGATCGGAGAACTCATCTTTTAATCCAGGTTTTCCAATTTTATCGAAGATTTTAGGCCATCGTTCGCGGTGATTCTCGTGAAAGAGAAGAGGACTGAAACCCAATTTGAGATAAGTCTTCAAAGCGGGTATACGAAAATCATCGGTATGAAGCACAGCTTCTTTTTTGCCTTCCCGCATCATGTGATAAAGAGCGGCGAGACTCACCATGAAGCCCAGTTTCTTACCTGAATGATCCGGCAGTACTCCTACCATATGAAGATATCCCGAGTTTTTTCCCCATTTTGGCCGATACCATGCCGAAGCTGTTGCCACCGGTATATTGTTACGGGTAATGAAGAGGATTCTTTCGGGCCGGTATGGATAATCTGTTCTCATCATCTTCTGGAAATCAATATCTTCCTTCTTAAAAGATGCGGATATTATCCTTTTCCACGCACTTTCATCGCCAGGTTCATAATGCCTCAACTCATATTCAGGGGGTAGCGTAAGCTCCGGTAGATTTTTTAACTTTCTGATCATCCCCAATTGAGGTTTTTGTTTTTCCTGTTGATTCGACATAAATAACCTTTCAAATTATAGTTTCATAGTTATGGTCCTATAAATCCTTCAGACAGGGTATCGAATAATATATCATTTGTATAGTGACGGACAGATAGAAAGAGGAATTCTCATTTTATACCTTTAGGCAGAAAGAGGCATGATTCTCACGAAAAGCCGTAAAAGGAAATGTGAATAGCCAGGACGGGGATTCGAACCCCGGACCTGCTCATTACGAGTGAGCCGCTCTGCCGACTGAGCTATCCTGGCGTCGGATTTAAAACATACACCTAAAACATGGTTAAATTCAAGATTAAATGAACACTTAAGAGGAATTCTCATTTTATACCTGTAGGCAGAAAGAGGCATGATTTTAAAAGAAAATCCGTAACCCAATCGAATAAAATGAGAATTCCAGGCATGACATGAGTAAAAAGGCAGTTGAAAAACAATCACAATCAATTTATATCTCCTAAATTGTTTATACCCGTAACCGATAATAGAAGAGAGTGACAAAGCCGCAGGAGGCATTTGATGATAAGAGGAATATACACCGGAGCGAGTGGAATGCTTGCTCAAATGAACAGGCTTGATGTAATATCCAATAATCTCGCGAATGTGGATACAACGGGCTATAAAAAAGATGTAACACTGCAAAAGGCGTTTCCCGAATTACTCTTAAGAAGGATGAACGATAACGGTGTAAAAAAATTTCCCTTTGGTTCTGTTGATTTAGCTCCTGTTGTGGGAAAACTTGGTACAGGCGTGGAAACCAATGAGGTGTATACACAGTTTAGTCAAGGTTCCTTGAAAATCACAGAAAACGATTTTGATTTAGCCCTTGAAGGGAAAGGTTTTTTCGCGGTTATGACTCCTTACGGGGAGAGATACACCCGAAACGGAGAATTCACGTTGGATCCCAATGGCATTTTAGTTACCAGCCAAGGATACCCCGTACTGGGAGAGAAGGGTACTATCCAGCTAAAGGAAAACAATTTTAAAATTGATCAGGATGGGAAGATATTTATAAACCCTTTATATGCAGAGGACCCCGCCCGGCTTGTCTCATCTTTAGAAAATGATTGGGAGCAAGCGGAATTACTTGACCGATTGAAGTTGACGGACTTCAAACGGACTCGGTATTTGAAAAAGCAGGGGGATTCCCTGTGGCGTTCAACAGAATATTCCGGTGATGCCTTCAGCGCGGAAGGTGAAAATAGACCAAAGATTCATCAAGGCTTTCTAGAGGGAGCAAATGTAAATCCTGTGCAAGAAATGGTTAAAATGATTGAAGTAAACCGGACATACGAGGCAAATCAAAAGGTAATTCAGACCCAGGATAGTTTAGCCGGCAGGCTGATAAACGAAACGATGAAGGTATAAGGGAGATAAAAAGATATGATGAGATCATTATGGACAGCAGCAACCGGGATGATTGGTCAGCAGTACAACATCGATACCATTTCAAACAACCTTTCAAATGTGAACACCGTAGGTTATAAGAAAAATAGGCCCGAGTTTAAAGATCTTATCTATCAGACTTTAAAAACTGCCGGAACTCCAGCAACGGAGGTGACCCTTGTTCCAGCAGGGGTACAGATGGGCCACGGGGTTAAAGTTGGTTCTACCCAAAAAATACATACACAGGGATCACTTCAGGCCACAGATAATGTTTCTGATGTAGCTATAGAAGGGGAAGGTTTTTATCGAGTTCTTTTATACGACGGAAGTTATGGTTATACCCGAGACGGATCTTTTAAAATTGATTCAAATGGACAATTTGTAACTTCCGACGGATATAGACTCATGCCTGACGTCATTCTTCCGGAAGGTTTTCTTCGGGATACTGTTTCAATTTCTCAGGATGGACGAGTAACTGTTAAGATGCCGGGTAATGATGAACCAATTCAGGTGGGTCAGTTGGAACTATACCGGTTTGTGAATCCCGCAGGTCTCAAGGCGATTGGAGAAAATATATTCAAAACGACTTCAGCTTCAGGTGATCCTATCGGAGGCAGACCAAGTTTTGACGGAATGGGAAGGACACTTCATAAATTTTTGGAGATGTCTAATGTTGCTGTTGTAAAGGAAATGGTTAATATGATTGTGGCACAGCGGGCATATGAGCTTAATTCAAAGGCAATACAGACTTCCGATACTATGTTAGGTATCGCCAATAATCTTAAGAGGTAACGTAGATGGATATAACGGATCTAACCTTTCTCAATAATTCAACAGGAAATATTCCAGAGTATAAAGAAAGCCGAATATCCAATACAAATGATGTTAAGGAAGCAGCGTCGGAATTTGAATCCCTTTTGATTAAACAAATGCTTGATTCCATGAGGAAGACAGTAAAAAAGACGAATCTCCTCGGAGGTAAGGGAAGTAACGATTATTTTGAAGATCTTCTGTATCATCAATATGCAAAAACAATATCAAAGAATACACAACTAGGCATCTCGGAAATGATTGTCAAAGCTTATCAGTAGAACCAGCTGATGAAAAGGTGGACGCTGAAACTTGCTAATGTGGTAATAATTGTAATGAAAAACTCTTCTCTGTATAAAAAATTATACAACAATCCTGAAAAAATAATACTGCTTTAATAAGACATTAAATATTTCTTTATATTGTATAGAATAAAATCATCATAATAAATTGATGGGTATTTGGTATGATTCTTGCTATAACAATCATGAATGGGGAGGTTCATTATGGAAAGACCAAAAACCAAGAAAAAATATGATGATGCATTAAAAATGTATTTCTCCCAGATAAAAAAGTCACCCCTGTTAAACTTCGAAGAAGAACGAGAATTATCAAGAAGAATTATGAAAGGGGATTTAAAAGCTAAGGAGAGGCTGGTAGAAGCTAATCTTCGTTTAGTTGTAAAAATAGCTAAGGCCTACATGAATGAAGATGTAGCATTTCTAGATCTCATTCAGGAGGGAAATATCGGATTAATAAAAGCTGCTTCGAAGTATGATTACAGAAAGAATGTCCGGTTCAGTACCTATGCGTCTTGGTGGATAAAACAATCTATCTCTAGATCGTTATCGAACAAACGGAGACCGATACGTTTACCCCACCGTAAAGAAGAAATGTTAAGAAAGATACAAAAGGCCTTTATAACATTGAATCAGCGAGATATGAAGAAACCGTCAATTGAAGAATTGGCAGAGTATGTTGGTATGGATACGGATGAGGTATTAGAAATAATTAATATATCCTTTAATCCTGTTTCTTTGGACACTGAAATAAACGATGATTCCGGAACTCTTCATGATATTTTTGAAGATTATTCATATTCTCCGGATACCGAGTTTATGCAGAAATCTATGCAGGATGAAACCCTTCATTTTCTACGCCATCTTATGGATCGGGAAAGGAAGATACTCCTCTACCGATACGCTATAGAGGGAGGTAAGAAATATACGTTAAAACGGATAAGTGATGAGATGGGTATATCTCCTGAAACTGTCCGGCAAATTGAAATGCGTGCTATTCGGAAATTGAAAAAACATGCCGGTGAAATAAAAGAATATATTTACAGCTGAATTACTATGAACCAGGCTTTTCAGCAATTCTAAATGGTAAATTTAGAATTGCCTTCTTACTAATATAGAAGGGGGAATTCTCATTTTATTAGATTATTTTACGGCTTTTCTTTTAAAATAATTCCTCTTTCTGTTGCCTAAAGGTATAAAATGAGAATTACTCCAGGCTTTTCCCTTAATTTGTTTTTTATGATACTCTACATTCCCAATGGCCGCGGAAAAAAATAGAACAAGAAAAGTAAAATCCCCCCATAAAAAAATACATAGGGTGGTTTTGCTTCTTATGCTTATACTTATCTCCCTTACCATTATTATTATTCTCCTTCCCAAAAATACTGATTCTAATACTCAAATTCAGACTCAGGATAATGATTTTTCTAATGGGTATACAGAAGATATAAAAGAAAAACATAAACCGGAACCGGATATTGATTCCCCAATTCATAAGCAGAATGGAACGGTATTTCCACCGGATGAACAAAAGCAAAAAAGAGATTTTTTCGTTTCTGTGGTAATTGATGATGCAGGTTACAATATGCATCAGTTAGAACTATTCCTGAAACTTGACTTGGATTTAACTATTGCAGTACTGCCTGGATTAACATATTCAGAAGCCGCGGTAAAACGTATCGAAAGATCCGGCAAAGAGGTTATGCTCCATTTTCCTATGGAAGCGGAAAACGGCAATGATATAGGTCCCGGTGGAATTACACGAAAGATGCAGGAACACGAACTATTGGAAACTATCGAGAATAATTTAAAATCCATATCCGGTGCTAAGGGCATCAACAATCACATGGGGTCAGCCGCAACTGCCGATAAACGAACAATGGACCTTTTTTTTAAAGCAATTTCTGATAAAGATATTTTCTTTCTTGACTCTAGGACGACAGCCAAAACTGTCTCTAAAGAATTTGCACAAAAATATCATGTGCCGTATATTGAACGCACCGTTTTTATCGATAATCATCAGGATTCGCAATCCATGGAAGAAGAAATACGTAAGGGATTATCAGTTGCTCGTGAAAAGGGGTGGGCAGTTCTTATTGGGCATGTATGGAGTACTGATTTGCCTCGGATTTTAGAAAAGGTATTGGTAAAACAAGATATTAGAGATAATGTGGTACCTCTATCGGAAATTATAACTAAAGTAGGGGAATATAATTGAAAATATTGGGAATTGAATCATCGTGCGATGAATGTTCAGTTGCAGTGGTACAAGAGGGGAAAAGAATTCTATCTCATGTAGTTGCCACCCAGATAGAATACCATAAGCCTTATCAAGGAGTTGTTCCGGAGATTGCTTCCAGAAAACACACCGAGTGGATTTTGGATGTATACAGAAGAGCGATATCCGAAGCAGGACTTGCAATCCAGGATATACAGGGAATAGCGGTAACAAACCGTCCCGGTCTTCTTGGTTCACTTATAGTCGGCCTATCTTTTGCCAAAGCACTTTCTCTTACATCAAATATTCCCCTCCTTGGGGTGGATCACATAAAAGCACATCTTTACGCTCCCCATCTCGCGGAAGAAATACCGTATCCCCACCTAGGCGTACTCATTTCAGGCGGTCATACCATCATTGGGATTGTTCGAGGATTCGATGATTTTGAAGTGCTGGGTACTACCGTTGACGATGCGTGCGGGGAGGCCTTCGATAAGGTTGCAAAATTTTATGGATTAGGATATCCGGGCGGTGTCGTAATTGATAAACTGGCAAAATCCGGTGACCCGGAGGCCTTTGCTTTTCCTGATCCTTCACTGCACAAGGGGCACCACATTTATGATCTATCCTATTCGGGTTTGAAAACAGCAGTGATAAATCAGCTTGATCAATTTAAAAATGAAGGAAAAGAAATAAACGACCGAAATATTGCTGCTTCATTTCAGAAAACAGCTATTGATATGATATTAAAGCGATTAATCCGGGCTGTAAACGATACAGGTATAAAAAAAATTGTATTCGGCGGCGGTGTTGCAGCTAATTCTTACCTGCGGGATGCGATGAAGCAACCGGAGAAGTTGGGTATGTCTGATATCGACGCAACATTTCCTCCCATGAAATTTTGTACCGATAACGCCGCTATGATTGCAGGGGTGGGATATTGGTATTTCAAACGTGGTGATCGAGATCCACTAACCATTAAGGCATATTCCCGTATCAAAAATCTTAGACATCCTTATCCATAAAGACGGGCTGTTTGCTGCGTTTTTATCTTCACTGTATTTCCTCTGCTAACGAGAGGAGATCTTCATTTTCTTCGAATAACGCCGGAGTTTTCGGTACCGGTTTTGAAATAATCCTGGAAGCGAGGTTGAATACAGAAACACTATAGGGGCATCCGGGATCAATGAGTGTAACCGGTTTTCGGTGGATTAAGGATCGGGGAACAAGAGGATCGTACTTAAGATACCCGATATACTCAACTTCAATTTTAAGATTTTTACGTACAATGCGACGGAGTTTTGCGCCAACTTCTATATCTTTAGTCCCTCTCCCTTCGTTCAATACAATACGGGGAAGGAAACTCTTTAACTGACCTTCTATTTTTTGGGATGCCTCCCGGCTGTAATCTTCCAAGGCATTTGAAAGGGTCGCCATTGAATCTTCCGTTCCTTCCATTTTTTCAGTAATAAATTCCTGTACAATCTCCCTTTCCCGGCTGGAAGGCGGAAAACTTCTGTAGATCAGTCTAAATAGAGAGGATTTAACAAAGGAATAGGCATTAAGGATTGATGTGGTCTCCGGAGTTATAACAACAACAGGTGAGGAGGAGGAAAGAGAAAAATCGATAGTGTTAAAGGTTGACCCTGAGCCTAAGTCTAAAATTACATAGTCTGCTACAAGATCGGTGATGGCCTTTAAAAGTTTTAATTTTCTAAAATAGGGAAGATTGGCAGTTCCCGGTATAAGGGAATCACCCGGAATAAAAAATAAACGCTGCTGTTCTGTTGGGAGGATAAGGGATTCGAATATATTATCCTTTTGAAAGATATAATTGCCGATTCCGGGATATCTGTTGCGGACACCAAGGCATGTATGAAGGTTACTGCCGCCGAGATCAAGATCGATAACTATAACAGTCTTTCCTGCTTTTGCTAAGGTTACTCCTAAATTCGCACTGAGAATTGTTTTGCCGACACCGCCTTTTCCGCTGACTATAGGGATAATCGTTTTCATAGTTCTCCTGTTTCTAATTGTAATTCATCAATCTTCATTTTAGAAGCCCCGGCACATGAACAACATAGACAAATAACGGAACTCTTTTTATACTGTTTTCATCCAGGAGGTAAGGAATGGACAATAGTTTTAATCTAGATGAAGCAATACGAAAAGTTCCCGATTTCCCCAAAACAGGGATCCTCTTTTACGATATAACTGGAATCGTCAGTGATCCTAAAGCTTTCTCCTATTGCATTGACCGAATGATTGATTTGTACAAACAAAGAAACATTGAAGCTGTTGCAGCAATAGATTCAAGGGGGTTTTTATTTGCCGCGCCCTTCGCCTATAAAATGGGACTGCCTTTAATATTGGTAAGAAAAAAGGGGAAGCTTCCGGGAGAAACATACAAGCAAAAATATTTATTGGAATACGGCGAAGACTCCGTTGAAATAAAAAAGGATGATTTAAAAGAACAAAGAAAAATCCTCGTAGTGGACGACCTTATTGCGACAGGGGGAACATTAAAGGCAACAATCGATATCATTGAATCCACGGGGTCTGAGGTTGCAGGGTTATTTGCAGTAATCGGCTTACCCTTCTTAAATTATAATAAAATCCTTAAGAATTACAAAATTGATACTCTAATAGAATATTATGGTGAATAGATGTCCGGAATCCGTTTGAATGAAGACAACAGCCATTTTTTTTCCACCCGGGGTGATAGACGAATCTCAATAGAGGACCTTATCGTCTGGGTTGACCAGTATGCTGACACTCAAATTAAGGATCTTCTTCTCTGTGTAAATTCTATGTCTACTTCCTACAATTCCGAAGCAGGTTCTCCCGTTTGGGAAGGATATAATCCGGATGGACCTGATGATCAGCAGCTTTTCGCATCTCTGCCTCCGGAAAAAAGAAAACGTTCACGAAGATGGGTTCATGCAGCTTGGGATTTGGCTGCCCGGGGAATTGATCCGTATTCCGTATGGATTGATCGCTGCAGGGAGAAAGGTATTACTCCGTGGATATCAGTACGGATGAATGACGTACACGATGTAGATGATGAAAGATCTTTTATGCATTCCGCTTTTTGGAAGGAGCATCCGGAATACCGCCGAATAAACTATACATTTACTGATTGGACAGACCGGGCATTGGATTACCGTCACCAGGAAGTTAGAGATTATCAGTTAGGAATCATCAAAGAAATAATAAATCGTTACAATTTCGATGGTTTAGAATTAGACTGGATGCGTTTTGGGTATCATTTTGCACCGGGTTATGAAGAAATTGGTAAGAGCCAACTAAACCGATTTGTAGAAGATGTAAAGGATGCTTTGACTCAAAAAGAATCCCATAGAGACCATACGTTAAAACTTTCCGTAAGAGTTCCGTCACACCCGGATACCGCCTTGGGACTAGGGTTCGATGTTCCCCGGTGGGCGAAGGATGGTTTAATAGATTCAATAGTAATAACACCATTCTGGTGGTCAATTGAAACCGATATGCCCATGGAAATATGGCGCTACCTGTTGAACGGCACCTCCGTTTCCATTTCGGCGGGACTCGAATTATTAATTAGACCATATCCTTCTTATACCCCCCTTCAGAAAAACAATTTAGAAACAGTCAGAGGAGCAGCTTCTTCTCTGTTATCAAGAGGCGCGGATTCCATTTACCTATTTAATTACATGGATTCAGAAACTTCCATGGAAAATGATGAAGAATATCGGCAACTGCTTCAGGAAGTAGGAAATCTGGAAACTCTTTCCGGTAAAGACAGAAGACATCCTGTAACTTTTACCGATGTATGGATACCCGGAACACCAAAAGGGTATATGCTCCCTACAGAGGTGCAGGAGAATGTATTCAAAGATTTTAGAATACATATTGGAAGGATTGAAGACAAGCTCAATTGGTATATCATGATAGGAACCGAAATTGATAAAGGCTCTAAGCTCCAGGTTAGATTAAACGGTAATAAAGTAACCCGGAGCCGGCCAATACCGATTAAAGATCCCATACCAAGAGAAATGCATTTTTTTAAGGCAGATCCCAGCATTATCCATCATGGGTTTAATACGGTAACTGTTACTTCTGAATCACCAGTAAAAATACATTGGGTTGAACTCCTCTATCGCAATGATTACAAGGATTCAGCAGGACACAAGGATTAGGCAGGACTTGACTTTTCACCATCTATTTAGTATCGTTTCGCCAGATTTCCCGGTGGTGTAATGGTAGCACCGCAGATTCTGGATCTGCTTGTGGGGGTTCAAATCCTCCCCGGGAAGCTGATGGTCCCTTCGTCTAACGGCTAGGACAGGAGATTCTCATTCTTCAAATAGGGGTTCGATTCCCCTAGGGACTAAAGAGCAAAAGGATTTGGAATAATCATTATCATTCTTTGAGGATATACATGCATTTTACTTAATCGCTGACATCGTAAAGAGCCGGCCCGCAGCCGGCTTTTTTTAAAGGGAATCATCTATGAATAATACATGTTACTTAATATTATCTGATGGTACGGTATTCAGAGGGAAAAGTTTTGGAGCTCCTGCCGTAACCGCGGATGAACTTACAAGAGAAATACTTATCGATAAATCTGCAGGAGAGGTGGTTTTTAATACCGCCATGTCGGGATATCACGAAGTTTTAACTGATCCGTCATATACGGGACAAATCGTTGTCATGACTTATCCGCACATCGGAAATTACGGAGACCGCAATGAATGGAGTGAAATAGGACCTGAGAATAGTTCAAAACGTTCCGGGGTTAAGGCATCCGGTTTTGTTGTTAGAGAATATTATGACGGTCCGGTTCCCGAAGGACGTGAAAGTCTTAACGATTTTCTTAAAATGAATAATACCCCCGGGATATCAGGAATAGATACCCGGGCTCTAACATTAAAGATCCGGGAAGGCGGTAGTCCGAACGGATTGCTGATTTCCGGAGATCTAGATGATAACGACATAGAAAAAGCCATTTCTTATATAAAATGGTTCCCTTCTATGGAAGGAAGAAATCTTATAGGGGACGTTGGTACTTCCGGAAAAAAAGTTTTTAATTCTGATGGAGAACCGTATGTTGCTCTTTTAGACTGCGGAACAAAGGCCAATATTTTAAGAGAACTAATTAATCGCCACTGTAAAGTTGCGGTGTACCCAAGCGGAACAGGTCCGAAAGAATTGTTATCAGATAAACCTGATATTCTTCTTATATCTAATGGTCCTGGAGATCCGAGAGAATTATATTCCCAAGTTGAAACAATACGGAGTTTGATAGGTCAAATTCCCATGGCGGGGATTTGCTTGGGACACCAGCTCTTGGGGTTAGCTCTTGGGTGCGAGGCATTCAAAATGAAATTTGGACACCATGGCGCCAATCATCCTGTGAGGGATGAGTATACCAAAAAGGTGTTTGTTACCTCTCAAAACCATGGTTTTTCAATTATGGAGGACAAACTCCCTGCCGGAACAGAAGTCTGGTTTAGAAATGCCAATGATAATACCGTTGAGGGAATCTTTAATCCTACTCTTAATATTAAAAGTGCCCAGTTTCATCCGGAAGCAGCACCTGGTCCCAGAGACTCAAGTTGGATATTCGATTCCTTTTTGGAATTGGCTTTACCTAAATCGGCGGAAAGTTGATTTATCAGGAGGCATCATGCCCGCAAGAACCGACCTTAAAAGTATTCTGATCATAGGATCAGGACCTATAATCATTGGACAAGCCTGCGAATTTGATTATTCAGGAAACCAGGCTGTCAGAGCCCTTAAGGAAGAAGGATACCGAGTAATTCTGGTTAATCCCAATCCTGCTACAGTTATGACCACCCCCGGTATCGCAGACGCGATATACGTTGAACCGCTGGAGGTGCCTTATCTCGATGCAATAATCAAGAAAGAGAAACCGGATGCTATTATTCCCACTATGGGCGGACAAACAGGTCTGAACCTTGCCATAGAACTGGCCCGGGAAGGGGTTTTGGGTAAGCACGGCGTGGAGGTTATCGGTGCAAACATCGAATCCATCAATAAAGCGGAAGACCGCGGCCGTTTTAAAGAGATTATTGCCGATATAGGTTTAGAGAGTCCCAAATCAGCTTTAGTAAGAAATATCACGGAAGCCAAAGCTTTTGTGGATGAATCAGGTCTTCCTGTAATTATTCGTCCCAGCTTTACCCTGGGCGGCAGAGGCGGAAGTATTGCACAAACTATTGACGATTTTATATATATGATTAACCGTGCATTGGCTGAAAGCCCAGTTCATCAAGCGCTGGTGGAAGAATCTCTTATCGGTTGGAAGGAATTTGAACTGGAAGTCATGCGAGACCAAGCTGACAATGCTGTAATCGTTTGTTCCATCGAAAACATAGATCCTATGGGGGTTCATACCGGCGACAGTATAACTGTGGCACCAATTCAGACATTATCCGATACCGAATATCAGAGGATGAGAACTGCCGGTATAGAAATATTACGAGCCATAGGAGTCGATTGCGGCGGGTCAAATGTACAATTTGCTGTAAATCCCGAAGATGGACGTATGGTAGTAATCGAAATGAATCCCCGTGTATCCCGTTCCTCAGCTCTAGCCAGTAAGGCTACTGGTTTTCCTATAGCGCGGTGTTCCGCGCGGTTAGCTGTGGGTTTTACCCTTGATGAAATCATAAACGATATAACAGGGAAAACTGTATCGTGCTTCGAACCGGCGTTAGATTATGTCGCTGTGAAGGTTCCGAGATTTGAATTTGAAAAGTTTCCCACCGGTTATACTCAGTTAGGTACCCAAATGAAATCGGTTGGAGAATCTCTGGCAATAGGACGAACTTTTTTGGAGGCCATGAATAAAGCGTTCCGAGCCGTGGAAATAGGTTATCCTGGAATCACCGAACTCATTATGCCGGATTCCGAGATAGATCAGATACTCGCTACACTTCATCCAAGGAGAATTTTAGCGGCCTTTACGAAAATAAAAAGATATGGGGTAGAAGCAATAGCCGACATAGGACAGGTAACCGGCTATGATAGATGGTTTCTTTATTATCTAAAGAAGCAGGCAGATCTTGAAAAATCAATACAGTCAGAGGGAGTCTCTCCTGAAAAACTACTCGATGCAAAAAGAATGGGGCTCACTGATTCATACATAGCTTCTCTAACAGGAGCTGAAGTAGAAAGTATCAGATCTATGCGAAAGACAAAAAATATAAATGCTGTGTATCACTTTGTTGATACCTGTGCCGGTGAGTTTCAGGCGGCAACACCCTATTTTTACTCCTCCTATGGAGAAATCGATGAAGGGAAGCCGGTAGAAGGCAAAGCCGTAGTTATTTTGGCCAGCGGACCCAACAGGATAGGGCAGGGGCTGGAATTTGATACATGCTGTACATTGTCCTCTATGGCTTATCGGAAATTGGGGGTAAAAACAATCCTTATAAATTCAAATCCGGAAACCGTTTCTACCGATTTCAATGTTGCCGATCGACTTTATATCGAACCGTTGACGGACGAAGATGTGATGTCGGTAATGGAAAAAGAAAATGTCCGGGATGTCATCGTACAACTGGGTGGACAAACACCGTTAAACATGGCGGAGAGATTAGAAAAATGGGGAGCAAACGTAATAGGAACCTCTGTAAAAAGCATCCAGGATACTGAAGACCGCGGATTATTTTCTCTATTGCTTAAAAAGCTAGGATTAAGGCAGCCTGACAACAGAATGGCCGGAACGGTTACAGAAGTTGAGAATACTGCTTTAGATATTGGTTACCCTGTACTTTTAAGACCCTCATTTGTTTTAGGGGGCAGGAGTATGATGATTGCCTACAACCCGGAAGAATTAAAGGTTTTTCTCGGGCATGGTATAAGCATCTCCCCCGATAAACCTGTTTTGGTGGATCAATTTCTAGAAGATGCTTATGAATATGATGTAGATGCCCTTTCTGATGGAAGTAATGTATATATTGCCGGTATCATGCAGCACATAGAAGCTGCAGGAGTGCATTCAGGAGATTCCGCATGTGTTTTTCCCGCTTACATTAGTCAGCCTGAAATGGCGGATCAAATGAAACACGCTGCTGCGCGGATAGCTCGTGAAATAGGGGTTAAAGGTTTTCTGAATATACAGTTTGCGGTAAAAAATGGGGAACTTTACATTCTTGAGGTAAATCCCCGGGCCTCAAGAACAATTCCTTTCATTTCAAAAGCTTCCGGTGTAAATTTGGTTGAATCGGTCGTTAGGATTTGGGAAGACGAAAATCTCAAAGATCAAGGACTCATAAACGATGATGAAACCGGGATTGCCGGAGTAGGGGAAGGTTATTGTATTACCGGGTGGGCTGTTAAAGAAGCGATGTTTTCCTTTGACCGATTTCGGGATGTTGATCCGGTACTAGGGCCCGAAATGCGTTCCACCGGTGAAGTTATCGGTATCGGTTCCTCTTTCGGTGAGGCCTTTGCGAAAGCACAAGCGGCAGCAGGTACCAGGCTCCCCATAAAGGGAAGAGTGTTTGTTTCTGTCAATGATTACGATAAAGAAACCATTCTACCAATAGTTAAGGAATTGAAATCAATGGGATTTTCCATTTCCGCAACACGGGGAACCGCGCAATTTCTCTACGAAAATGGTGTTTTCGCGGAAGTGATATTAAAGGTGCATGAAGGTCACCCGAATCTCTTGGATCATATGAAGCACGGCAGAATAGATCTGGTGATAAACACACCGAAAGGACGGTATACACAGCAGGATGATGATTACATCAGAATAGAGTCACTCAATCGCAAGATTCCGTATACGACTACAACCTCCGCAGCCAGAGCAGCTGTAGAAGGAATCAAATATCTTGCCCGGGGTGAGGTTTCTGTAATGAGTCTTCCTGAGGCTGCTGGAAGAGCCACCGTATAATTGGGTTTAAACTTACTCTACCCAGCTATTGAAATAATACTCCAACCCGTCAGTAAGAGCTTCCCAGGATGCTTCAACGATATTCTCGTTAACTCCGACGGTATCCCAAGTTCTTTCCTTGTGGTCTGTAAAACTGATGAAAACACGCACCTTAGAAGCCGCGCCTTTTCTTTCTGCATTCAACACACGGACCCGGTAATCGGTAAGTCCAATATTCTTGATGAATTTATAATGCGGTTCCAAGGCATCACGCATAGCTGTATCAAGTGTTTCTACCGGGCCGATTCCCACAGCGGCTCCCATAATCTGCTTATCCTGCCATTTTAGGAAGATTCTGCCGACGGTTTTAGAGGGGGTTTCCCATGTTTTATAAGATTCTAAATGATAATTGTTTAATTCTATCATAGGTGTATATCGATTCAGAGACTTCATAACGAGAAGATCAAAGGAAGCTTCCGCCGCTTCGTACTCATACCCATCCTGTTCCTTTTTCTTTAATATCTGTACCAGACTTCGAACTACTTGGGAATTTTTATCATAGGCTCCATACTTTGCAAGTTTGTTTAAAACTGTGGATTTCCCTGCCAGTTCTGATAAAAGTATTTTTCTCTCATTGCCTACAAGCTTTCCGTCGATGTGTTCCATTAGATGAGGATCTTTTGAAATTACATCGGCATG
This sequence comes from uncultured Spirochaetales bacterium, assembly GCA_964618265.1. Classification (GTDB taxonomy): domain Bacteria; phylum Spirochaetota; class Spirochaetia; order CAYLLE01; family CAYLLE01; genus CAYLLE01. The sequence continues at coordinate 71,433 of CAZUAE010000002.1, read as the reverse complement.
TTGTCCGGCCTTATGACTGAAGGCTGCCCCTCCGACATAGGGGCTGCGTTTATCAGGTATGATATTGGCCAATTCCGCAACAAATCTTGATAAGCTGGTTAATTTATCGAGATTTTTACAGAAATCGGCGCCGTAATTCATTTTCAAGCAGAGGTTGGGGATAATTGTACAGAGGTTTGCATTTCCGCATCGTTCTCCCCAGCCGTTGATGGTTCCCTGAATCTGCATCGCTCCCATTTCTACCCCAATCAGGGAATTTGCCGCCGCCATTCCTGCGTCATTATGAAAATGTACTCCTAAAGGGGCATAATTAGGTCCTGTTAATTCTCCCATTATCTTTTGCACTTCAGTGGGAAGAGTCCCGCCATTGGTATCACATAATACAAGATAGGAAGCTCCTGCTTCTGTGCCTGCCCGCAAGACATTATGAGCATATTCCGGATCATCTTTAAACCCGTCAAAAAAATGCTCTAAATCGAATATTACTTCTCTGCCGTTTTTCACTAAATAAGCAATAGAGTCGTGTATCATACGGAGGTTTTCTTCTAAATCTGTTTTCAGTACTACTGAAACATGTTTTGTCCAAGTTTTACCAACCACTGTTACCGCTGGAGTCTCTGCTTCCAAAAGAGCCTTTATGTGCCCGTCGATTTTCGCGTCCCCGCCTGGTTTTCGAGTAGAACCGAATGCTGTAATTTTAGCTGATCTAAAAGATTCAGAAGCAGCAGCTTTGAAAAATCTTGCTTCCCGTTCATTAGAAAGAGGAAATCCGCCTTCAATATAATCCACCGAAATATCATCTAAAGCATGAGCAATCTTTATCTTGTCAGTTGGTGAAAAACTGATTTCAGCTCCCTGTGTTCCATCCCGTAAGGTGGTATCAAAAATGGTTACTCGATTTTCCATCATTTTCTCCTTGGACATCACACTCCTCTATAAGAAAATTTTTGTCAAGACAACAGAATTTTGAGTGTGATAGAAGGCAATTCTTAATTGCAAATATAGAATTGCCGAGGGAAGTGGTTTTTCCTTGACCTGGAGGAATATAAAAGCTAGAATTATATTGATGAATAATCCTTCCGTTTTTGACACACTGGTTTCTCAGCTTTCTACTAATGAAAGAAGAGAGATGCTTGTCCGGTTGTCACAAGAATATACAGCTTCAGACGAACCTATCTATACCGAGGCTCCTGAAGAACCTGGTGTTGATTTAAAAGAAAAATACAGGACTCTTTCATTTTTTCAAAAGATTATCCTTTTTTTACGTTCTATCATTTCAGGGCGGGACCGGGAAACGGTAATGGAGGATTTTATCTTAAAAAAAATCGGAAAAGATATCCAATCAAAAATTCCTAACATGGTAAATATATCACAAAATGTCTTCACATCGACCTTTGGAGAAAAAATTCAAATTTTAGGGAAAGCATCACGATTTTTTTTGGATCCTTTAAATAGAATAATGGGTTCTGATTTTCCGGAATTTACAGCTTTTTTATCAGGCATGGAAGATGAAACCTATAATCGAGAACTTTTTATGGCAACAAACCCCTATAAAATTGCTGAAGCTAATCCTGATCTTAAAAATCGTGATATTAAGAGAATAATGGAAGGAAATCTCAGAGACTTATTGGAGCAGTATCCGGGAAGGCTTAAAAAAAAGATGTATAGAAACGCTCGTTTTCTTCAAGCCCTATTTGGGTTTGCGTCTTTCCCTTTCTCTAAAATTGAATCAAGGTTCATGCCGTTAGAAGAATCTGTTCCTTTGGAATGCCCTATCTTTGAACTTAAAGAAGAGCTGCAGGAATTGGGTGATATAATGCATAGTATGAAGTTTTCTCCCAGCTCCGAGTTACTCAATGCCATTTTTCTATTTGCCTACAACGAAAAATTAAGCAAAGAAAATTATGACTTAGCGGAGGATATGCAGAAAAAGCTTAAACGGGCTAATGAAGCCTTTAACAATATAAGAGAATTTAATCAATCCTTTCCGTGGGTATCAATTCTTCGGTATGCCACAGGTAATGTTTATTATCGTCCTGCTGTAATTGGCGGGGGAGAAGATTGGTTTATGCAATTCAAACAATTTTGGTCTAAACGATTAGATAAAATTTACCTTGAGTATGACACTAAACGTCAACGTCAGGATCTGCTTTCAGAGATGAGAACACTTTTTGATTTAGAAACGATAAAAACCTTTGATGCGTTATCCTTGAATAATCCAAAAGGCAAAAACTGTTATGCTATTTCCCTTTCATTTACAAAAACCTTTTTTTCCGAAGTGTTTCCAGCCCGGTTCAATCGACCCTTAAAGATACTTCTTTTAGATGGTGATTTTTATAAGGAGAATAACCGGGAGGAATACACCGATACTTATAATTCTCTCCTTAAAATGAAAGGACGTATCGAATTACTGGAGGGTAGATTCGGTCCCGAAGGAGATATCGGAATGCCCTTGAATGCGCTCGATTCAGAATCGGTTCCCGATCATGTTAGGAAAAAACGTTCAGAAGCTATTCTGCAAATTGCCCGCCAGGATTCTGAAGAGCTAATACAGCGGTTTTTAAAGGATTTGAAAATTATAGAGGAAGTGCTGAATGGCATCTTATACGGTGAAATAGGCGGGCGATACGATACACTATCGAACCTTGGTCAGATTGAGGGTAGAAGTAATAAAAAATATATGAAGGACCTTGATAATGTTCTTCGCGTAACCCGAGAAGCCCGGGATATTCTTGGCAGAGTTTACGATCTTGAGAAATCAATATCCCGTAAAACGGATTAATGATTTTTCGGTACCTTTGCTAATTCTTCATACAATTCACGTTCCCGGGGTGACAATGTTTTCGGAACTTGTACCTGTATTATTGCGTATAAATCACCCCGCAGATTTTTACCTTTATTAAGGCCTTTTCCTTTTAAACGGAATCTTCTTCCGCTTTGTGTCCCTGGCGGAATCGTAATGTTTGCCTTTCCATCAATGAGGGGAATAGCGATTTTTGCTCCTAAAGCAGCTTGAGACGGGGTCACGTTAACTGTCGTTTCTATGTCTGCATCCTTACTAGTAAAAACAGGATGCGGTGCAATATCTATTAAAAGATAGAGATCTCCGGAAGGACCGCCTCCCGCCCCTTTAGCTCCTTGCCCTTCTAATCGTAACTTTTTGCCGGAGGTAATGCCGGGCGGTATTTTTACATCGATATTTTTACTAGACCGCCTCGGTCTTCCCGATTGATCGGTCTCAGTAGTTTGAATTGTTATAGTTTTTCGTCCGCCTTTATATGCCTCTTCTAACGAGATGGTAAGTTTAGCTTCACTGTCTTTTCCTTTTTGTTGGCTTCTTCTTTGACTCTTGGATCTGCCGCCGCCAAAGAGATCAAAGCCGCCGCCAAAAATAGATTCAAAGAAATCGCTAAATCCGGTATGTCCCGCACCGTTGTCTCCGAAAATATTGAAGTCGAACCCTCCGGTTCCTTGAGTTTTTGTTTTTGTACCGAAATTACTAAAGTCCCATCCCGGAGGTGGACGAAAATCCTCTCCAGCTTGCCAATTGGCGCCTAATTCATCGTATTTTTTCCTTTTTTCAGGATCCTTAAGAACTTCGTAGGCTTCTCCTACTTCTTTGAACTTTTGTTCCGCATCCTTACTCTTGTTTATGTCGGGATGATACTTGCGGGCCAGTTTCCGGTAAGCGGATTGTATTTCATCTTGGGATGCATTTCTCGATACACCAAGTGTTTTATAATAATCTTGATACTTAACTGCCATAATTTTCCTTTGGTGAAAGAATCTTTTTTTAAGATTGTGAATTTACATTTATAAAATATATTAATCCCACATAAAAGACAATAATTTTCTGGTTTTCCAGCTTCAAATCGACAGTCTGAATATGAATTGACCCCAGTGTTTGCAAAATTGTGCATTAGAATTGCTAGGTTTAATAGAATGGTGAGTGAATACATAATCCGTTTATGTTAGAGTGTACTACTATGGAAAGTCCGCTAAATATGAATAAAAACAACCGGATTAATTATGAGTTTCCCTTTTCTGTTAAGGCTGGATTATCTTTAAAGAAGTACGGACCGATGAATACCGCTGTTATCAAGGAATCATTTTTGAAAGAAATAGGATGTAACAGGGTATTAATCACACTTTCTCAAAAACACACAAAAAAAGTTCATGTTATCGATGAAAAGTACACTAAATATTATGCGGATAGTATAATTGTCGGAGACGGGCTCATAACGGAGAATAAGAATTTAGTCCTTGGAGTGACCGTTGCGGACTGTATGCCGATTTATCTCTCAAATAGAAAGGGAACCGTTTATGGTATACTTCATTCCGGGTGGAAAGGAACAGGAATTCTTAAAAAGGCGTGTAATATTCTTAATACGGTGTTCAGAATCCCCCCGGAAGATATTAGGGTTATACTTGGCCCTTCGATTCGGCCGTGCTGTTATAATGTGGACCCGGTTCGGGCTAAATATTTTTCCGATGAATGGGGTGCAGATTCTATTGTTAAAAGGAATAATAAATACTTCATCGATTTAGTAGCTGCCAATCTTTCAATTCTTGCTGAAGCCGGAATAAGAAATTTTCATGTTATCAATGATTGTACTTTTTGTAATGATGAATTGGGTTCTTATAGACGGGAAGGTTCAAAGAACTACACGAAGATGCTTGCTTATATCGCAACAAATTAAAAATATTAAAATAACTGTGTCAGCAATTCTTGGTTAATTCTATTTAAATGTCGGTGTAACTGTGTCGAATGGAGACAGGCACCTACATTTTGGTAAGAAAAAGGGAAATCGTTCCTACAATATGGTAGGTTCCTACGAAAATGAAATATTCATATCTCCGCATCAAGAACTGATTATTCTTTATAATATAAGTAATTGCTCCCGGTAAATAGTTATGCATTTTTTGGCATAAAATTTGCATATTTATTAAATCCCCGATATTGATTCGGACGTACAGTCCTGTAGAGACTTTTCTACCTTCATCTCTAAAAACGGGACCAAACATTTTATTATTTAAGGAGGGGGAATGTATTACCGGAGTCGTCCAAAAAAAAGAGGATTATACGATCCTGATTTTGAAAGAGAGAGCTGCGGCGTGGGCTTTGTTGCGCATATTAAAGGTAGAAAAAGCAGCGAAATTATCTCACTTTCTGGACAAGTACTAAAAAATATGTCTCATCGTGGTGCTGTTGGAAGCGATAAAGACAGTGGAGACGGAGCTGGGATCTTAATAGCTATGCCTCAGGATTACTTAACTGAGGAGGCTGCAAGGAACGGAATTATCCTTCCTAAGGATAGACCCTGGGCATGCGGGATTCTTTTCTTGCCGAAAGAAAAGAAAAAATGCAAAGAAGGAGTAACCCGGATTGTCGAAGAAGAAAACTGTAAAGTATTAGGATTCAGAAAAGTCCCGGTAGAACACTCCTGTATTGGAAAATCAGCTTTGGCTTGCGAACCGGCAATGGAAATGATATTTATTGAACCGCAAACAGAAAAAGATGATACGAAGAAAAAGCTGCAGTTTGCTCAAAGATTATTTCTAATCAGAAAAAGGGCCGTACGAGATATTAGGGGAGGGAGCTTTGACCCGGATAATTTGTTTTATATACCCAGTCTTTCTGAAACTCTTTTAGTTTATAAAGGCATGTTAAAACCTGAACAGCTTTTTTGCTACTTTCCGGATCTTCAGGATCCCAGAATGAAAAGTCATCTAGCTATGGTACATTCACGGTTTTCCACAAACACTTTTCCAAGCTGGGATCGTGCTCAGCCACTCCGGATGATGTGTCATAATGGAGAAATAAATACCCTCAGGGGTAATATCAATAAAATGAAATCCCGGCAGGGACAGCTATTCCATCCTTCTTTCGGCGACGATTTAAAGAAAGCTTATCCAATAATTGAACCTGACTGCTCCGACTCAGGAAATTTTGATAATGTTCTTGAGCTCTTAGTAATGGGCGGCAGAAATATTACAGAAGCTGTAATGATGATGAATCCGGAGGCTTGGCTGTATCATAAACAAATGCCCGATATTGGAAAGGCAATGTATGAGTATTTCAGTTGCCTCATTGAACCTTGGGACGGTCCTGCATCCATAGCTTTCACGGACGGAAAGATGATTGGAGCTGTGCTTGACCGAAACGGGCTGCGCCCAAGCCGTTATTATGTAACCGATGATGATATTGTAATAATGGCTTCGGAAGCCGGTGTTGGAGATATACCCAATTCAAAGATTCGTATGAAGGGAAGGCTGCAGCCGGGACGAATGTTTTTGGTTGATTTTACTCAAGGGAGGATTATAGGTGATGAGGAATTAAAAGTATCTATTGCGGAATCCAAACCTTTTCGAAAATGGCTGAACGAACAAAGAATTGAGTTGTATAGCCTTGCTGAAGGAAGAATCCCGGAAAACATAACTCAATCCGAGCTTCAAAATAAATTGAAGCTCTTTGGATATACTCAAGAACACTTGGAACTAATTTTAAAGCCCATGGCGGAAAATCATAAGGAACCCCTTGGTTCTATGGGGAATGATACTCCTCTGGCATGTCTCTCCAAAAGACCTCGACTAATATATGACTACTTTAAGCAGTTGTTTGCTCAAGTAACAAATCCTCCAATTGATTCAATTCGTGAGTATATTGTGATGAGCCTCGAATCTTTCATCGGACCGGAAGGAAACCTTTTAAACGAAGAATCCAGTCAGTGCAATCGTTTGCATATCTCTAATCCTATTCTAACAAACAGCGAGACAGCAAAAATAATTGATATGAATCATCGTGGTTGGAAAACAATAAGAATAGATATGACTATGCCCGTCAATAATGGCGACGCAGAATTAGAAAAATGTCTAGATCGGATATGCCGGCGCGGAGAAAAAGCGGTAAGGGATGGATACGCAATAATTGTCTTGAGTGATAGGAAGGCGGGTCCTAATTCCATGCCCGCAGGAGCTTTGCTGGCGTGCGGTGCATTACATCAACACCTTTTGCGGAAAGAGATGAGGACCAAAATTGGTATCATTATTGAAAGCGGAGAACCCAGGGAGGTACACCATTTCTGTGCTTTATTAGGCTACGGAGCAGATGGAATAAATCCTTACCTTGCCTTTGAAGTTATGTGGCAGATGTCCAGAGACGGAATGATTCGATATTCACCGGACACTGATGAAATTGAAGATGCCTATATAGATGCTCTGTCTGCGGGAATGAGAAAGGTGTTCGGGAAAATGGGTATTTCCACACTGAACAGCTATAAGGGGGCCCAAATTTTTGAAGCCATCGGTCTTGGCCAAGACATAATTAAACGTTGTTTTACAGGAACACCATCTAGAATCGGAGGTGTAAGTTTCGACATCCTTTCTGAGGAATTAAAAGGAAGACATCGAGAAACGTTTCCGTTACGGAATACGGCACAATGGAAGACGCACCTCAATGCCGGTGAATATAAGTGGCGGCGGGACGGGGAGAAGCATATGTGGGATCCCGAATCCATTGCAAATCTAAGGATAGCTGTACAGAATAATTCCCAGGACCATTTTAAAAAATTTTCTGAAATACAGGACGCACGTTCAAAGAATCAAGCAGTTATCAGGGGATTACTTAATTTTAAAGAAAGTGAAGCAATTCCCGTTGATGAGGTAGAGAGTATTGAATCTATTATGAAGCGGTTTGTCACCGGAGCTATGAGTTTCGGATCAATATCACAGGAGGCTCATGAAGCCATCGCTGTTGCTATGAACCGGATTGGGGGAAAATCAAATACCGGGGAAGGGGGAGAAGATCCCCGGCGATTCAACCTGCTTCCGAATGGCGATTCCAAACGTTCCGCCATAAAACAGATTGCTTCCGGAAGGTTCGGAGTAACTGCGAATTATCTTACCAACGCTGATGAAATACAAATCAAAATGGCTCAAGGCGCAAAACCTGGTGAGGGAGGAGAGCTTCCGGGACACAAAGTGCTGGAGGTGATAGCCAAGACCCGATACTCAACACCAGGTGTAGGACTTATCAGTCCGCCTCCGCATCATGATATCTACTCCATCGAGGATTTGGCACAACTTATATTCGATTTAAAGAATGCGAATCCTTCCGCACGAATTAGTGTTAAGCTTGTATCTGAAGTGGGAGTAGGAACAGTGGCTGCGGGTGTGGCAAAAGCTCATGCTGATCATATTCTTATCTCCGGACATGACGGAGGTACCGGTGCTTCTCCCTTGACGGGAATTAGGAATGCCGGTCTTCCTTGGGAGCTTGGAATTGCAGAAACCCATCAGACTTTAATAATGAATGATCTCAGAAGCCGTGTGGTATTGCAAACCGATGGACAGATTAAAACGGCGAAAGATGTTGTAACGGCGTGCCTTTTAGGAGCTGAAGAATGGGGTTTTGCTTCAACAGCGCTTATAACCTTAGGCTGCATAATGATGAGAAAATGTGAGAAAAACACCTGCCCTGTCGGTATAGCTACTCAGGATCCGGAACTTAGGAAAAAATTCCGCGGTAAACCGGAGTACCTGGAACGGTATTTCCGATTCCTTGCCCGGGACGTAAGAAAGATGATGGCATCTTTAGGCTTTAGAAATGTTAATGAAATGGTAGGAAGAGCGGATCTTTTGATCCCGGATCCGGATGTTCGTCACTGGAAATCCAGGGGAGTCTCTTTAGATAAAATACTTGAAGTGCCGGTCAATCTGAATCCGGAAAGTAAACCTTACGCTTCAATTGGTCAGGATCATGGAATTGATAATGTTTTGGACCACAAATTGATCGAAAAAATTAATAATCCGGCATTTCCGGAAAATAAAGTTACCGCTGAATATTCCATCAAAAACAGAGACCGGGCAGTCGGGACAATGACAAGCCATGTTGTTACCAAAAGATTTGGTGAAAACGGTCTGGAGGACGGAAAAATACATATCAAATTAAGCGGATCAGCGGGACAAAGCTTCGGAGCGTGGCTGGTTAAAGGTATTACCCTGGAGTTACAAGGGGATTCTAATGACTATATAGGAAAAGGACTTTGCGGTGGCAGAATCGTTGTAAAACCTCCGGAAGATTCAAGATTCATTCCCGAAGAGAATATTATTATTGGAAATGTATCTTTTTATGGAGCTACCTCCGGGGAAGCTTATATACAGGGAAAAGCAGCCGAACGTTTTTGTGTGCGAAACTCCGGAGCTTGGGTAGTAATCGAAGGAATAGGAGACCACGGTTGCGAATATATGACAGGGGGGCGTGCTGTTATCCTGGGAGAAACCGGTAGAAATTTCGCCGCTGGAATGAGCGGTGGTATTGCATATGTATGGAATCCGAAAGATGATTTTCGAGGAAAGATCAACTCCGATTTTGTGGAATTGGGTTCATTGTATGAAGAAGAGGATATTCAGGAAGTAATTGATTTGATACAAAAGCATCGGGACTACACGGGATCTTCCGTAGCGGAATACATACTGCGAACTTGGCAGGACAGGTTGTTTGAGTTTGTTAAAGTCATACCTCCGGACTACCGTCGCATCATGATCAAGCAACAGGAAGAGCTTGAGGGGGTCGTCAATGGGTAAACCTACCGGTTTTATTGAATATAGACGAAATGACGATATCGAAAGAAACCCGCTGGCACGCATAAATGATTATAAAGAATTTATTTCACATATGGATGACCGGGAAAGGGAAATCCAAGGTGCCCGGTGCATGGACTGCGGCGTTCCTTTCTGTCACTCTTCCTATGGATGTCCAATATCGAATTTGATTCCCGAATGGAATGATCTGCTCTATCGGGGGAATTGGAAGGAAGCATACCGCCGTCTACGGGCGACTAATAACTTTCCTGAAATAACCGGCAGAGTTTGTCCCGCTCCCTGTGAAACGGCTTGTGTGCTGGGTATAAACGAGCCGTCCGTTACAATTAAAGCCAATGAAAAGGCTATCATCGACCGGGCAATCGAAAATAGATGGCTTGAACCTATCCAGCCCGCGGTAAGAACGGGAAAAAAAATAGCAATAATTGGAAGTGGTCCTGCAGGTCTTTCCGCTGCAGATCAGTTAAACCAAGCAGGTCATACTGTTGTAATTTTTGAGCGGAATGACCGTCCCGGGGGTCTTCTTATGTACGGCATCCCCAATATGAAATTGGATAAAGAGCTGCTCCTCAATAGAATAAAGGTTATGGAGGAAGAGGGTGTTGAATTCCGACTGAATACCTATATCGGCCGGGACGTGCCGCCTGAGGAACTGTTAAATCACTTTGATGCTATTCTGCTTGCTACCGGTTCAACCGTCCCGCGGGATATTCCTATAAAGGGACGTACTCTTCGGGGAATCCATTTTGCTATGGAATTTTTGGAATCTTCAACAAAAACACTCCTCGACGGGTCAGAAGGTATTTCGGTTAAGGGGAAAAATGTAATTGTAATCGGCGGAGGTGATACTGGAAATGACTGCATTGGTACATCCGTTCGACAAGGATGTAAATCAATAAAAAATTTTGAAATACTACCCAAACCTCCTATCAATCGAGATGCTTCCTGTCCGTGGCCGATTTATCCCAGGATTTACAAACATGATTACGGGCATAAGGAAGCTGAAGCTAAGTATGGTAATGATCCGAGAGCGTATGCTATATCCGCCCATGAGTTCTTAGATGACGGAAATGGAAATATAAGCGGAGTAGTTACTCAACGGGTAGAATGGTATCAGGATGAGGGCGGTAAGTATTGTTTCCGGACCCTTTCAGGTTCCCGGGAAAATTGGAAAGCTGATTATGTCTTTTTGGCATTAGGTTTTGTAGGACCAGAAAAAGATCTGCCTGGTTTGCTGGATCTCGAAATGACGTCTCTTGGAACTATTAAAACAGGGCGGCAGCAATCGCATAACACATCGGTTCCAAAGGTGTTTACCGCGGGAGATTCGAGACGAGGTCAATCTCTCGTGGTTTGGGCAATTCGGGAAGGAAGAGAAGCCGCCGCGGAAATAGATACTTTTCTTATGGAATAAATCCCTCATGGGTTGTAACGATACAAGGAATTCTCATTTTATCTTAGGAGCAAGGCAATTCTAAGTTGTAAGTTTTTAAATTGCTGTAATGATATGCAACGGGATATTCAACGGGCTTGACCAAATGATGCCTATTTGGTATATAGATCGAAATCGGCGATAATTATTAGAGGTATAAAGAAATGTATGCAATGGTTGAGATAAAGGGAAAACAGTATCGAGCTGAAGAAGGAGACCTCCTTAAAGTTGATAAATTTGACGCGGAAACTGGAGAAGTCGTTGAACTGGATAGCGTATTAATGGTTAGTTCCGATTCTGATGTTAAAATAGGAGAACCGTACATTGATGGAGCTAAAATAAAAGCAACTGTTGAAGGTCATGGAAAAGATAAAAAAATTGTAGTCCTGAAATTCAAACGGAGAAAGAATTATAAACGTAAAAAAGGACATCGGCAGCAATATTCACTGCTTCGGGTAAAAGAAATTTCCGGGGTGTAAAAATCTTCAAATGATCAATATAGATCTTAGTGTAGATTCCGAAAGTGTTTTTCATACAATAAAAGTGAGGGGGCATGATAAAAAAACCCCTTGCACGGCTGTTTCCGTTCTGTTAAGGACTTTAGGACGGCTCTTAGAACCTTGCGGCGAGGATGAATTGAAAGCAGAAATTCATCCTACATCAGCGGGATTTCTCGATATAACCTTGCTTGCATATTCTATTAATAGAAAGGGATGGCTGCAAGGATTAACAGATTTCATTATTATTGGACTTCAGGATGTAGTTAGCGATTATCCCGATAGTGTTAAGGTAAATATTCAAGAAACTATCGAAAACGAAAGGAGATAAAAATCTATGGCACATAAAAAAGGTGGTGGAAGCTCAAAAAACGGAAGAGATTCGGCGTCTCAGCGTCTTGGTGTCAAACGTTTTGGCGGCCAACTGGTCAATGCAGGGGAGATTATCGTACGTCAAAAGGGTACGCGTTTTCATCCCGGTGATTTCGTCGGAAGGGGCAAAGACGATACATTATTCGCTAAAGCAGCCGGTAATGTTGTCTTTGCAAAAAAGCGAAACCGAAAAGTCGTTTCCATCGATCCCGTTGAATCGTAATACATAAGTTCGGAAATAGTTCTGATTTGAATCAATTTGTCGATGAGGCTGTTATCCAAGTTTGTTCCGGTAATGGAGGAAAAGGTGCGGTCTCTTTTAGAAGAGAAAAATACATTCCCCGGGGAGGACCCGACGGCGGTAACGGAGGAACCGGGGGTGATGTGGTATTTGTAACTCGTCCTAACTTAAAAACACTTACTCATCTTCGATATAAAAAAACATATAAAGCAGCAGACGGGAAACCCGGCGGAGGAAAAAAACTCGATGGAAAGTCCGGTGATGATGTAGTAATACCGGTACCCCCGGGGAGTGTAATCAGTGAACAGGAAACAGGCAAAGTATTCAAAGATATGTCCCGGCTTGGTGAAAGATGGGTTTTCCTAAAGGGCGGCAGAGGAGGTAAAGGTAATTCTAACTTTGCAACCTCAACTAATCGGGCACCGCGCTATGCGCAAAAAGGTGAACCCGGAGAAAGCCGCAATATTAAGGTTGTACTTCAGCTGATCGCGGATATTGGGCTTGTTGGCTATCCCAACGCCGGTAAATCAAGTCTGCTATCAGCGCTAACTAGGGCAAAGCCAAAAATTGCTTCGTATCCCTTTACCACTACGAACCCAAATTTAGGTGTGGTTTCTACTTCTTATCGTAATTATATAATTGCAGACATTCCGGGATTGATTGATGGAGCCTCACAGGGTAACGGTATGGGTATCAAGTTTTTAAAACATATTACCCGTACAAGTTTTTTAGCCTTTATTATTGATTTATCCGAAGAAAATTACGGTTCCGCTTTCCAGGTATTATTGCAGGAACTAAAAACCTTTTCTTCAGAATTGACAAAAAAACCCCGAATAATATGCGGTTCAAAGTTGGATTTGCCGGAAGCACCTGAAAGATTGGAGGAACTGAAGGATCTTTTTTCTAATGAAAAGGTTATAGGATTTTCCAATTTCACGTTGGAAGGCATTAATGAACTTAAAGATGAATTAGTAACTTTCATAGATGAAAAGGAAAACAGATAAATGAAAGCTGCTCTTTTAGGAGGTACGTTCGATCCGGTACATATCGGGCATCTTTATCTCGCTGAAGAGGTCCTTATAAGTTACGGCTACGATCATATTTTTTTAATTCCTACTTATTCTCCCCCACATAAAGAACAAAGTGGGAAAATTAACTCACAAGACCGGTTTTTTCTACTTAAAACAGCTGTACAAAAAAGAGATGAATTTATTGTTGAAGACTGTGAATTGAAACGTGAAGGTGTTTCGTATACTATAGATACCATCAATTATCTATTGTCTAATTATCCTATTCAGGAAAAACCGGGTCTTGTTATTGGGGATGATTTGATTGACGGATTCAAAAAGTGGAAAAGCGTTGATAAGCTCATAAAAAACTGTGATATATTAGTAGCGAAAAGACAATGGAGAAACAAACGGGAATTTGATGTACCGCATAGGTATATAGATAATGTAATTTTACCGATTTCTTCGACTGATATAAGACGAAGAATAGAGGAAGGTATGGCTTATAGGTATCTTGTTCCTGACTCTGTATATGAACATATTGAAAACAAAAAATTATACAAGAAATCGAACTAAAGATTAGACTATCTGAATATTTCAGTGAGGGGATAACGAACCTTGAAAAAAACTAAGAAGTTCGACAGAGGTTTCATAATTCTCGGATTCATAATAATTATTATTGCCGCTATGGCAATTTTTATTTTCCTAGAACTTGAGACCGATGAAATAACTGAATTGTCAGAGAAGGGAGAGACAATAAAACTACTCATTGTTCTTTCCAAAGAAAACAGTCCATTATCTACTCAGCTTTTTCTTTTCAATAATGATACTGGAAGCAGTTTTCTGCTGGATATTCCCGGAAATATTGGAAGTATTATAGAAAAATATAACCGTATCGACAAAATTTCTAAATTATATGAAGACGGCGGAATTAAAGAGTATCAAACAATAATTGAGGGAATTCTAGGGACCAATATACAGTATTTTCTCAATATAGATTATTCTAACGTAGAACCGCTAACCGACTTGCTAGGCGGCATCGAGATATTTATTCCTGAACCTGTAGAATTTATTGATGGGGAAGAGGAAAATTTACTGCCCTCAGGAAATGTTTTAGTGGACGGTAAAAAAGTGCTGACATTTTTAAGTTATAAAGGATCTGCCGACACAATAGAAACTATTTCCGACCGCAGACAAAATTTTGTAAAAACTATACTCAATAGAATGAGTGAACAATGGCAGTACCTCGTAAAGCCCCAAGTTTTTTCTATGTTATGGAACTTCATCGAAACAAGTATGGATAAACAATCCTTTATTTCATTTATCAAATTATTAGGGAGCAACAGTATTCAGCCCGACCGTCAGAGGGTGATGGGTAATGAGCGTTTAGTTGACAATCAGCTGCTCCTTTTTCCCCACTTTGAAGGAAAGTTATTAAGGCAGCAGATGGAACAGCGTCTAGAAGCAATCCAAAGTGATACTATCGAAAATGGGGATGGTGTTACTATTACATTGGAAATTCTAAACGGCACTACCGTGAATGGACTTGCCAGAAGAACCAAAGACATTTATGAAAGTTTTCAGGGTTTTAATGTTGTTGCCTTTGGAAACGCCGGAAGAAATGATGTAGCTGAGACTTTAATTTTAGACCGTACAGGAATCACTGAAAGGGCGGAACGGGTAGCGGAAATTATAGGCTGCAATAATATAACAACAGATATTGACGAGATGAGTGAATCTGATGCTCAGGTTACTGTAGTATTAGGAAAGGATTTCAATGGACAATATGTCAAAAAATAGAGAAATTGCCGAAAAAACTGCTAAGCTATTGGATGAGCACAAAACTGAAGATACAGTTCTTATGGATATCGGAGATGTGAGTTCATTTGCTGACTATATTATCATTGCCACAGTACGCAGCGGAGGACATCAGCGAGGATTACTGAATATATTAAATACATTCCTTAAAGAGGAAGGAATAGAACCATTTCGTGGTAAAAAACGAACGGATGAAGTAGGCTGGGTTCTCATTGATTGCGGGTTTTTAGTCGTAAATCTTATGGATAAAGAAACAAGGGATTTTTACGAGCTTGAAAAAGTTTGGTTTGAGGGCAAGAAGATTCCAATGACAGAAAAAGAATAATTTAACTGCTTTTTCCTATTCATCAAAATCGTCATATTCTAAATCATCATCGTAATAGTCATCGTCATCATCAAAGTCTTCGTCGTCCTCGTCGTCAAAATCTTCGTCATCATCGAAATCATCATCATCATCGAGATCATCGTCTTCTATATCGTCATCTTCTAGTTCATCATCTTCTATATCATCATCAAATTCATCGTCATCATCAAAATCGTAGTCATCCTCATCACTTAACCTGACTGGCTTTTTTAGTCTCCTCATTACCTGATAATTATTCATTTTTTCTCCCCCCGTTTAAAAACGACATTTCATATGCGGTTTACTACTTCCTCATATAACTCAATATCAAGTATCTAAAAATAAGGTTTCAAATGTGTCAAGATGCATTTTCCGTATTTTTTATTATTTTTACACCCACATATACACTGATAATGCCGAAAGAACCTTGGATGAATTTGGTTTTATTTACTTCAGTATTATTTACGGTAGATATAAGATTTACCCCTGTCATTACCGTAGGAGGTGTTATATCACAATCTATGCCATGGTTCGATAAAAGTATTGTAGATCTCCCTGAAATCTGATTTGTTATTTCTCCCATGGCTTCCCGGGTAAAGAAACCGAATTCCTCTTCTAAATCCATTCCCATATTTGTTAAAAGGGTATCAACAAATGATTTAGCATTTTCCTTATCGGACTGAATAATGAAATAACCGTTGATATCACCCGTAACACCAACCGAACTAACAAGTTCTGTTTTTTTTAAACTTCCTGAATCGGCTAATGTAATATCGGGAAAACCAGTTTCTTGAAGTACAGAAACACAACCATCAAAAAAACTTTTTGAATATATATCAGACATAAAAATAACTATAAAACACACCATATGGGGTGTCAAATAAAATCTTATTTATTTTGCAATTTTCGGTGATCTCATTCGTATCAAAATTAATAAATTGTTTTAGTACAAGCAATTATAAGAATCGGCATCACCGGTAATTGCTGTTATTTATTCAGAGTAATTCTCATTTATTCAGTTATTTCGAGTGTTCAACTTCATTATTATAAATGCAGGAGAATATATGATATGCTGCATCAATAGGAAATTCCTGCAGATGGATAACATTACCTTGATAAAGCAATTTAGTTTTATCATAATATGGGAGTTTACTTATAATATATTTATACAGCATAGAGGAAAAGATTTAATGAATAACTTTCAAGCCATTCTAGAACTTGCCCTCCGGGAAGATTTAAATAATGCAGGCGATGTAACTTCCCAGTCAATATTTTCAGATGAAATAGAAGATTTTTCATTAATAGTAAAGGATGATGGAATTCTTGCAGGATCCGAATTTTTTAAATCGGTTTTTCACCGCATTGATCCGGATATTGAAATCAGATTTTTACTTTCGGAAGGGGGAGAACTCACTCCCGGAAAGGCGGTTGCAAAGTTGAAAGGTGCTGTCACTTCGGTACTGCAAGGTGAACGCACTGCTATTAATTTCCTCGGTTTTCTTTCCGGTATCGCTACCGAAACGAAACGGTTTACCGAAAAGGCAGCAGAGACTGGAAATACTGTCATTTTGGATACTCGTAAAACATTACCTGGATACCGGGAATTATCTAAATATGCAGTACGTGTGGGAGGTGGACAGAATCATCGAATGGGACTATGGGATATGGTGCTAATAAAGGATAACCATATTGATGCTTCAGGTTCTATTGCAAAGGCAATAAAAAAAGTAAGGGGAAAGTGGGGATCAAGATTCCCGATTGAAGTCGAATGCCGAGATTTACATGAAGTAGCGGAAGCCTTAGATAGTAAGGTCGATCGGATTATGTTAGATAATATGGATATTGAAGAAGTAAAAAAAGCAGTGGCCATGAAACATGGAAAGACAAAGTTTGAATCTTCCGGAAATATGGATTATGCGAAAACAGCTCTTCACAGCGCTGCCGGGGTTGACTTTATATCGGTCGGCAGTCTTACTCATTCGGTAACTAATATTGATTTTTCCTTAACTATGAAGAAAGGACATAAAAATGAATTATAAATGGAAACAGCTGCGGGGAAAATTGGGGAAAAAACTGCTCATACTGGCTCATTATTATCAGAACAACGAAATATTTGATCTTGCTGATGAGACTGGAGACTCTTACCGCTTGGCAAAAATTGCTCATGAGTCGGATGCTGAGTATACCATATTCTGCGGAGTACATTTTATGGCGGAAAGTGCAGCCATTCTCGCGGGTGAGGGGTGTAAGGTTTTTCTTCCTGTACATGAGGCATCTTGTGCACTCGCGGAAACTATGGATAATAAGCCGGTAAAAGATATTATTAAAATAATGGAAAACCGTCTCGGTACAATTCCTGTGCCTATGGTTTATGTTAACTCTTCTGCTGAAATAAAGGCTTTAGCCGGGCAAAATGGCGGTACGGCTTGTACCTCCTCAAATGCATCCAAAATAATGGAATCGATTCTCAGAAAGAAGCAGAAAGTATTTTTTATGCCCGACAAAAATTTGGGAATTAACACTGCCTTAAAATTAGGAATCAAACCCGAGGAGATGACAATCATTTCAGAGTCATCTTCGAATGAAATATCTTCCAATACTAAAATATTCATCTGGGATGGTTATTGTTACGTTCATAATATATATTCTTTAGCCGACATTGAACGGGCAAGAGCCGCATTTCCTAGCGGTAAAATAATTGTACATCCCGAAAGCCCTCCCGAAGTGGTAGCTCAGGCGGACTATGCAGGCTCAACATCCGGTTTGTTAGAGCAATTCCGTGTTGCAAAACCAGGTACAGTGTTAGTGGTTGGTACCGAGTGGAATTTTGTTGAACGGCTAAAGCGTTTTCGCGACGATGTTCAAATAGAACATCTCCGGCCATCAATATGCGCTGACATGCATCGTATAAAAAGTGATCACCTATATAAATTAGTAAATCAGATAACAGAAGGAAATACAGAGGAGGGGCATATAACCGTCTCTGAAGACATTGCAGGCTATGCAAAAGCCGCCCTCAGCAGGATGATAGAGTATACGGAGTCCAAGGAGTAATTATGCCTCAAAGTAATACTACATATGATGTGCTTGTTATAGGCAGCGGAATAAGCGGACTCTCAGCAGCTATTGCATCAGCAGAAAAAGGCTTGTCCGTTTGTGTCGTAACAAAGAGTTCTGATGAATCCGAAACGAACACTTTATATGCACAAGGCGGTATTGTCGGTAAGGCACCCAATGATTCTCCGGATTTGCTGTACAAGGATATTCTGAGTGCCGGTGATCATCTCAATTTTATACCCGCTGTGGAATTGATTGCCCGGGAAGGACCGTCTCTTGTTCAGGAATATCTGATAGAAAAAGCAGGTGTTCCTTTTATGAAAAAGGGTAAAAACGATTTTGATTGGACAGTCGAAGGTGCCCATTCCACCCGAAGAATTCTTCACGTAAAGGATAATACCGGAGAAGCCATAATGAATGGCCTCTTGAATTATATTAAAAGTTTTAAAGGGATAACTCTGTATACCGCCCATGCAGCTGTAGAAATCATTACAAATAGCCACAATTCCACAGATCCGCAGGAACGTTACAAAAAAACTAGAGCAATTGGTGCTTATATTCTGGATGAGAAAAGCGGGGAAATTAAACGGTTTTATGCTTCAGCTGTGGTTCTATCCACGGGGGGAGCCGGTAATTTATATCTCTATACTTCTAATCCCCATGGAGCGACCGGAGATGGGATTGCTATGGCTTATCGTAGCGGCTGTGAGATCATAAATACTGAATTTGTGCAATTTCATCCAACCATTCTTTTTCATCGGGATAAAAAACGATTCCTCATATCGGAGGCTCTCCGGGGCGAGGGAGCCAGATTGATGAACCATTCAGGAGATTATTTTATGGAGAGATACAATCCTGAATTGAAAGATCTTGCACCCCGTGATGAAGTAGCCAGGGCCATATACAGAGAACTTGATGAAGAGGGTTCTGATTATATATTTCTCGATGCACGCTGTATCAAAAAGGTCTCACCAAAGGAACGTTTCCCCGGTATATATGATCAATGTAAGCTTTTAGGAATCGATATAGAAAAGGAACCTATTCCTGTGGTGCCAGCAGCTCATTATTTCTGTGGCGGTATAAAGGTGGACCTTTTTGGGCAAACAGGTGTTTCTGGATTATATGCGGTAGGAGAAAGCAGCTGTACAGGTGTTCACGGGGCAAATCGACTTGCTTCGGTTTCTCTTTTAGAAGCCTTGGTCTTTGGTATACGGACCGGCAGACATATAAGTCAGAATAGAGTGGATCTCCCGTCTCAGCTTCTTGCTAATATACCTGAATGGATCTATCCCAAAAATGAGGAAGACTTCGACACGATGCTGATTCATCATGATTTACAGAATATTAGAAATACCATGTGGAATTATGTAGGAATAATCCGTACAAAAAAAAGATTAGAACGTGCATTATCTGACCTTAATTATCTGAATCACCGTATTGAGCGTTTTTATATAGAAGCAAAGGTTTCCCGCCGAATCATTGAGCTTCGCAATGCCGTCTTAAGCGGTACCCTCGTCGCTCGGGCAGCGGTAAGCAATTCAAGGTCTATCGGATGCCATTTTGTTGAATAAACCTCATTAAAAAGAGAATTCCCCCTTTTAATCTTAGAAATATGGCAATTCTAAAGTGCAATTGTAGAATTGCTGAGAGGAGACGAATTCTATTTGACATCTTATGGATATTCGGTATAATAAAACACTTAAATATGGATAAGCCGATATCAATTTTCGCACCAGCAAAAATTAATTTGCATCTTGAGGTGCTGAATAAACGGGCCGACGGTTATCATAATTTGATTTCCATTGTTCAGTTGATATCGCTTTATGATGAGATAGTTATTCGTTCTTTGAAAAAAAGTGGGGAATGTCGGATTTTTGGAACAGATACTATTGCTCTCCGCAAAAATACCATTTGGAAAGCAGTAACGGCTTTTCGAGAGAAGACTGGTATTGATTCTGGTTTAGAGATTTCACTTAACAAAAATATCCCCCAAGGTGCTGGATTAGGCGGTGGGTCCAGTGATGCTGCTTACACCCTCATGGGGATAAATGCCTTATTTGGAAATTCTCTAACAATACAGGAACTAATGAATATAGCGGTAAAAGTGGGAGCGGATGTACCCCTTTTTTTGAGTGTGCCTGCGGGAATTATGACGGGAATGGGTGAAAAAATAGAACTTCTCTCACCAAGAGATGATTTTACCGTTGTTGTTGTTTTTCCTGGTCAAGCATCTTCTACACCAGAGGCATATGCATCTTTAGAAAGAACAGTAAACCATGGAGAATATAAATTTACTCCTGAGGATGCAAAAAATGAATACCTGCATAAGAAGCCTTGTAATTGGAAGTTCATCAATTCCTTTGAGGAGAAGAATTATGATTCAAGGGAAATAATTGATGATATTAGGAGGTGCGGTTTTTGTTTCTGCAGAATGACCGGAAGCGGCTCTTCGTGCTTCGGTCTGCTGCCAAAAGAGGAAGCGAAGAAGGGAATGCCTAATATAGATTTTTTAAAGGCTAAATATTCTTTTGTATGGGTTGCGGAGCCTTTGACTGGTATGCCAAAGGTTATTATATAAAAAACTATCCCGATTGCTATCCGGGAAACAGGAGCGTCTTATGCAGGTTACCGATATCCGGATCCGTAAAGTTAATTCGGAAGGAAAGCTTAAAGCCTATGTAACTGTTACTTTCGATGATTGTTTTGTTGTTCACAACGTAAAAATAATCGAAGGGAAAACAGGGGTTTTTATTGCTATGCCGAGTCGGAAAACAAAGAATGGTGAATATAAAGATGTAGCCCATCCTATTAATTCCGACTTCCGTACGCGCATACAGGAGCATATTCTTAATGAATATAAAAAATTAGATGGAATTTCCGAAGAACCGGAAGTAACGAACGAAGAAGCTAAGGAAAGCGCGGATATTCATTCCGAAGCGGAATAGTTCCCCAAAAATTTGCATTACTGTATTGTTTTATATACCATTGCATGATGTCTAACTCGATTTACATATTAAATTTTATTGTAATCCCTATTGAAAACATGCAGGAAATCAGTATCTTAATATGGGTACAGTAAACATTGGGACGTCGGCAAGTGGTAAAGCCACCGGGTTTTGATCCCGGCATTCGCAGGTTCGAATCCTGCCGTCCCAGAATCAGGATTGTACATCCTCAACAAAATAGTAAAAAACAAGGAGCTGGTTAATGGACCGGAAAATATTAGAAGCCAAAGACAGAAAAAAAACAAAAAAATCTGCTGCAAGATCATTAAGGAGATCGGGGAATATCCCCGCGGTTATTTATGGACATAATCCTCCAAATCCTATAGCTGTAAATGAGAAAGAATTTTTGAAAAAATTTCGAACAGTATCAGAAAATACAATTATTAATATTAAGACTGATTCGAAAGAATATGATGTACTTGTAAAGGAGTTCCAAGAAGATATTATAACCGGGCAGATTATGCATATCGATTTTTACGAAATCGAACAAGGAAAAACACTACGTACCCATGCACCAATCAGAACCGTCGGTACTGCTCCTGGAGTTAAACAGGGAGGCGTATTTGAAAATCCTCTATATGTTATGGATATTGAATGTTTACCGAAGGATCTTCCTGAAGAGATAGTTGTTGATGTTAGTAATCTAAATATCGGTGATGCTATACATGTAGAAGATATCAGTCCACCAGAAGGGGTGAAATTCCTGAATTATCCTGAACAAGTTGTTGTCGTTGTCAGTGTTCTAAAGGAAGAAGTTGAAGAACCTGAAGAAGAAGAACTTGAACTTGAAGAAGGAGAAGAAGGTGAAGCCGCTGTTTCCGAAGAAGAGGAATCAGAGGAATAAACAGGGTGTTTCTTGTTATTGGTCTAGGCAATCCTGGATTGAGATATAAACAGACAAGACATAATGTAGGATTTGCGGTTGTAGACGCGTTAGCGGATGAACTCGGAGTAAAACTTAGAAAACCGATTTTTCGTAAATATCAGATAGGAAAGGGAGAGTGCGGAAAACATTCAATTATTATGGTAAAACCCTTAACGTATATGAACCATTCCGGGTCAGTTATTCCCTCTTTGCTGAAAAAATACTCTCAAGCCTATCCGGACCATTTTGTCGTAATAACTGATAACCTTGATCTTCCATTAGGGACAGTACGTCTAAAAAGGGGAGCTTCCACCGCGGGGCATAAGGGATTATCTTCAATTCGAGAAGTAATCCCGGACAAACCCTATCTGAGGTTGTTCATCGGTATCGGGAGACCGAAAGATAAGGGCGAAGTAGTTTCCTACGTACTAGGCCGGCCTGAAGGCAGAGAAGAAGACCTTTTTTTAGACTCTATAAAAGAAGGAGCTAAGGACATTCAGCAATTATGCAATAAAGATCCGGATACGGTATGAATGAAAATAATTGAATACGAGATGTGTTTTATGAGGAATTTTCATTTTTTTTCTTTAGGCAACAGAAAGCGGCATGATTTTAAAAGTAAAGCATAAATTCCCAACTTTACATTAGTAAAAAGGCAATTCAAAATTGCAAATTTAGATTAGAACATAGCTGTTTCTTCATATTGGCCTGGATGGATTTTTATTTATGTATAGCTCTCATAGTATTCACGAATCAATTTTAGATTTCTTTAATACATATCCCTTTTTAAAAAGTTCTGTTATACTCGTAGCTTTTTCCGGCGGAACTGACAGCACGGTTCTTTTAAATGCACTTAATGAAAATCAGAAAAAAACGGACATAACGATTGTCACAGCATATTTTGATCACGCTTTAAGAGGTGAAAAGGCATCAGAAGAGGAAAAGCAGCATGTAGAGAATGAGACTGCCAAACTTAATATACCACTCTACATGAAGAAGCTGACCCAAGGTTACCTGTATGGAGAAGCCAAAAGAAAAAATAGGAGCCTTGAAGATTTAGCCAGGGAATACCGGTACGAATTTTTTTATAATCTCTCCGAAAACCTGCAAGAGTCGTTTAATAAAAAAGTATATATTGCGCTTGGTCATCATCAGGATGACTCTATAGAAACCGCTCTCATGCGCTTTATCCAGGGTTCCGGTGTTACTGGTTTATGCGGCATACCTCCTGTTAATGGTAAAATAATACGCCCCCTAATCGATGTGAATAAATCAGCGATTAACGAATATTTGAATCAGAATAGTATTTACGCCATTCATGATATTACAAATCAAAACGTTGATTTTTTAAGAAACAGAATTCGTCACAAACTCATCCCTTTACTAGAAGCCGAATATCCCGGGTACAAAAAATCAATAAAACAGGGAATTGAAAAATACAAAATTGCTGAAGATTATTTACAGAATTCATATAAGGAAAGATTAAAATGGGAATTTCCATTTTTGGGATTGCTCACGGGAACTTGCCTGAATATTAAAGCAAGCGATTTTATCTCGGCACCGGAAGCTCTGCGTCTATACGGGCTTTACGATGCATTTGATCGTCTAATTACAGAGTCGCAGGGTAATCAGCTGGCATACCGTTTTATACGGCCCTTATTGTTTGCAGACAGCATAGGAGAATTAGATAAAATAATAGGCGGAGAGTTAAAAGGGCATGGGCTGAATATACAGTTACGAAATGGTTACCTTGAGATCCATAAAGATTTAGGTTCTCTGTTTCCCGGGGAGTTCATTTGTAAGGTGACACCCGGAATATTAGAAGCAGGTGTATATAGTGTAAAAATTGAATTTACAAAAAGAAAAACCGAAGGGTTTCCTGATATTAATATTCACAGCTTTCAAAATCCCTTGTTTCTTTCTAGTCCTCTTCCAAAGGATTCAATAAAAGTAGATACGAGAAGGTGCCTACTAAAAGATTTATTCACCCGACAGAAAATACCTTTACATATACGAAATAAAATTCCGGTACTCAAGGATCGTAATGAAATCAAGGCTGTTTTTACCGGTGCTTTCGGGGGAGAAGATGTTTTTGCAGAGAAAATCACTGTTCAAAAGGGCATAAATAGGTATACAATGAAAAAAGATAACTATAAATATTGTTATAAGATTAGTGGTATTGATGAAGTGGGAAGCAATACAGGATATACTATTGTTCTGTATGGAGTTTAAGTTATATGCAGAATCAAAATGATAACAATGAACCTTCTCGGTTCAATTTCAGCAATAATAGAGTTGCCCTTTTTTTTCTCCTGGGTATTATTTCCTTGTTTATGATTCTCTTTGTTTTTAACCAAGGTCAAAGTACCAATGAGATCAGTTACTCATCCTTTATGCAGTCTCTAAAGGAGGGGTATGTGGATTCTGTAAAAATATTGGATCAGTATGAAATTCAAGGAAGAATTAGAACAAGAAATGGAGATATGACACTGTTCCAAACAGTCATTCCTTATTATGACGATAATCTAATGAGATTACTTATAGAAAATGGAGTGAGAATTTCCGGTGGATATAAGCAGGTATCTCCCTGGAGAGTGTTTCTCGAATTTCTTCCTTGGATACTAGGGTTTGTTTTCATTTGGGTCATGTTCAGACAGATACAGGGCAGCGGCAGTAAGTCCTTTACCTTCAGTAAAAGCAAAGCAAAAAAATATCTTGAGGACAGCCGAAAAACAACCTTTGGAGATGTCGCCGGGCAAGAAGAGGCAAAATATGAGTTACAGGAAGTAGTCGAATTTCTGAAAAATCCTTCGAAGTTTACCCGCATAGGTGCCAAAATACCTAAGGGAGTTCTTTTGGTAGGTATGCCCGGAACAGGGAAGACGCTACTTGCAAAGGCTTGTGCCGGAGAAGCAAATGTATCTTTTTTCCACATGTCCGGTTCGGATTTTGTAGAAATGTTTGTCGGTGTAGGGGCAAGCCGAGTTCGGGATCTGTTCGAACAGGGAAGAAAGAACGCTCCCTGCATTCTCTTTATTGATGAACTTGATGCTGTCGGACGCACCAGAGGCGCCGGGTATGGCGGCGGCCATGATGAACGGGAACAGACTCTTAATCAGATGCTTGTTGAGATGGACGGTTTTGAAACTAAGGATGGAGTTATCATACTCGCCGCTACAAATCGCCCTGATGTCTTGGATCCTGCGCTGCTCCGTCCCGGCAGGTTTGATCGGCAAGTTGTTGTGGACATGCCGGATCTTAAGGAAAGAGAGAAAATTCTGAAGATTCATTGCGCCAAGCTGCCTTTGGATCATAGTGTTGATCTTAATCGTATTGCCCGTGCTACCCCGGGTACTTCCGGCGCTGATCTGGCAAACATGGTTAACGAAGCAGCACTCTTTGCAGCCAGAGGAAACAGGGACACCGTTATGATGGTTGATTTAGAAGAAGCCAGAGATAAGATGCTTATGGGTACAGCAAGAAAATCCAGAGTTATCTCAGTAAAGGAAAAAAAGAAAACCGCATATCATGAAGCAGGTCATGCAATGCTCCATTATTTTCTTGAACATTCTGATCCGCTTCATAAAGTTACGGTAATACCAAGAGGAAGAGCCTTAGGTGTAGCTGTTTCACTACCGGAAAATGATGAATATTCCCGGGGGAAAGGATGGTTAACCGATCGAATTACCATTGCATTCGGCGGGTATGTCGCGGAAATGCTCTCATTTGAAGAAACAACAACTGGTTCTCAAAACGATCTGCAGCAAGCGACGGAAATCGCAAGAAAAATGGTATGTGAGTGGGGAATGAGTGATATTGGGCCGATTTCGTTCGGTCAGGAAGATGAGCCCATTTTTATAGGAAAGGAAATAGCAAGGCACAAAGATTATTCTGAAGCAACAGCTCAAAGAATCGACAATGAGGTTCGTATATTATTGGATAACTGCTTAAATCTGGCTAAGAAAATTTTGACTGATAATAAAGATAAATTGGTCCTTTTGGCTGATTCATTAATAGAACGAGAAACTCTCAGCGATGAAGAGGTGCGGGAGTTACTTAATTTACCTCCAAAGACAGGTAGTAGAGAGAACAGCTCCTGACATGGTTTCAATCAAAAAATGTAAATTAATAATTTTTACAGTACTTTTTACCGTTTCAATTAATTCAATATTTCCGGAGGGAGATGAAGAAATCGCGCTATTATACTACAGCGGTGCGCAGGATTTGATTCAACAGGATAATATTGATGGTGCATTAAACCTCCTCAATATCTCCCTTCAATTTTTTCCTGCATACTCAGATGCTCATTATCAGCGCGGTATTCTCTTATTACAGGATCAAAAAACCACCTGGGACGGTATTGATGCCCTTAATACGGCTCTAACAACTGATACATGGATTAAGAATGATCCTGTAAACTGCAGCCTTGATTTAGCTGATGTTTATTGCCGTATCGACCGTTTCCAAGAAGCTTTAGAAACATTAGATAAGATTGATTCGGAATGGGTAACCGCTGTACCTGATTTCTATTATCTATATACCTGTGCTTATGAAGGCGCGGGTTTTCCGGAAGCAGCAAAAACATATCTCGAGACAGGGAGAGATATGTTTCCTCAAAATCCATCGCTTCAATTGCTGAATTGGAAAGATCGGGTCCCAAGCTTCAAAGAACGTGATTGGTTTACCAAATGGGAAAGTGAAGGTTCGGAATATCTTTCTTACCTTCTGAGTTATCTGATACGGAGTGTCGATTTCAATATTGTAAACTATGATTATATAGAAGAAATGCTGTCTCAATATAGGAATTCCGGCGGAGATGATCCCCTTGAGCTAGTAATAGAATACTATATCAATGATAATCCTAAAGAAATAATAGAGAAACTCGATGAAAAAAATCCTAATGACCTCTATGTACTACGCAGGTTATACAGCATACTTGAATCAGAAGATGATAAAGCAATTCTTCTGCGAATATATGATGATTACACAGGAATATTGGAATCAGACAGTGATCGAAATGGATATTGGGAAGAAGCAATGAGAATAGATTCCGGTAAAGTTATAGAGATAATTACAGATGAAAACCAAGATGGTATTGCTGAAAGAAATGTTCATATAGACGAGCTTCCAAGTAAAACAGTTATACGGGACGGGAAAGCGGTTTTTCATTACAGAATATATCCGGAAGCAGGAATGCTCGTTCTTACGAATGATAATGTTTATGGAATAGATGTGGATGAAACTATTTATCGTGAATACCTTTTTAAAGATTATGCCGTAACATATCCAATTTTGCACATCGTACCATTAGATACGAGCATTGATAATTATTTGAATTATAACTTTACTGATGCGGTGCCTGTTTTTACCGAAAAAAACCTAATGGAATCAACATATCAAATAAAAGAATATTCTGTAGGCACTGATCATTTAATAAGAGCGCTGGAACTTAAAAACGGTTTACCCATCAAAATGGTGGAAGACAGTTCAGGCGATGGGAAATGGGATACGATTGTTCTTTTTGATCGTGGAATTCCTTTGGAAGGTATGCGTGATCCGGATTTCGATTCTATTTTTGAGGTAACTGAATTGTACACACAGGGGAATCTGTCCATGATAATGTATGATGGTAACGGAGACGGTTATCCTGAATATATTGAGAATATCCGCGAAAAAGAAACCGTTCTTTGGGATTTTAACGAAGACGGAGAAATTGATTATAAAGAGATACGGTTAGGAAGAGACCGGATACTTCGTGAACTATATCAATTTAGTACAGCAATTGAATTAGAATAAACACAGGGAGGAGGAATTCTCATTATATACCTTTAGGCAACAGAAAGAAGCGTGGTTTCTAAAAGATGTCGTAAAATAATCGAATAAAATGAGAATTCCAAGCTTTACATTAGTAAAAAGGCAATTCTAAATTTAGAATTGCTCCACTGGGAGGATTTTTTGAAAACCAATTTACTATATTTTTTAGCGGTACTCCTTTGCTTCGGAGGGTGCCGTACTGCAATTGATGAACCTTTAACTTCATTACCAACAAACAAGGAATTAATCATTGAAAAATTAGAAGAGCTGAAGGATGATGAAAAATATCCCGAGCTTATTGAATACATTTCATATCTATCGAGAAATGATATTGCTGTAGCAGATAAGACCTTAACGTTTTATAACCGTGCGGGTACAGAATATATCAGAAAGGCGTATTATGAATCGTTAGAAAAAGAGAATTATTCAAAAGCAATTACGTATCTGCAATCTTTAGTTCTATTAGACGAGATTCCTGAAGATTCATTAACCATTGATAAGCTTTATGTTAGACAAGCAAAGAAATATTTAGCAGAAGAAAAGACTCCAGCCGCCATCGCGGTACTCCAAAAAATGGATAATCTATCGGGTATATCTTCTGAAGACCTTAAATTATTCGGTAGAAAGGCTGTTGAATTATCACATGTCACTTTTCTCAAGGAACTAGTTTCTGAACTCAAGAAAAGAAACATAGGAACACCTGATGCTTTAAGCACTGCACTTACTATCGAATATACCCCGGATCAATACATTGCCGGTACCTGTACTATATGGGTAAATCGCGGCATAAAAGTCGAGCGGGGTATTGGATTTCCTGACAGAGTGATAGGAAGCGGTTTTTTCATAGATCCAAATGGATACATCCTTACAAATTACCATATTATCGCAAGTGAAGTTGATCCCGGATATGAGGGATATTCACGGCTTTATATCCGACTCCCGGGAAAATATGAAGAGAAAATTCCCGCGAAAGTCGTCGGCTATGATAAAATTTTTGATGTTGCGCTTCTTAAGGTTCCTGTAGAACCTGAATTTATTTTTTCATTACCGGACATAAAACAATTCAAACCCGGTAAAGATATTTTAGCGATAGGTTCTCCCGCGGGTTTGGATATGACTATTACATCGGGAATTATTTCAGCAGTGGGCCGCCGGTTTCTGCAAATCGGGAATGCCCTGCAAGTTGATGTTCCGGTGAATCCCGGTTCCAGCGGAGGTCCGCTCATTACACGAGAAGGGCTTTTGATAGGGATAATATTTGCCGGGTTGCCGCAATTTCAGGGTATTAACTTTGCAATTCCTCTTCACTGGATTAACAAATTTATACCGGATCTTTTTGAAAACGGAGAGGTCTCGCATCCATGGTTGGGAACTGCTCTTTATGAAGATGATTCAAGACTCGAGGTGATCTATGTTCAGAGGAATACTCCGGCAGAGAGAGCTGGATTAAGGCCTGGTGATACAATTATCGCTATTAATGACCAAGAGGTATCCACTATAGTGGATGCGCAAGAAATAATAATGGATGAAACAATTGATTCCCTTATAAAAATTCGGTGGCAGCGTGATGAAAATAGCTATGAAGGGTTTTTTACATTGGATGAGCGTCCGTATCTCCCTTTGGAGAATGCGCTTGAGAAAGAGTTGATAACCAGGTTGTTCCCCCCGCTATTCGGGTTTACCGCGGAAAAAATAGGCGGATTTCTGAAGAAAAATGAATATAAAGTGGAAAGTGTTCTTCAAGGAAGTATTGCTGACGAAACCGGGTTATCCCCGGGCGATCCCTTTGTGCTGCGGGGCTGGTCGGTGGACGAGGAACTTGGAATCGTTACGATAAGAATTTTTATACGGAAAAAAAAGGCGGGGTTTATGCAGTCGGGAATTCAGCTTACCGCATTTTTGGAAACTAATATTTTTATCTAATAATAAAAAAGCAATTCTTATGCAGACTAAAAATTTTAATTACTATAATTACTATAAAATAAACTTTTTGTAATATTTTCATTCAACAAAGAATTTGCAAAGCGGCTCTCTATAACCTATAACAATAGTAGGGGAGTTAATAAAAATAGTTTTTTATGCATGTAAATTTTCAGGAGGAAAAAAATGCCTTCGTCTGAGTCTATAAAGATTCTATCCTATGAAGGTCCCGTAGGAATAGAAAAAGCAGCAAAAATAAAAGAAGAAATCCTGCGAATGCTTGAGAAAAATAAAATTGTAACGGTCAATATGTCCAGAATACAGGAAATTGATCTATCTTTTATCCAAATAATCTATGCCGCACGTCGAGAGGCAGGAAAAGTAGGAAAAGAATTTCATATTTCCGGTACTCTTTCAGATTCCGTAAAAAACACATTCTTGGTTGGTGGATTCTGTAAGGAAATAGGAGATGATGCTCAAACGTTAGAGAAACAGCTATTCGAATTTTCCCAGCATTCCGAGGGGAGTGATAGCAAATGATTGATAAATTTAGAGATACATTTAGAGATGAAGCATATGAATTGCTTAATAAATTAGAAGACAGCCTTTTAATTGTTGAAGAAAATCCAGATAACCGGGAAGAGGTTTTATCTCTGTTCAGAACTATGCATACCATAAAAGGTTCAGCAGCTATGTTCGGGTTCCAGCATATATCGGACTTTACTCATGAAATAGAAACCATTCTCGATTATGTCCGGGAAGGAAAAATCAAAGCGGGGCCGGAATTGATCAATCTGACTTTAAAGTCGCGGGATCATATTCGGAACATGCTGGAAGAAGCTGACCCTCCTCCACGGAAAATGATGGAAATTTCCGCTTCTCTGGAAACCCAATTTAGATCTATTATTGAGTCCAAAATTAAACCGGTTTCAAAAAAAGGAATTACCGTTGCCCCCGAGCCCGGAATGATCGGTGATGAAGAGAAAAAGGCTCAAGAAGAAACAGCTGCAGAATCGGATGACGATAATCTCAAAACACCGATTACTTATCGGATCAGGTTTAAACCGGATAAAGATATCTTTAGAAATGGTACGAATCCGCTTATGCTTCTTGGCGAGCTTAGAGAGTTAGGGGAGTACACATGTATATCCTATGCCGTTTCAATACCCAACCTCAAGGAATTAAACCCGGAGGAATGTGTCGCTTATTGGGACATCATATTAACTACAAATAAACCGGAAAACAGAATACGGGATGTCTTTGTTTTTGTTGAAGATACTGCTCATATCGATATCGATTTAATCGATGATCTCTCCTCCATGGATGAAGGCAGATATAAACGGTTAGGTCAGATATTAGAAGACCGGGGAGTAATCGATACAATCACAGTAGAACATACGGCAGCAAAGCAGAAACGTATTGGAGAAATGCTTGTTGAGGAAGGGGTTAATCCCACTGAAGTAGAATCTGCTTTGGAAGAACAACGTCATGTTGAACGGGTAAGGCAGCGGGCACAAAATGAACTGGCATCTTCTTCTATAAGGGTTAGTTCGGAAAAGCTGGATGAATTGGTCGACATGGTTGGAGAATTGGTTACGCTTCAAGCTAGATTCAGTCAAACTTCAAATGAAATAGGAAACGGAGAAATGACAACCCTTACAGAAAGTTTAGAAAGGCTTACCTCGGAACTCCGAGACGGGACCATGTCATTAAGAATGCTGCCGATAGGTTCAACATTTTCAAAATTCCGCAGGCTGGTTCGCGATCTTTCCCAGGAATTAGGTAAAGAAGTAGACATGATTACCAAAGGGGGAGAAACAGAGCTGGATAAAACGGTAATAGAGAAATTAAACGACCCCCTCATTCACATAATTCGAAATTGTATCGATCATGGCATCGAAGAACCTGAAACAAGAAAAAAGGCCGGGAAAATTTCTACCGGAACGATTACCCTTGCCGCAGAACATGCCGGGGCTTTTGTACATATATCAATAGCTGATGACGGGGGAGGATTAAATAAGGATAAGATTCTAAAGAAGGCGGAAAGCCGGGAAATAATATCTCCCGGTGCTCAATTAACCGATGAAGAAATATTTCATCTTATATTTGCCCCAGGTTTTTCTACCGCTTCCCAAGTTACAAATGTATCTGGAAGA
Organism: uncultured Spirochaetales bacterium; assembly: GCA_964618265.1. Lineage (GTDB taxonomy): Bacteria > Spirochaetota > Spirochaetia > CAYLLE01 > CAYLLE01 > CAYLLE01. Next base: position 39,303 of record CAZUAE010000002.1, on the reverse strand, counting down.
GGGGTAGGGATGGATGTAGTAAAGAAAGCTATCGAAGGTCTCGGCGGTGCAGTGTCTGTTGAAAGTAAGGTAGATAAATACACCAAAATTACCTTAAAGATCCCATTAACCTTAGCAATAATTGAAGGTTTATTAGTGGAAGTATCCGGTGAGCATTACGTCTTCCCACTCGCAACAGTAGAAGAGTGTATCGAACATCAAAAGGAAACGGATGAACGTGATGGAAAAAACATAATCTCAAATCGCGGGGAAATTCTTCCCTATGTGAGATTAAGAGAGCTATTCAACATAGAAACGGACCATCAGGATATAGAACAGATAGTTGTAGTAAATTCGAACGACTCTCGAGTCGGATTCGTAGTGGATAGAGTAATTGGTGATTACCAGACTGTGATTAAAAACCTTGGAAAGATGTATAGAAATATAAGAGGCATTTCCGGAGCAACCATTCTTGGAGATGGTTCTGTCGCACTGATATTAGATGTAAATAAACTTGTAACTCTCTGTGATCAAACACAGGAAGAGGTACTGCAGGGATAATTGGTAATGGAGAAGATAAAAGATCATCACTCAGAGAAAGAGAAAAAAGTTTTTGTTTCTCGCGCAACAACCCTTTCCGAAGAAGAGTTTAAAAAATTAAGTACTTATATTGAAACCGAATTAGGTATAAAGATGCCCCCCGCAAAAAAAATAATGCTGGAGTCCCGTCTTCAGAAGAGAATTAGAGCTTTAAAACTAAATAATTTTGATGATTATTTAGAAATGGTCTTTGGTGAAGAAGAGACTGAAGCTGAACTTGTTCATATGATCGACGCGGTAACTACCAATAAGACGGATTTTTTTCGAGAACCAGATCATTTCGAATATTTAAGTGAAGTTCTGCTCCCCGATCGTTATACAAGAGACGGATGGGGGACACAATCCGGAGTTAAAGTTTGGTCTACTGCATCTTCATCGGGAGAAGAACCCTATACAATAGCTATGATACTGGAAGATTTCCGGCAGCGGGTTGACAAATTTCGATACGCGGTACTGGGTACAGATATTTCTTCTGATATGCTTGATCGAGGGAGGAATGCTGTATATACAGAAGAACGGGTTGCTCCTATTCCTCAAAATCTAAAGAAACGATTCCTTTTACGGAATAAAGATAAGACCAGTAAGCTATACCGGGTTCGTCCGGAAATCAGAAAAAGGGTATTATTCCATCGGCTTAATTTAATGTCAGATAAGTTTGGAATTGATGAAAAATTCGAAATAATTTTCTGCCGAAATGTAATAATTTATTTTGACCGTCCGAATCAGGCTAAGCTTCTGAGAAAACTATACAATTATCTTATACCGGGCGGTTATCTTTTTCTCGGACATTCAGAAACATTGGCAGGTATGGAGCTTCCTCTCTACTCTGTTGCACCTACGATATATAGGAAACCAGAATAACAAGGATGTAGCATGAACACAAAAAATAAAATTCAAGTAATGATTGTAGATGATTCCGCTGTTGTTCGAGAGACAATAAAAGAAATTTTAGATAGCGATCCAACTATTGAAGTTATTTCAACAGCGTCCGATCCGATTATAGCTGCTAAAAAGCTTGAAAGTTTCGTGCCGGACGTTATAACTCTTGACATAGAGATGCCCCGAATGGATGGACTCAGTTTTCTACGGAGACTAATGTCTCAGCATCCTGTACCGGTAGTAATATGTTCCAGTCAAGCAGGAGAAGGCTCTATGAATGCCTTAAAAGCTTTAGAATATGGTGCCGTGGAAATTATTCAAAAACCGAAGGTGGGAACAAAAAAGTTTCTCGAAGAATCACGTATCAGATTCTGTGATGCTGTAAAGGCGGCACATTTGGCGAATGTAAAAAAAATTAAGCACGAACCGGAGACTTTCCGGGAGGTGCCGACAAAACTCACTGCTGATGCAGTAATCGCTAAACCTTCTATCCAGCACCATATCATTGAGACGACTGAAAGGATAATTGTAGTAGGCGCTTCCACCGGAGGAACGGAAGCCCTTAGAGAATATCTCCAAGCTATGCCTCTTGACGCACCCGGTATGGTTATTGTTCAGCATATGCCGGAAAATTTTACCGCTGCTTTTGCCAAGAGACTGGACGGTTTATGTAAAATGACAATCAAAGAAGCACAAGACAACGATTCGGTAGTACGGGGAAGAGCCTTGATCGCTCCAGGGAACAAGCATACGTTACTAAAGAGATCAGGCGCAAGGTATTTTGTGGTAGTCAAAGACGGCCCCTTAGTAAGCAGGCATAGACCTTCCGTAGATGTCCTTTTCCGATCTGCTGCTCGTTATGCCGGTAAAAATGCGGTGGGTGTTATAATGACTGGTATGGGAGACGATGGAGCTCGAGGAATGGAAGAAATGAAGCAAGCAGGGGCATACAATATCGCACAAGATGAAAAATCTTGTATTGTTTTCGGAATGCCAAACGAAGCAATAAAAAGAAAAGCTGTAGACAAAATTGTACCATTAGATAGGATAGCTCATCAGGTACTTCAAGTCTGCAAAGATTGATTTCAAGCATGACATGAGTAAAAAGGCAATTCTAAATTGCAAATTTAGAGTTGCTCGATTGATTTATCTTTATACGGACTGTATTTCGAAAGGAAAAAAATTGTGTGTTTGAAAACCTTGCAAATTGTAATTACAATTAAGTTACGGAAAGCCGTTCCTAAAGGAGACCAATTTTGGATTTGCAAGAGCCTTATATAAAAAAACAGGTGCTCATTGTTGAAGATGAATCAGTGGTTGCTCTGGATATTCGCAGGAGGCTTGAAACTCTAAATTATAACGTAGCGGGGTGTGCAACATCCGGAAAAAAAGCCTTGGAAATTATCCAGAAAAATCCTCCTGACGTAATCTTGATGGACATAAAATTGAAAGGTGATTTAGACGGCTTAGAGACATCCCGAATTATTAGGGATAGGTGGGATATTCCTGTTATCTATGTCACTGCGTATGCTGATGTGGAAACAATTCAGCAAGCAAAAATAAACAATTCTTTTGGATATGTCTTAAAACCGTTTCAAGACCGAGAGATATCTGTTGCCGTTGAAATGGCTTTATACAAGCACCGGATGCAAAAAGAGTTAAACGAGGCAAGAATACGTGCTGAAGCTGCGGACCGAATGAAAAGTGATTTTCTTGCAAATATTAGTCATGAACTTCGCACTCCCCTCAATAGCATAATAGGAATGGCGGATCTTTCCATCGATATGTGTGAAAACAATTTGCAACAGGATTACCTAGTCATTTTAAGGAAATCTGCAGGGATGCTTTTAGATATAATAAATAATATTCTCAGTTTTATAAAATATAATTCCGATGAGATTGCAGTAGAAAATGTTCGATATGATTTTTCCGGTTTTATTAGGAAAGTTATTGATTCTGTTTTTGGAAAGGCGATAGATAAAGGTCTTGATTTTAATGTTTGGGAAGAAAGGACCGTAGAAGGATCAATAATAGGGGATGCACAAAAGTTATGGCAGATACTTTTTGTTATTCTGGATAATGCAATTAAATTCACCCCTTCCGGTCAAGTTGATTTAGAAATCAGAGTAGAGGAATCTAATCCGGCAACTGTTGATCTAAATTTTACAATCGCGGATACCGGAATAGGAATCCCGCAGAAAGATATAGGGCGTATTTTTGAACCTTTTACGCAGGGAGACGGATCAAGGACAAGAAGATATTCCGGGACGGGAATCGGGTTAGCATTAGCAAAAACACTTCTTGAAAGGCTTAGAGGAAGCATTCAGTTAGAGTCGGAATCCGGAAGCGGTACGACATTCCGAATATCTGTTCCTCAAGGAGCGTCTGATTCTCCTGTAAAAAATCCTGTTCCCGTTGTTCCTGCCGGTACGCAAAGTGTTATTATTTCACCGTCCCATAGACAGAGGGATATCTTAACTCAGTACCTTTCTGATTCCGGATGCCTGGTAGAGGATTACAGAGATTTTACCGATATACTTGAAAATTTAGCAAGCCTTAGCAAAAACAATTGGGTATGTTTAATACACACAGATCAAATAAATGACGGTTCTTTTAAAAAATTCTTAAATGCTGATAATGATCAAATGAAAAAGATAACAAAGTCCGCGCGTTTTCTTATAATGACTAAAAATGGAGAAGGTGATCTCCAGGAATTAATTAAACAGGATGTTGTTTTCGAACGACTTAAATTACCAATATTGAGAAAAGACTTAAATTCTGCATTGTTACGGGTGATGTCCCGATCTATCGAGGAAGAAAAGCAGCCTTATAAATTTTCCATAACTCATACCAATAATCCGCTGAGGATACTTTTAGTTGAAGATAATGCTATTAATAGATTAGTAAACAGTAAAATGCTGTTGCGAATTGGTCATTCTGTATCTGTGGCTGAGGATGGGATACGGGCAATAGATATCCTTAAAAAAGAAGAGTTTGACCTTATACTAATGGATATTCAGATGCCGGTAATGGATGGTTACGAAACAACGAGAATTATCAGATCCGGAACCGAGAAAGAAATACCAAAGGATATTCCCATTGTTGCTTTAACTGCGCATGCTTTAGAAGAAGAGGAAAACAAATGCAGGATTGTTGGTATGGATGGATTTCTTACAAAGCCGTTTACTCCGGAGTATTTAGAAAAAACTTTAATAGAATCTTACAACCAGAAAACTGCAGGAAAGGATTCAGTGGAAAGTACAAAAGAAAACCATTCTGTTTTTTTTGATATTATCAAAAAGACCAAAACGCAAATAGATAATAAGGATTGGGACACGGTAATTGAAAGTGTTAAGGAACTTAAGGACTATAGTGAAGGTTTGCCGGATTATGACGGCAGTCTGCACGAGTATTGTTTCCGCTTGCAGTTACTTATTAGAAAAAAAGATATAGCGGCAGCTCTAGAACTCTTGGATACAATAGAGGAAACCGCAGGAAAATTGTTTGTAGAGAACAATTAGTTACTGAGTTTTTAATAAAAGGTATGGAGGATATTTGATGAGATTTTTAATCGTCGAAGACGATTTTGGAAGCAGGCGATTATTACAAGCCTTCTTAAAACCATATGGATCGTGTGATGTAGTTGTGGATGGAGAAGAGGCTATCGAGGCTTTCCGTCTATCATGGGAAGAAAATGATCCATACAGTGCTATTTTCTTAGATATAATGATGCCTAAAGTAGATGGGCAGCAGGCGCTAAAAGAGATAAGAAGGATTGAAAAAGACATTGGAATCAAATCGATTGACGAGGTAAAGATTATTATGACAACCGCTTTAGAAGATCCGAAAAATGTTGTTGAGGCATATCACAAAGGGGGAGCTACCTCCTATCTTGTAAAACCTATTGATAAGGAAATGATCCAAAAAGAAATGTCTCGGTTAGGGTTTGAAAAAATGGAAGCATAAGAGGATGGGAACTGAAAAAGCTCGTATTCTGATTGTCGAAGATGAACACATTGTAGCACTCGATATAAAGATGCTTCTAATAAAATACGGCTATGATGTTATGGGTATACATTCCTCCGCGGAACCAGCCCTCGCGGCAATTGAAAAAGATATTCCCGATCTTGTCCTTATGGACATCAAACTCCAGGGTGAGATGGATGGAATTGAAGCCACAGAACTAATAAAAGATAGATTTGACATTCCGGTAATACTGCTTACAGCTTTCGCAGACGAAGCTACGCTTCAACGTGCTAAACTAACGGAACCATTCGCCTATTTAATAAAACCATTTGAAGACCGCGAATTAAGAACACAAATTGTTATCGCGCTCTACCGACATAAAATGGAAAAAGAGATTAAAACCCGGGAAAAACTTTTTTCCACTACGCTGAACAGTATAGGTGATGCTGTAATATTGTTAGACCAGAAGGATCGGGTCCAATACTGTAATCCCGTAGCAGCTATAATGGCAAATGGAAACCATTCTAATGATAAAGAATTAACCTTTTTCGAATTATTTCACTTTGAAGGAAATCCGTTCCCTCATGGGTTTAGAGAAATGAGGGAGAAAACAATTAGTGCAGATATCGTGTCCGAAAAACAGAAGATTCAGGTTGAGGTACGAGTTTCACCAATTATAGATCCTTCTGAGGTGCGGACCGGTACTGTAATCGTCATGACAGACATAACTGAGAGAATCAGAGCACAACAGACTCTTAAAGAAAGAGAAGAACAACTAAGACAATCTCAAAAGATGGAGGCCATCGGCCGCTTATCCGGAGGTATCGCTCACGATTTCAATAACCTTCTTACTGTAATAATGGGGTATTCAAAACTTATGAAAGAAAACATATCCCAAAATGAGGTGCCGGAAAGAGAAGAAATCGCAAACGATATAGAAGGTATTCAGAATGCCGCTTTAAAATCTGCTAATCTAACCCGGCAGCTTTTAACATTCAGCCGTCATCAGATGTTGAGACTGCGCATTCATTCCCTTAACGATATCGTAAAGGATATGCAGAAAATGCTCAGAAGGCTAATCACCGAAGAAATCGATATCAAGCTGTCGCTCCAAGCTGATTTTGATAAGGTATATATCGATCAGGTTCAGATGGAACAGGTTATTATTAATTTAGCCGTCAATGCCCGCGATGCAATGCCGGAGGGCGGCACCTTAAAAATTAGCACTAGTAATATCATTCTTGAAGATACCATTCAGTCAATATCCGGAGCGATTAAACCTGGTGATTACGTTATTATATCTGTTGAAGATACTGGAGAGGGTATCACTAAAGAAAATATGAATCGAATATTCGAACCGTTTTTTACAACCAAAGACCGCGGTCAGGGAACAGGCCTAGGTTTATCTACTGTGTACGGCATAATCAAGCAAATTGATGGTTCCATAAGTGTTTCAAGTGCTCCAAAAAAAGGAACGAATTTTAAAATATATATTCCCGCTACACAAAAAGTTGATGAAAGTAGACTTTCTTCTCCCTATTCCGAGGGCGATGGTAAAGGCACCGAAACCATTCTGTTGGTAGAGGATGATGAGAATCTTAAATTCCTCCTCAGCCGGATTTTAAGGAGAAAAGGATACAATGTTTTGGAATCCCAAAATGCCGGAGAAGCACTTTTAATTTGCGAGGATTATAAAGGCCAGATACATTTATTGGTTTCGGATATCGTGATGCCTCATTTAAGTGGTGATAAATTAGCAAAAAGACTGCAAAGCATACGGCCCGATTTAAAGATACTCCTTATATCGGGATATCCGGATAGGTATAAGACCGAAAATGATGAAGGCATATTTACATTTATTCAAAAGCCTTTTGAACTGGATAGTTTTACAAGAATAATTCGGCAGGTTCTGGATTCTTCAGAGCCTTTGGGAACCGCGGAAGAGAATTATAATCCTTTTTAGGTTTAGTTTACTACCTTATTATCTTGATGTGCCGTCCTTTTTTCTTTATAGTTATCAAATGGGATACAACAGAGAACTCATACGCAATTTTTGTATAATTGCCCATATAGATCACGGAAAATCTACCCTCGCCGATAGGTTTATTCAACTTGCCCATATAATCGAAGATAGAAATTTTAAAGATCAGATCCTGGACTCAATGGATATTGAACGGGAGCGGGGGATTACCATAAAAAGTCAGGCTATAGTTCTTCCTTATAAATCTGAGGATGGTAAGGAGTACCGGTTAAATCTGGTTGATACTCCAGGGCATGTTGACTTCTCTTATGAAGTATCCCGGGCGATTTCTGCCTGTGAAGGGGCTCTTTTATTAATCGATGCTTCCCAAGGAGTGGAGGCTCAAACTCTATCGAACCTCTATATGGCTATGGAGCATAATCTGGTAATCATTCCGGTTATCAATAAAATTGATCTTCCAGGAGCTGATATCGATATGGTTATGCATCAAATTGAAAGTGACCTGGGACTTGATCCTTTCGATTCCGTTCAGATTTCCGCAAAGGAAGGAATCGGTATACAGGAACTGCTGGAAACTATAGTACAAAAAATACCCCCGCCGGAAGGACTTGACAGCGATCCTTTGCAAGGACTTATTTTCGATTCCCATTACGATCCTTATCGCGGCGTTATCATACATCTGCGGTTATTCAGCGGGTCTTTAAGAGAGGGTGATGAAATAAAATTTTGCTCCAACAGCGCGGTATATGTAGTCGAAGAGACGGGAACATTTCAGATAACCCTCAAGAAAGACTCATCTTTATCTGCAGGCGATGTCGGTTATATCATGGCGGGGATAAAAGACATTTCCGCGGTAAAGATAGGAGATACCGTTACCCATAAAAATAGACCTTGTCTTCAGGCTCTCCCTGGTTTCCGTGAAGTAAAACCGTTTGTCTTTTCCTCAATTTATCCAGTAGATGCAAACGATTATGATGAACTTGTTGATGCGATGAGCAGATTAAAATTAAACGATGCATCGCTGATCTATGAAAAAGATTCTTCAGCAGCTCTTGGTTTTGGTTTCCGCTGCGGATTCCTTGGACTCTTGCATTTGGAAGTTATTCAGGAACGTTTAGAGCGGGAATTTGATCTATCAATCGTGCTTACAGCTCCATCGGTGGAGTATAAAATAGAACTGGAATCAGGAGAGGTTATCTTAATTGATAATCCTCAGGACTTCCCGGAAGAACATCAAATAAGAAGATGTGAAGAGCCGTATATTGTGGCTACAATATTTACACCATCCGACTATCTCGGCAATATCATAAACCTCTGCCTGGAAAAGCGGGGTGTGCAGAAATCCATGCTGTATTTAGATAAGAAAAGGTTGGAAGTGATTTATGAAATGCCCCTTGCAGAGGTTCTTTACGATTTTTATGATCGGTTGAAATCAATAAGCCGAGGATATGCCTCTTTTGATTATGAAATAATAGAAAATCGGGAAACCGATTTGGTTAAGGTTGATATTCTTGTAAACGGTAAATCGGTAGATGCATTGTCAATGTTAGTATTCCGGGAAAACGCTGCCGGAAGAGCCCGAAAGGTCTGTAAAAATCTTCGGGATGAAATTCCCCGCCAGCAGTTTAAGATACCAATTCAAGGGGCGATTGGTAGTCAAATTATTGCCAGAGAGACAATTTCTGCCCTGAGAAAAGATGTAACAGCTAAGTGCTACGGCGGAGACATTTCAAGGAAGAGAAAACTCCTGGAAAAACAAAAGGCCGGTAAAAAACGTATGAAAATGGTTGGTAATGTGGAATTACCCCAAAGTGCATTTTTATCCGCTTTAAAGACCGATACTGATTAATGTTTCTATTTCCAGCTTAATATAGGCAATATAGAACGCAATTGAATAGAGAATACGTTTAAGGAACGACCTGTCCGGGTTTTCGATAATATCAGGCTGATAATCGGGGAAATCTAGAAAAATATAGTCACAGGCAATAATCCGGCTTTTTAATTCATCCGGAAACTTCTTACCGCTGTCATTCAGATAATCTGTTACTCCATCCATTATTTCCTCGAGGCGTGACAGTTCATCCCTGAAGAAAGCAAGGATATTTTTTTGTGAGGGAGTTTTTGCGTTAAAGGTCGTACCCGGTTTCCCATCACAAGTATGGCTTTGCACAATTTCTCTGAACACTGGAAAATCATTTATTTGAGGGAGGTCTAGGGGAAGTCCGGATTTGCCAATATCAAAGATGTTTTCCGCGTTTTCTGTCCTGCTTATTAAAAGTTCTTTATATGAAGCAAGCACCTTGTCGGTTTGTAAACATTCCCCCCGTTTCCCTTTTGTATTATAGGCTCCCTTTCTAGCTGGTAACCATTCCATAGGATTAAGTCTGTCTGAATTTACCATACGTAGTAGATGACTGTAGGTTCCCTTGGCATGGGGCTTTCCTTGAGAGTAAGAAAAGTCAAATCCACCGATAAAAATCGGTATATTTCTCCGGTTTCGAACGGTTATTTCAAGAGCAGCTACACCGACAGAACCGAGGGGAGGTATAGTTTTATTAATAAAACCTTTTTTCTTTAAGCGGTGTAATAGCTGGTTTCCTACAAACTTTGTAGAAAAAAAGACAGCCGGCATATGGGAAAAGTACCGGTATAAGTTGGGATATGAGGAGATATCACCGAGCAAGATAGAATTGATTCTACCCATTCCGATAAAGTCCTGAAGATTTGTTATTTGGGATTCCAGAACAAAGATATAATCCGGTGTAATACCCCAGGCAAGAAGAGCAGGTAACGCGGTGTCCACAGAAATAACTATAATTTGCTTTCGAACCTTCTCTATCCAGGATATTATATGTTCCAAAGATTCTCCTGCTCCGAGAATTACTGTTGGTTTATTTAAACTGAACCTGATATTTTTCTTTTCCGATAGGCGAGGCAGATTTTGTATTGTATTCTTAATCCATAAACGGAAAAGGTGGATGATGGTTATACGATTACGCCAATAGCGCCGTAGTTCTTCTTGCACTGCCTGTTCCGCTTTTTTATAAAAAGATGGATGAAGCCGGTATCCTCCAGACAGTACGATTAATCTGACTTTTCTAAACTTATGAAGAGGCAATGAACTAATAAAACTGTCCACCGATGCATCATCTTCTAGATATCCGCCTTCTATATTACATGTAATTGATGGGTCCTGTTTATTAAAAAGCCGCGCAAGATGAAATTCCCGCTCAAGCCAATATACTTCCGAGTGTTTTCCTATCTGTTCTTTGAGTTCTTTGATTCCATACCCCAATATTGGTGAAGGAAGCAGATAACAGGTATAATCAGAAAGTACCCCGGTATTTAAACGCCGGGATACTCCGGATAACGGGTTATCACTGTATAAGTTTTTCCCCCGGTATTCTACTTGACATCCGTTACCGGTCTCGTAGATTTTCACGGGGATATCAATCATGAGTCACGTTGGAGGATATACCTACTGAACATCTGGTCAAAATTATCCTTAATATTTTCCGAATCCAGTAACGTCCTTTGCAGTTCTTCCGAAATGAATTGTCTGGAAATATAGGAAAAATTTTCTGTTAGCAATTCAATTCTTGACTCTTCTGCAGCTCTTTCTTCAATAAATCGGAAAACAACAACATTTTCCTGAAGCACGACGGGGTCTGACATCTGGTTCTGTTCAAGACTAAAAAGCTCTGTAAAGAAGTCCGCCCTAGACAATCCGCCTTGAAATACCCCTTCTTCACTCTGAGGGCTGCCTAGGAATGAGAGATTTCCGTAATTGATGGGAAAGAATCCGGTTCTTTCAACAGATTTACCATACTGGTCTGCAGCGAGACCAAAATTCTCCATAACAGCCCTTTCCCGAAGTTTTTGACCTTGAGCAACTAAATAATCTTCTATAATTCCTCTTTCATAAGTGGTCATATAATTTCTAACGGTTTGGACTGTGTCTTGATCAGTGAAATTCGGCTCTTGGACTGGTTCGTCAATTCTATAGATAACCCATCCATAATTCGTACGCAGTACATCCGTAATATCACCGGTTTCTGCGGTGGTAAAAACTTCTAGAGTATCTTCAGCGGGAAAATCTCTCCTTAAATCGTAGAAATATGTCCAGCCCATGTCCCCGCCGACATCAGCAAAAACGTCCTGTGAATAGGTTTGCGCTAAATCTTCAAAACTGGCAGTCTGATTCATTAACTGGCTGCGTACTTCCTCGGCTTCATCTTTACTAGATGTGATTGTTATGACGGAAAGATTCACCCGTTTAAATAAATCTTTATTAGCTTTCCCATATTTGACTACTTCCGCTTGGGGAAAGTCTGAATAGGAAAAATTCACATACTGAAAGTTACGCTGCGGTCCGGCAAAAACAGAAGCAAATTGAGACTCATTTTCACTATGGAAAACATTCGTAACAAAATCATTAACAAACTTTTGATGGATATATGTTTCTTTGTAATACTCCCGTAGCTGATATTTTTCGCCGGATGGCATAGCTTGATATCTATCTTCACTGAAAGAACCGCTTTCCCAGAATCCCGGATGCCTGGCAAGGAGTTTGTCGACGGTTTTATCTGATACTGTTAAACCGCTTTTTCTCGCATTGTACATAACAGCTTCATGAAACAGAGTATTATTAAAAGCGCCCCGCCATATTTGATAGAGAAGTGAATTGATATTTTCACTCTCCATATACTCTTTTGCTCTTTCCGCAAGTATTTCCCGCTGCCGAGCAAAGTAGTTTCCGGGTTCATATTCAATTGGGGTGTTTCGATAATATCCAAAAATCAGCTCTCTTTGTTCACTCGCTGTTCTTGCAATGATAGGTCCGCCGATAAATGTTACGACAATAATGATCAACACAATAAAGCTGAAAATATACAAAAGCGGCCTTTTATGAAAAGCCTTTTTTTCTTTTTTTTCATCTCCCGAACGGGGATAATTGATTTCTTTAGCCATTTATTTTTCCTTGAATAAGTGTAAGTAGATACAAATTTACTCTAAAAACCTTAACATGGAGAATTAGGAATGTCAATGAACCCGTACAGTCCCCAGGAATTACCGCTAAAAAAAATATAGCAAATCTCCGGTTCTACCCGGAGTACAGTCCACGGTAATTCTGAATGTGCAATTTTGAATTGCTTTTTTCTAATTTTAGATTCTTTTCCTTGACTTTTGATCATCTTAGAATATCTTATTATTGAAAGGAGTTAAAAAATGGTGGAAGAAAATGTAAAGATGCCTCTCTTAGGCGAAATCTTTCCGCAATTGGGAACTGTGAATACAACACATGGAGCAATGGACTTACCGGGAGATATGAAAGGATCATGGTTTGTTCTTTTCAGTCATCCGGCAGATTTTACTCCGGTATGTACCACGGAATTCGTTTCTTTCCAGAAACACAAAGCTGACTTTGATGCATTAAAATGTAAGTTGATAGGATTATCCGTAGATCAGGTTTTTTCTCATATTAAATGGGTAGAATGGATTAACGAAAATTTGAATGTTGAAATTTCTTTCCCGATAATTGCTGCAAACGATACTATAGCAATGAAAATGGGAATGCTGCATCCAGGTAAAGGTTCAAATACTGTACGTGCTGTTTTTGTGGTTGATCCAGACAGTAAGATAAGATTAATTCTATACTATCCGCAAGAAATAGGACGGAACATAAGTGAAGTTGTGCGTGCTGTAAAGGCAATGCAAATATCTGATAAGCAGGGAGCTATGCCCGCTAACTGGCCCGAAAATGAACTAATTCAGGACCGTGTTATTTTACCTCCGGCAATGGATGTTAAAACAGCTCAAAAACGTCCTAGCGAGAACGAGTGCTTTGATTGGTGGTTTTGCCATAAGCCTTTAAAAAAATAGCAGCATTAATTTCTAAGAACTATCAAGCTCTGATGTCTTGTTCCATCGTGGGTTAAGGCATTCGGAATGTATAATGGTAGTATTGACATAAAAGAAATAGTTCCATATATTGCAATATGAATTGGGGGCGTAGCGAAGATGGTTATCGCGCCGGCCTGTCAAGCCGGAGACCGCGGGTTCAATCCCCGTCGCTCCCGATACCGAGGCAAGGGAAACCCGGCGGACTTTCCGTTCGGGTTGTTTTTTATGCGGGCTGTAGCGCAGGGGCTAGCGCGCACGGTTCGGGACCGTGAGGTCGGCGGTTCAAATCCGCCCAGCCCGATTATAAGTCCTTGCATTATAAGTAATTAGCTATATATAGGCTATTCATATATAGCAAAATATTGCCGGTGTAGACCAAACGTAGACCAAAATTTAAAAAAATGTTTTACTAATCCCATGATATATATCCCATGATATATAAAATTTTCTCACCAACAATCCGGAAAAAAAGCACGGGGGATATTGGTTTTTAAAACGATATGTAGTTGCTGATGCAGCTCTTTCATCAATGAAAGCGTTTTTAAAAAACCTTGTTAAGGTAATACTATTAACCCACCGAAGATGTAAATGTGATTTATTGTATCTTGAACCGAAGGGCTATCGAATGAAAAACATCTTAGCAGCTTTTTTGGTAATTCTGTTTACCGTAACTTTTGGAGCAGCGGAAAGTTCCTACACTGTAAAGAAAGGGGATACCCTTTACGGATTAGCTCGGGAATTTAATATTCCTCATGATTCTCTGATGGAAATCAATAATATTTCCGACCCGACAAAATTAACGGTAGGTACTGAATTGATCATTCCAAAACTTTATGAGGCTGTAAAGAATGATAACTACTACCGAATTGCAAAAAACTTTGATGTATCTGTAGAATCTTTATTGAAAGCAAACAACCGGAGGGCAGAAGATCTGCTTAGGGTTGGAGAAGTACTGTTAATCCCGCCGAGTGATGAAGAAAAAAAAATAAATACTCCGGAAAAACATGACAAGGAAGTATTTAAAGACAATGACAATCCCGTTGCAACCGATAATATTTTATGGCCAATACCGGGAAAACGGGAAACATTAGAAGGTAATCTTAAAAACATGGTAACCATAAAGGGTACCGCGAAAGAATCCGTTTTCTCTGTATCCCGGGGTAAAGTGATATATAGAGGTCCGTATGGCAGATTCGGAAACATTGTGTTCATAGAGTCTTATAATGATTATATTTATACCTATGCAGGATTCCAATCAATCAATGTAAAAATAGCAGAGGAGGTAAAAGCGGGAACAATATTGGGTGAACTTGGGTCAGATCCGCATGATAAGATACCGAAGTTATACTTTGGTATATGGGACGAACGGAAAAGTTCATTTATCGATTTAAAAACTGCTCCTAGAGTATAATTCTGACAAAACAGGACAGTTTTTACCCAGTAAAATTTGTAATAGGTACTAGAATGTTTTACATTATTAAACGCCGTAGATGAGGTGATTTAAAAATATTCACCTATAATCTTCACTATATTGTTTCTATAATTATGAGGGGTTGTATGATAGAAGAAAAGGTGAAGAGACTGAAATCCGTCTCAAAACAGTCTAAAAAAGTTGATATCAAAGAAAGCGATCCGCTTGCGCTGTATCTGAAGCAGATATCGAACTATCCGCTTCTTTCACTGGAAAACGAGCAGGAGATCGGCAAAAGAATTCAAGAATTAAATGCGACAATTAATAAAAAGCAAAGGGCAAAAAAGAATTTGTCTCAACAAGATAAGCAAGAATTAAAAAAAATGAGCGATGAGCTTCGGGATGAAAAGAATAAAATGATCAATTCGAATCTCAGACTCGTTGTTTCTATCGCAAAAAATTATCAGCATCGCGGTCTTTCTCTCTTAGATTTAATTGATGAAGGAAATATCGGTCTCATCGAGGCGGTAGAAAGATTCGATTATACGAAGAAATGCCGGTTCTCGACCTATGGCACTTGGTGGATACGTCAAGCGATAATAAAAAGTTTGGCTGATAAGGGTAGTGTAATACGGATTCCCATTCATATGCGAAACACGATCAAGAAATGTTACTTTGTAGCGAAGCATCTTACCCAAGAACTAGGTAGGGATCCGAATAATGTCGAATTATCGGAATATATGGATCTTCCTGTCAGCAAAGTTAAAGAAATAATGAAGTTGACACAGGAAACCGCATCTTTGGACACGACTGTTGATGATGAGAATGTGACACGTCTGTCCGATCTAATTAGAGATAACCAATCGGAAGAACCGTTTTCTCATGTGTTCCAGAACAGTCTGCAAGATACCCTGCACGATGTTCTGCAGGAACTTACAGAACGGGAGAAAAAAATTATTCAGCTTAGATTCGGCCTCGCGGGAGAAGGTCCTTTGACCTTGGAAGAGACAGGAAAAATCCTGGGAATAACGAGGGAACGGGTACGCCAGATTCAGGAAAAGGCTATGTCCAAGCTTCGCACCGAATCACGTATTAAAGATTTTCACGATTACCGGTAATAAAGCTAACGGAAAAACTGCGCGCTTTATTACTAACAGCCGGTAAATCCCGGTCAATACCAGTATTGACTTTGATGAAGGCATATGTCTTTACTATAACCGCATGCGTGAACCTGGTTTTAAGCAATTGCCTCAATAAATTAGATCGAATTGACCGGGAGTTGCCGAATTTTTTTCGCGGAAATTGCTGACTAACAGCACATCTCAAGATAATATCTTGGGATGTACGTAATTAGAAGTTATTCACCTGCAAACTATATCTTAAATCCAGTAAAGAAAACCGGATATATTTTTAACCCGTACGGTGGATTAAATAAATTGAAATTATAAGAATTTTTTAAGAATTCAGGCGGAGATTTAGTATCATTCTGAAAAAGAAAATCGAAGGCACCGCCAATGAAAAACCCCAAACCTCTTCCAAAAGAAACTCCTCCGGATAATTTCAAAGAAGGGAAAATGTTTTGGTATCCGGATTGGAATACTTACGGAGATGATAATGCAGTTTTTGCAGAAATATCAGCATCAAAATAGAAAAAAGAAGGTTTCCATCTGATCCCTCCGCCGACACCAATGGCGATGTCTTCAATATAGAAGGATCTATAAGAAGCAGCATGTTCCGGCCGGACATTCCTCCGACTTCGGAAAGAACTTCCGCCATTTTCTGTGCATCTGATGCCGCGTACTTTAATAATACTCTTTCACGGCCGCCGTTGTTTGCACCGATGAATAAGCCATATCGAATGACCGGTTTAGGCGCATCCTCTTTACAGAAAAGGTTTGCAGTCCTATAGAGAAAAAGAATATTATAATAAAAAATATCTTAATTGATTTCATTATACTTATTCCTCCTTGTTCAGAAGAATTGACAGATAATCGACGGATTCGGGTACCGGTACCGACCCTTTTTTGGCCTTCTTTATCGAATTTTCCATCAATGCAAGAATTGAATTAACATCTATTGGTGTATCAGAAACAAAGAAGAAGAACCTTTCAAAAGATGGTGCATCATCTAATATGTAGGAGTAGGGAAGATATTTCTGCTCTCCTTTTTCAATTTTTGTGGAATACCAAGACTCAGCGGGAAAATGAAGACTAATATTTCCATTACCGTCTACCGATGCAATCATGCCGTAGTCATAATCTTGAGAAATGTAGCCCGCCTGAAGTCGGTCTCCCTCGGAAACAGTATCATTTTTGATGAGGATTTCAGATCCTCCATTCGTTTGCCGGTAAATTCTTAGACTAAAGCTTCCCCCTTTTATTCTGTATGGAACGGCAGCTTCAATATCGTTGTCCTCAGGTCCCGCGAGAAGCACCAAAAGTGTTATACCTAAGGCAAGGAAAAGTACAGCGGCTCCTGCCATGGGAAATAGTTTATTAAGTTTCTTATCCTTCTGCTTAAGGTGAAACTGATAAATATTATTATCTGTCTCCTCTTTTCGGATTCTTTCCTGTATTATTTCCGCCATTTTATCCGAAGGATATTTAGATAATATTTCCCTGTTCGAATTTTTAATCTTTTTTATTTTGTCCTCAAAGTCCGGATGCGATTCTACTGCTTTTCGTTTTGATTCTGGCAATTCGCCTGCCGCGTATTCCTCAAAAAATATATCCGGAATTGCCTTTCTGTGTGTATCATTATTCATATCGTCTACACCTCCTTAAGAGAAAGCCCTTTATTCCGCAATGTCCGCTGCCGTTTTCTTACTCCTGAAACGGATAATCCTGTTCGTTCAGCAGTTTCTTCCAGAGTAAGTCTGTCAACATAGTGAAGAACTGCTATTGTTCTTGTACTTTTCTTTTCTGAATTAAACAGCCGATCTAAAAAATGTTTTACCATCACCCGTTCAGCCTGATCATCGGAACCCGCAATTAATGAAATGATGTCATCTCCGCCATGTACCGGATGCCGTTTGGAAGTACGGATTTTGTTCAAGCATACATTGGTAGCAATGGTATACAGTAAACTGGAAGGGGCTATGTCTTTTAATTTTTCTTCCTTCCGAAGTACTTGAACAAAAACATCCTGCATAGCATCTAATGCCATATCCTCATCCTTTAAAATGGATCTGCAACGACGAAGTACCATCGGTCCATACTTGCGGTAATACGCTTCAACATCTATGGCCACGTTTATTCTCCTCGATTACCGTACCCCTTTCGGCGGTACGGTGGGTGTACATCTGGAGTACCAATCTCCCGTCACGTTCTATCGACGTTCCGTATACTGTCTGCATAATAAAACACCTTAAGTTAATGCATCTGTTACTTTTAAGAAACATATGCAGGAAAAAGTTATGATTATAAAGTTATGCTTATATTGTAAACAGATTAAATTATATCACTGCAATATTTATTGATTCCATCTTTTCATCATCAAAGATAAATTTTCCTGAAATGAATCTGCCTTTTAAAATATTCGGCAACCAGTATGCATCATCTTCCCACATTTTTTTAAATGGAATATTATTTATTTTGCACCAAAAGGGATCTGCTTCCGGTGTTTCCTGCATTTTCCCTTTAAATATCCATGTCACAAAAATTTTAGCGTATAAGCTATATCCGTCAGTGAATTGAAACGAAAGGTCTCCCATGAGACGCGGATTTATCGGCAAAATACCTGTTTCTTCCAATGTTTCCCGGACGGCTCCCTGTGCCGGGGTTTCTTCAGGCTCAAGCCTGCCGCCGGGAGCATTTATTTTTCCGGCTCCAAGTCCCCTTTTCTTATGAATCAGCATCACTTCATCTTTCTTTCTTACAAAACATAATACCGCTCGTTCGGTTGGTGTCCAATTACTCCAGTCTACTAATTCATAGTTGCTATTTTTATACCCCATGACAAATCTCCTTACCAATGCTTTTCGAATAGATCAAGCTGGGATTTGCATACAGTAACAAGGATTTCGGCTTTTGTCAGAAGGTAATATCATTTTAAGCAATTCTAAATTTGCCATTTAGAATTACCTTTTTACTCATGTCATGCTTGGAATTCTCATTTTATTCGATTATTTTACGGCATTTTTTAGATATCACGCCTCATCCTGTTACCTAAAGGTATAAAATGAGAATTCCTCATTTCGATTGCAATAAGAAAAGTAAAATGCTAATATCCGTATCATGGATATACTGCGAAACTTTCTAAGTGAAAGGTGTATTCATAATAATATGAATAAAGGATGACTGAATATGTTAGGATTTGTTGTCGTTGCAGTTGTTGCGGCGCTGGTCTTTGCAGCAATTAACTTCTACGGAGTAAAAAAACTAAATACAGGTACTCCGTTGATGCAGGAGATTTCCGGCGCCATTCAAGAAGGGGCGGATGCCTTTATCCGTCATGAGTACAAGGTAATTTTTAGTATTGCAATTTTAATAGCAATACTATTAGGAGTTGTTGTTTCATGGTACACAGGGGTTGCTTTTATACTGGGTGCTGTAATGAGTGCTTCAGCCGGATGGGTCGGCATGAAGATCGCCACTATCGCAAACGTTCGGGTATCTAATACCGCTCGCCAAACAACAAGCTTGGGTAAAACCCTCAAAGTCGCTTTCCGAGGCGGAAGCGTGATGGGGCTCAGTGTAGGCGGATTTTCCCTCATGGGTCTGGGCATTATCTTTTTTGTTTTCGGAATGCTAATGGGTCAGACTAAACCTGAAAATCTGGTAATAATCAAGAATTGGATTGGAATCAACTTTATTCCTTTCACCATGACTATTTCCGGTTATGCTTTAGGCTGTTCCGTAATCGCGATGTTCGACCGGGTAGGCGGCGGAATTTACACCAAAGCAGCTGATATGGGTGCTGACCTTGTAGGAAAAACGGAAGCTCATATTCCTGAGGATGATCCACGGAATCCGGCAACCATTGCTGATAACGTAGGTGATAATGTAGGTGATGTAGCGGGATTAGGCGCAGACCTTCTGGAGAGTTATGTCGGAGCCCTTATTTCTAGTATGGTGCTTGCAGCATACATGTTCTATACCTCTTTAGGTAAAGCGGAAGGTATCTCAGAGGGGCTCGTGGGTAAACTCATGCAGTACCCGCTTATTTTCGCGGCTATTGGAATTTTATCCTGTATATTGGGTATATTTTTTCTGATCGTCAAAAAAGTAAGTGATAAACCCCACAGAGAATTAAACTTTTCAACCTGGAGTTCCGCCTTGCTAACCCTTGCGGGAACGGGGTTTCTAACCTTCTTCCTGTTCCGGGGAGAGAATCTTACCGGTATCGGATTCAAGCTGGGATTTATGAGTCCCTGGTTTTCCGCAATCCTCGGGATATTAAGCGGAATAATAATAGGTCAGCTTGCTGAATATTTTACTTCCTATGATTATAAACCAACCCAGAAGATTTCAGCCGCGTCCCGGGAAGGTACAGCCCTTACAATAACACAAGGAATGGCCGCGGGTATGAAATCCACATTTTTCCCGGTGATAGTTTTAGCGATAGCAACCATTGGAGCAAACGCGATCGCAGGACTTTACGGCGTAGCAATGGCTGCAATTGGTATGCTTTCCTTTGTTGCAGCTACCGTATCAGTCGATACATACGGACCTATTGCGGATAATGCAGGCGGAATTAGTGAAATGTCAAAACTGGATCCGAAAGTCCGGGAGATTACCGATGAACTTGACTCAGTAGGAAACACCACTGCGGCAATAGGAAAAGGATTCGCTATAGGTTCTGCTGCTTTAGCTGCTCTTTCTCTTTTCGCTTCCTACTTCTACTCACAAGCTGAACCGGGTAATACCATGGGTTTTAGACTTAATCTCAACATGATAGACACCCTTACATTAGCGGGTGCTTTGGTTGGAGCTGCTTTACCGTATCTATTTTCTGGAATACTCATCGAAGCAGTTGCAAAGGCGGCCCGTAAAATGGTACAGGAAGTCCGAAGGCAATTTAAAAGTGATCCAAAGATCCTTACGGGGGAATCCCGACCCGATTACAAACTCTGTATTGAGATATCTTCCGCCGGGGCATTGTCTGAGATGAAAGTACCAGCCCTCATTGCAGTGCTGACACCCATAGTTTCCGGATTTATTCTGGGAGCAAACTTCGTGGGAGGACTGCTCATAGGAACTACACTTTCCGGTATTATGTTGGCCCTTTACACAGCAAATGCCGGCGGTGCTTGGGATAATGGTAAGAAGTATATCGAACATGGTCATCACGGGGGCAAGGGTTCAGATGCTCATTCTTCCGCCGTTATTGGAGACACCGTGGGTGATCCGCTAAAGGATACTGTTGGTCCATCTCTTGATATTCTTATCAAAATAATGGCGGTAATATCACTTATCACTGTTTCCATTTTTCAGAAGTACAATCTGTTGAGTCTTTTTGAATAAACCATAAAAGGGTAACCCTAATGGGTTACCCTTTTTATTCAAATACTTAATGTTTTCTTAACCAAATAGGTTTTAGAGTTAGTTATGCAGGAAGATGAATTTGAAGAGTACCCGAGGGCTGAGGAAATAATCAGCGAGGTTTGGAGGCAAATTCGGGAAATTCGAATAAAAAACCTGGAACCCGGCAGAATTATCATGAACTTAAAACATTACAGGATGATTCAGGATTATCACAACATGTTAGGTGAGGTTCCGGATGGATTCGATGATTACATACAGCGTTACTCGTTATTCGGTGTTCCATTTTTTATAGATGATGTAAAAAAAATTACAGTTGAAAAAAAATAATGATCAGAGAAAATCCAGAAACTAATATAGTTATTCCCCGGCCTTGTAGTCGGGATCTATCTGCTCTATCGGCATTTCCGAAGATCGTTCCTTAAGGTAGGAACTGAAAGAAAACCTTGGTACCGGAGTAGCCGGTTTTGCTTTGATGGTTATCTCCTCTCCTGTTGCGGGATTTCTGCCTACCCGCGCTTTTTGGGAGGGTTTTACATTCAAAAAGACAGATCCAAGTTTACCCAGATGAATTCGTTCACCTAAAAGTATGCCGGCTTCCGCCATGGTCAGATAATCATCAATGATCTGTCTTACTGATTTCTGTGTAATGCCGTTTTTTGCGGAGATATACTTTACCATGGACTGAAAAGTAAAATGGTCAGGCGCTTCCGCAGGTGTTTCGATGGTACGGTTTATTTTGACAAATCCATTTGTAAGAAACATAGATGCTTCTCTAATTCTTTTTTCCTGTTCCGCAAGATCGATATCCCTATCACAAACTCCTACGGCATATAGAGGGGATGTTGATGAGACCGGCCCTTGCAGAAAATCGGCAGGAAATCCGACCCTGAGGTCTTTAGAAACTATAACGCATTCTCCTCTAACAATTTCAGGAACATCTCCGCGAAGCTTGATGGAAGAGTATTCTATCCATCGGCAACCGTCTTTTAGTGTGCCCAAGCCTAATAATGAACCTGATAAGGTAACAGCTACGGCACCACGGGAATCGTCTTTCTTTAATGTATCTGTCATGTTCATATGGAGAGCCTTGATTTGACTTTCAAACATAGTCTCTTTTTTTATCCAAGCCTCTTCAATGATTTCTAAAGAATCATTGTTATCCGGCATATCAGATGTCTCTAAGAGTGTTTTTAGGTGTTTTTTTACCTGTTCCGATATTTTATCAGACATATTATACCCCCATTACCTAATAAAATTATAACGGATGTAGGTATAAGATACCATGAGGAATTCTCATTTTATTCCTTTGCTGTTGCTGATTTATTTAAAATATAGTAAGGAATGAATTGATATCCCAATAAAAAAGCGATAGTTTAGAACTTAAAGATAAAATTCAAAAGGAAGGTAACAATTATGGGTGAATACCTGGATCAAGTACCGGAAACGGTTAAGGACCATCTGGTAAGATTAGTTAAAACGGCCGGCTTACCTGATGATGAAGAGTCGGTGGAACGTATTTCCCAAGCGTGGCTTGAAAAAAAGGAAACCTTTGAACGCCGTATTGCGCAGTTCAATATGGAAGAAACCGATGAATTCGAGAAAGATGATGAAAATGCGGTATTAATGATGACATATTCAGGATCGATCCTTAGCATTGGTCCTGTTATGGATGGGGTAAGAAATGTTGAATATTCCAGCATAGGGATACGAAAGGACGTACCTGAATCTGCAGTTGATGAGACTTCAACATTGGCCAGAGATATAGAAATTGATGATGAAGTTGTTTTTGAAAAGGGTCCCATAAGAAAGAGTTCTCCAATTTATAAAATTGCATTGTTTACCGAAGAGCTTGATTCGGAAGAGCAAGAGGAAAAATTATCGGATGCCACCCAAATGCTTACGGAGGACTTTGTCCAGGTTAATAAAACCGTGATTGTAGAATAATATGGGGGGGCATCCACACAAGGACACCACTGAAGATGAAAGCTCCGGTGTTTCGGAATACGCTTTAGGAGAGCTGACAAATATCGTAAACCGTTCTGAGCTTCCGGGTACTGATGAATATATTCAGTCACTTGATAGAGTGCTTGATACTCTCCAAAACGAGGGTGATTATAGGCCTAGGAGCTGTTCCGGATACCCCGGTGGTATAGTATACCTTGATTATTCAATACCGACAGTAATAGTGCCGGATCTCCATGCACGGATGGATTTTCTTTATCGTATAATACACTCTCGTCCGGAGGGAACCGATAAGGTAATTGATCTTTTACAGCAGAGAAAACTTCAAGTTATTTGTGTGGGCGATGGGTTTCACTCTGAAAGAAGAGCATTGCTCCGTTGGCGGGAAGCACTCAAGGAATTTATCGAAGGATATCAGAAACATGAAAACATGGACTGGGAGATGGTGGAAAGTCTGAGTTTAATGGAAATGGTTATGAAGCTGAAGGTATGCTTTCCAAAAAATTTCCATTTCCTTAAAGGGAATCATGAAAATATCATGAATGAAGAGGGAAACGGAAATTATCCTTTTGGCAAATTCGCCTACGAAGGCGCTATGGTTTTGGAATACATGAAGAAATTTTTTCCCCAAGAACTGCTGGAAAAGTATGCCCGTTTTGAAAAATTACTGCCCCTGATGTCGGTGGGAGAAAACTTTTTAGTTAGCCACGCTGAACCCCGCAGGTTTATCACAGAAGACGAGCTTATTGATTACCGCCGTCATCCGGATGTAATTTACAGTCTTACTTGGACTGGAAATGATGAAGCAGAAGAGGGAAGTGTGGAAGAAATGCTTTCTCACTATTTAAACGATCGGTATAATACTGGCAGCAAACATTTCGGGGGTCACCGTCCCGTCTCGGGGAATTACAACACCCGTGCTCAGGGTAAATATGTCCAGATACATAATCCTGACCGTTTTATTATTGGTTATATAAAACCCGGTAAACCGATAGATTGTGATTACGCTATAAGAGAGATAAAAAGGTAACGTAATGGCAAAAGTACCTGATAAAATCGGCAAATATCCTATATCCTCCCAAATCGCAAAGGGCGGTATGGGGGCAGTTTACAAGGGAAAACATCCGACTCTCGACCGGCCTGTTATTCTAAAGAAACTCACCCTTAGAGGTTCTTCCGATTTTAAGGAACGTTTCCGGCGAGAAGCTCGAATAATGATGGACTTTAAAAATGATTACATTGTAGATGTTTATGACCATTTTAAAGAGGGATCGTCTTATTACATCGTTTTAGAGTACGTTGAGGGTACTTCCTTAGAGGAGCTGCTTAAAAAGGAACGGTATCTTCCTGATGATATTGCTCTCCTTATTCTTCGGGATACCTGCCGGGCCTTACTGTATGCTCATTCTAAAGGGGTAATTCATCGGGATATAAAACCTGGAAATATTCTTATATCAAAAAAGGGCGAGGTGAAACTTGCGGATTTCGGAATCGCGATTAGTAAAGAAGACCAGGCATCCGGACTTACCCGGGAGGGTATGACTTTAGGTACCCCATCGTATATGGCTCCGGAACAATTCCGAAATGCAAAAAATGTTGACCGGCGAGCTGATATCTATTCTCTCGGTGTAATGTTGTATGAAATGGTTACGGGGAAAAAGCCATATCCGTCAAAATTATCACCGGAGGCGCTTGCTTTAATTCAAAAAGGTAAATACCGGAATCCGGAAAAAATCAATCCCCGTATAAAATCATTTACAACCCGCATAATAAAGCGGTGTATGCAGGTAAAGCCCAAAAAAAGATACCAAGATCTTAGGAGTTTAGTAAAATACCTGGACAATAAATTGAAAGAGGATAATCAGGAGAACGTTCAGAATCGAATCCGTAATTATATAGAAGAAAGCGCTGTTCCGAGGAAAAAACGATGGTCTAAAAAAAACAAAGGAGCGTTAGTTTCTACTATCGTGTTTATCTTACTGGCAGCGGGCACTGCGGTTTATTATTTGTATTCCATAAACTATTTCCATGTTCTCTTTTTCCCGGAACAATACGGTTCTCTAAGGGTTATGGTTCGAAGTACTCAAGGAGACCCCATTGAAGGTGAGTTAGTTAATACTGCTGATTCAAATGACGTCTCTCTGCTGAATTTTACTGCATCCGAAAGCATTGGAGTAAACAAAAATACAGTATATAGAACAAGAACACAATATCTTAAAACCGGTGAGTACAGTATCCGTATTTCTTCCGATTTCGGATTATATCGAAGGACTTTTTTTCTTGAACCTAAAACAATACAGCGGAGTGATCCAATTACAAGACGATTTGATTCGATTGTATTAAACATCGGATCAGTTCCTCCCGTTCCTCTGGAAACAAATCTAAGAGTGATTGACCGAGCTACGGGACATGACATAAGTTTAGTGTCCAATATATTTCTTAAAGAAAACGGGAGGTGGGCAAGATTTAATCCATCGTTTCCGTTGGAACTTTTTTCGGGTCGGACGTATCAATTTCGAATAACAGCTCCCCATTACTATCCCGAAGTTATGGAGCTGCACACGCGGGTAACACAAAGAACCGCGGATGTAACTGCCTCATTGATTCCACATCCCGGAAAAATATTTGTAACAAGCAATCATGAAGGGATAAAGCTTCTAATAAACGGTTCCCGTCACTATATTAAAGGCGGATTTGATATGAGTGTACGGGAAATAGAAAAAATTACCACCGAAGATGATTTGGAGCTGCTTCTTAATCCCGGGAGAATACGTTTCTCCGCCCTCTATAAAGGGGAACGCGTTGAAAAACTAATCGAGCTGAATAGTTCAGAAACAGCTCGCATTTCGGTTAATTATCATGATGAAAATGATACTCTTTCCATCATATCTCTACCCAGCTTCTAAGGAGGAAAAAGGATGAACATAACCCTCAAAAGGATAATAATATTAGCCCTGGGAATTTTATCAGGGATCCTCGTTTGGCCCTTTATTGAAGTCTTGATTATCCTTCAATCCAATTTCCCCAGCTACCTCTTTTTTAGCATCACCATGGGAGCTGTTTTTGGAGGAATTTTTGGGGCGGTTTATGGAACTGGTGAAGGCATTATCGCCTCCAGTTTACGGAGAATATGTAGGGGAGCATTAACCGGATTTGTCACAGGATTTATCGGCGGTATTGCAGCATTCCTCCTTGGACAATGGATTTTGTTTTTACTGGGGCAGTATTTTTTTGTATCGTATAGAAACTTTACCTATATAGGATTACCTCTGGCGAGAGCTATCGGATGGGCGGTAACCGGTGTGTTTATCGGAATGGTGGAAGGAATTAGAGCCGGATCAAGAAAAAAGATCGGCATAGGCGCACTTGGCGGTTTTCTTGGAGGTATTCTCGGCGGGGGCGTTATCGAATATTCACGGCTTTTAATTGAAAATTTTGCTCTGGCCCGATTAATCGGTTTTATAGTTTTTGGTCTGTCTATAGCCTTTTTCTATGCAGTAATTGAAAGAAAAATGTCCTACGGTGTTCTGCGAATATTAAACGGTCCTAATAAAGGGAGGGAGTACATCCTCAATACACCCGTTGTTCGTATTGGCTCTGATGAAAAGAATGACCTTGTGCTTAAACAGTATCGCAGTGTTGCAGGTTTTCATGTAATCATTAGAGCCGTTGGAGATAATCTTGTAATAGAAAAAGCTGCGGAAGATGTACACCTTTACTTAAATGATGAGGCGATTAAAGAAAAAGTTCTTAAGTATGAAGATGTAATCAAAGTAGGTACAGCGAAGCTGTATTACCGACACGAATAGCGGGGGTTTTTGAAGATGAACAGAAGAATCACCTTAATTATTTTATGTTTTATGATTTTGATACCTGCCTTTGGTGAGGATATGACTATTGCACAAATTGATTCATCAAATCTTTTGATAAATCAGCGGGTTAACCTGTATGTAAGTGTAATGGATGATAACGACCTGCCATTAGGAAATCTCAATGTTGAACAGTTTCAAATCTTTGAATCCGGAGACGGTATCTCGTATAAAGAAGTTCCTATCTATTCCATGAAAACCGAGGCGAATGTAAATGAAGGAATTACCTTTTTTCTCCTGATAGACAATTCAGGAAGTATGTATGATGCCATTGAGAGTATGCCAAACCCGGCAGAAGATATTAAGAAAATAAGTCAGGCAAAACATGCAATCCGGACCTTTCTGAACAGCATGGCTGTTGATAAAGACCTGGTAGCCCTTGCCTCCTTCAATACCAATTACACCGTTCACTCCACTCCTATTTCTGATACATCTCTCATTCAAAGACTCCTCGAACAGATAGAAAGCCCTGATAAAGAAGAAGCTTACACACAATTGTACTCATCTCTCCTCCTATCTGCAGAACAGTTAAGTAGGTTCCCCGGAAGAAAAGTTCTTATAGTACTCTCGGATGGCGAAAACTTCCCGTTTTATACTCACACCGGAGAGCCGCATCCCAGATTCGGAACCGAAACCGTTGATTACCGGGAAGCGGTAGAACGTTTTCAGAAAGAGGGGATTTCTGTTTTTTCCATCAATTACGGTACAAGCGGGGACAGTAACCTACCAAAAGTTTCTCAAAGGACTGGGGGAGCTGTTTATGATGCCCGTAACAGCAGAGAGCTTGCAAATGTATATTTGAACATAAAAAACCGGGTATTAAAGGAATACCTGTTTACCTATTACGCCACTATGATTCCTGCTCAAAAAAAGCATGTACGGGTAGAATTCCAGGATAACGGTAATACATTTTCAGCAGAACGGTTTTACTTTTCAAGTACTTTAGCAGGGCAGCCTCTTACAGCACCGTTATATCTCTTGGCTGTACCCCTTGTCATCGCTCTATTAGGATGGTGGGGATTATCACGTCTTCGTTTCCTTAACAAGGCGAAACAAGCCAATCTTGAAGTTATTAGTTGGGAATCGGGTTCTCCTTCTACTAAATATCTTAATCTTACCGGTGACGCAACTGTAATCGGTGGAAGCCCCCAAGCGGACCTGACGATATCGGGTCAACCGGATGTAGCTGATTCTCACGCTACGATTCTCTTTGATGCATCGAAAAAAGATTATACCGTGGTAAGTGAAGAGGAGATAATGGTCAATAATCGTCCCGTTAAGCAGAAAAATTTAGAACCCGGTGATGTTATCAGGGTAGGGGATGCCACAATCGTATTTGACGAAGAAATCCAACAAGAAAAGCCAAAGGATTCAAAGGATCAATCCGGAAAAAAATAATCTTCGATGCACCTGCAGACAGCATGATAGATGGGAAGGTGATACTCCTGTATCTCCGCGGTACTGTTTCCCGGTGCTTGTACAGTTTCCCGGGATAGTTCCGATAACCTGCTGTCAGCAGGTCCGGTGAGCGCGTAAACTCTAAGATTTTTTAATTTTCCCATTATGGCTGCATATACCGTATTTTTTGAGTTCCCGGATGTACTCAGGCAGAGAAGGGCGTCATCAGCTTTTCCGTAACCAAAGACACCTTGTGCGAAAACCAGATCCGGAGCTGCATCATTAGAAAAGGCGCTGGTAAAAGAGATGTGGCAAGAAAGATTTATGGCCGGCAAACCTCTCTGCAGATGGGTTTGCATATACTCCATTTCCGCTTGATTCGTAAAGGGTTCTTCTCCTGTAAAAAACTTATCAGGAACCGGACGCCTCCGTTCAAAACCTTTCATCAGTTCTCCTACAATGTGGTCGGCATCCGCCGCACTGCCGCCGTTACCGCAGACTAATAATTTACCACCGTTAGCAAAAGTATTTATAATTCCTTCCGTTAATGCGGTTATGGATTCGTGTCTATCCTCAAGCCGGGGATAACGTTTTACAAGTTCATCAAAAATTCGGACGTTCATATGTTTCCTCTGTTTGTACTAAAGCTTAAACCAATTGAATATTTCTTCCCGAGGTGTAAAATCAGCTGCTAAGGCGTCAGCCCCGGCTGTAATGAGGCGTTTCATTTTACGTTCATTCATTTTACCGGAAGAAGCCTTGCTCTTTTCTTCGATGGTGGCAAGTCCCAGGGTAGGCATTCCGTATTCTGCCCCCAAAGCAATTTCCACCTTACCATCACCAATAATAAGTATGGCTTCTTTTTCTTCTAAGTCATACTTGATTATCTCTTCCATGATAATCCGTTTTGAACAGGAAACCTTGTCTAAAGGAGCACCTGCAATTTTCTCAAAGAAGGGGGCCACTTCCAGTATTTCCGCTTCGTGCCGGACATCGGGGTGATCACTGCCGCTGGCAAGATAAAGTTTGTATCCTTCGTCTTTTAAAAAACTCATAAAATCAAAAGATCCCGGAATTCTATAGGATTCCGGATTTTCTATCCCCGATTCAACTGATTTGATCCGGTTCTGAATCATCTGCATGAGTCTATGGTTGTATAATGCTTTATATTCCCACATATCGGCATTGAGATTAGGAAATTTCTGATTTACCTTATCGGTAAGCCATTTCATCTGATGAATGGTCTGTATACCGGTGGATTGATCAACATATGATCCTATCTCTTTTTTTAACTTTTCATCGGCTACTTTCCCTTGAGTGAGGATCTCTTCCATCATAGGAATCATTACAGTTTCCCAGCCGTGTCTAAAGGTTGAGATTGTACCGTCAAAATCGAACAGTACTTTACTGATTTTAGTTCCTGCAGGTATATTTTTAAGGGGAATGAAATTATTTTCAGTATTATAATTCTTCATATGCCTTCACAATTTCTTCCTGGGCTGCCGTTCCGGTGATGCCGACTTTTTTTATGGTTACAGAAGCTGCTATATTTCCTAAAGCTGCTGCCTCCGCCGGGTGTGCTCCGGCAGCTAAAGAACAGCAAAAGCCTGAGAGAAACGCATCTCCTGCTCCTACGATATCTATGGGGCTGTCTTTTACCGTTACTCCCGGAACATGGATTATTTCATTACCGTCATACCAGCAAACGCCTTCAGCTCCAAGGGTCATCAGAAGAGGTGTACCCGTTTGATTGAAAAGATTACGAATCATCTCCTCCCGATTCGCTTTACCATACGCTTCACTTTTTCCCAATGCCCGTGCGGCTTCACCTTCATTGGGTTTAATGGTAACTCCGGAAAAATATTTGAGCCTTTTTCTGCTGTCCACAACAACCGGTATACCTCTTTTCTGTATTGCCGGAAGAATATCCCTTACCTTTTTCGTTACCACTGAATAGGAGAACTGATCACACACCGCGAGGACATCGTAACGGGCGGCCGCCTCTTTTAACGCTGAAACTATCCGGTTTTCGTCCCCTGAAGAGAGTTCGTTCCGGTTTTCGAAGTCGAGACGGGGGTCTTCGTAGACTACATCGCCGTTTGCCCTGAGGGGTTTACCGTAAGCGGGGGTAATCCGCGACATAGACCTTACCACATGATTTGTATCGATACCCTTGTCTCCTGCAAGCTTAAGAAATAGTTCTCCCCGCCAATCGCTCCCGATTACCGTAACCATGGAAACATTTGCCGCGCCAAGGTCAACTGCATTTGCCGCGACATTGGAGCCGGCACCCAGAGAAACTCTCTCTTCAACTACCGGTAAGGGGAAATGGGGTGTTTCTAAGGAGAGTTCCGATAAAGACATGTCCGCCTTCCAATAGATATCAACACAGCCGTCCCCTATTATCCCAATCGTTATATTGTTCATGGCGGATAATATTGTTTGCAGCCGTCCCTCGGTAAGGATCTTCTTCAATACATTATCCGCCATGTATTTCTTCCGTGACTTCATCTATATGCTTTTTTACAGCGATGCTCTTATAGGCAGGTCTTATTATTCTCCCGCCGCTTAGTACCTCTTCGATACGGTGGGCACACCATCCTGCTATTCTTCCTACTGCAAAGATCGGTGTATAAAGGTCCTTAGGAATATTCAGCATCCGGTAAATAAAACCGGAGTAGAAATCAACATTAGGTCTCATGATCCGCTCATATCCCTTTGTCTCATAAAACGCTTTCGGAGTTAATCTCTCCACTGCAGAGTAGAGTTTAAATTCTTCTATGGTGTTTTTCTCCAGGGCCAGCTCTTCAGCTTTTTCCTTGAGAAGCACTGCTCGGGGGTCAGACAAAGTATAGACAGCATGTCCTATCCCGTAAATCAGACCGCTTCTGTCGCAGGCTTTCCGTTTGAGAATTTTTTTAAGATATGCCAAGAGTTCCTCTTCATCATCCCAATCTTTTATCTGATTCATTATTTCTTCCATCATTCCAATAACTTTTATATTGGCTCCGCCGTGTTTCGGTCCTTTAAGGGACCCTACGCCGGCAGCTATAGCTGAATAGGTATCCGTTCCGGAAGAAGAAACGACACGGATAGAGAAGGCGGAGTTGTTTCCCCCTCCATGTTCTGCGTGCAGTACCAAAGCTAAGTCCAATACTTCAGCTTCAAGGGGGGTATATTTCATATCGGGACGAATCATACAGAGGAGATTTTCCGCGGTTCCCAGCTCAGGCTGCGGAGAATGGATGAAAAGGCTTTCGTTATGGAAGTAGTGCCGTTTCGCGTGATATCCGTAAGCCACCATGGTTGGAAATCGAGCTATTAGTTCTATGGATTGACGTATCATGTTTTCTATGGATATTTCATCAGGATTGTCATCATAAGAATAAGACACCAGAACGGAACGGGCAAGCTTATTCATAATATCATTACTCGGTGCTCGCAGCACCATGTCTTCCGTAAAACCGTTAGGAAGATCCCGCTTTGAGCCTAGAATTACATTGAAATTTTCAAGCTGTTCTTCATTCGGCAAGGTTCCAAAGAGAAGGAGGTAAACGGTTTCCTCATACCCCCGACGTTTTTTTTCCTGGAACCGGCGTACAATTTCTTCAATTTCGATACCCCGGTAACGGAGACGTCCTTCAACAGGTACTTTTTCACCCTCGTCGATGATATAACCATGAACATCTCCCACACCCGTAAGGCCCACGAGAACTCCGGTCCCGTCTTCGTTGCGTAAACCCCGTTTGGTGTTATACCTGCCGTAAAAGGTTGGATCGATATAGTTACGTTCCAACGCGGTGTTTTTATGCTCCCGGATAAATTCCTCTAAGGTCTGCTGCATGATACCTCCTTCGATTGAGTATGAAAAAGCCGTGTCATGTTTAGTGGATTGTACACTAAAATGAACGTAAGCGGAAGGTATATAATCATTAAGATCAGCAGAACACTTAATGATTATCTGTTTTTACGTAATAAAACTCATGGACTCGATGATTCTGCTCCAATCCTTTTCTTTCAAATTCGGTAATGGGACGCCATTCCGGAATATGAGGGCTTTTTGATAAACTATTCTGCTCGTTAAGCACCTTTTTAATCTGTTCAGCATAATCATCCCAATCCGTGACAATGTAGATGTATCCGCTGTCAGAAAGAGCATTGGTCAAGGAAAATACAAAACTGCGGTTTAAAAGCCTCCGTTTATGATGCTTTTTTTTCGGCCAGGGATCCGGGAAAAAAATATGGAATCCTTGAAAAGTTCCGGGAACTGCCATTTTTTTTACCACATCCACAGCATCGTGCTGTACGATTTTTATATTGTCCAGATCGTTTTTTTCAATTTCACTCAAGAGTTTACCTACTCCAGGTGGATGTACCTCCACTCCGATGAAATTCCATGTACGCATTTTTTCTGCAATATTGATAGCGGCAGATCCCATGCCGAATCCGATCTCCATGACAAGGGGGCGAGAGGTATCGAAAGTACGGTTGAAATCATATGGAGAGCTTTGATATGGTATACAGTGTTTATCGGAAAGTTCTTCCAGAGATCTTTTCTGGAGAGAGCTGATTCGGCTTTGCCGGATTACATAACTTTTAATGTGTCTATATTTTGAACTTTCTTCTTTCATATACCCGATATACCGTACCTTATAAAAGAGAACTGAGCCTTCCCCGGAGGAATTCTGATTTCTCTTTGAGCCCTATTTTCCCCGTATCAATTTTCACGACATTGGGATGTTTTGGATCAGGCCGAACCCTTCCGCCGGAATCATTTACCAACGTTAAGAGCTTGTTAACAGAGATAATGGCTACCTTGTCAAATGTTATTTCGACTATACCTTTCTTCTCCTTTAAAGAAGAAACAAACAGTTTTTTGCAGAGAATACGTATTTCCGCTAAAGAAAGCAGACTGTGTACTTCCTCCGGCGGCGGGCCGAACCTGTCCTTTATCTCAGCATATATTGTCTCCAATTCTTCTTCGGAAGCAATTGAACCGATCTTTTTGTAAATCTCCATCTTTTCCAGGGGTTCCTGGATGTAAGAATCAGGAATAAATCCGGAATACTCAAGTTCCAGATATACCTCAGGCGGTTCTTCCGTTCCTTCTTTACTTAACCGATTGACTGCTTGATCTAGGAGCCGCAGGTACATATCAAAACCTACTGAAAGAATGTCACCGCTTTGTTCTCTTCCCAAAAGATTTCCAGCCCCCCTTACTTCCAGATCCTTAAGAGCGATTTTGAATCCTGAACCAAGATCGGTATTGTCGGAAATTATCTGAAGCCGTTTCATTGAAAGTTCCGTTAGGGCTCTGTCCTCAGGGTAAAAAAGATAAGCATAGGCAACCCGTTCGGATCTCCCGACCCGTCCTCTTAATTGATACAATTGTGAGATTCCGTATATATCCGCCCGATCGATAATGATGGTATTTACATTAGGAATGTCTATTCCGTTCTCAATAATGGTGGTGGAAACGAGTACCTGAAATCCTCCGTGGATGAATCGGTGCATTTTGTCTTCTAATTCATGAGAAGACATCTGCCCATGGGCTGTTTCCACCAGTACTTCCGGAACTAAATTCTGGAGAAACATCTGCACCGATTCCAATGTTTCAACCCGGTTGTGCAGGTAATAAATCTGACCGCCCCGCTCAATTTCGCTGCGTATGGCCTGTGCAACTACCTCTTGAGAAAACTGATTAATGACAGTTTCGATGGGACGCCGGTTGTACGGGGGAGTGGTGAGTACCGACATATCTCTAATTTTCAGAAGGGACATATGCAGAGTTCTAGGTATCGGAGTAGCTGTCAAGGTAAGGCAGTCTACGGATGTTTTTATCTCCTTTAACCGTTCCTTATCCTTTACCCCGAAACGCTGCTCCTCATCTACAATCAGGAGACCTAGGTCTTTAAAGTGTACGTCTTTTTGAAGAATTCTATGGGTTCCTATAACGAGATCAATATCTCCCTGTTTGAGTCCCTCAAGAGTTTTTTTCTGATCTGCCGAGGATATAAACCGGGACATCATACGCACTGCAATAGGAAAACCGTCCATCCTCTCACTAAATGTTTCGTAATGCTGTTCCGCGAGTATTGTTGTGGGAGCCAATAACGCGGCTTGCTTACCCGCTGTAACAGCTTTGAACGCAGCCCTAAGTGCGACTTCTGTTTTACCGTATCCTACGTCTCCGCATATGATTCGGTCCATTGGTACGGGCTGTTCCATATCTTCTTTTACATCTTCGATACAGGTGATTTGATCCGCCGTCTCCTCGTAAGGGAAAGAAGCTTCGAACTGCATTTGCCATTCTGTATCAGGAGGATATACATACCCTTTGGTTTTTTTACGTTTGGAATAGAGGGTGATAAGCCGATTGGCAAGATCTTCGACGCTTTTTCTTACCCGGTTCTTTCTGCTTTCCCAGGATTTTCCTCCTATTCTGTCTAAGGCGGGGCTTGAACCGTGAGAACCAATATAGCGCTGAATTAAATTGACCTGTTCGATGGGGATAAATATATACTCTTCTCCGGCATACTCTAAATGAAGGTAATCTTTTTCGGTATCTCCGACGGTCATCCGTTTGATACCTTTGAATCTGCCGATTCCGTAATTGACATGTACTACATAATCGTCAGGGTTCAAATCGACAAAGGTTTCTATTACTTGACTGCGGCTTGTTTTTACCGAACGGGGAAGACGTTTCCTTCGTCCGAAGATTTCCCCTTCAGAAATAACCATTATTTTTAGGTCCGGGAGGGTGAATCCCGCGGATATACCGTACGGAATTACTTTAATAGTAAAGTCTGAGAGTAAGTGTTCCACCCGTAAGGCCTGTGATTCAGATTCCGCGAAGATCCAAATGGAATAACCTGATTTTATAAGGTTCTCAAGCTCTTCCTTGAGAAATGAAATGTTTCCGAAAAATGATCGGGGAGGATCATAGTTTAGATGAATTCCCCCGGTTTCATTGCTTTTTTTTATCAGGGGTATTCTGATTGCTGAAGGAGTACGCTGCTCTTCTTCTTGGAAGGAACTGATAATCCTGTCGGGTCTCGGGACCCTGTTTACCCGGTGAAGTTTCCGGTATATCCCTTGATACTCCTTATAAAGAGCTTCAGCTGCATTATGGAGCCGCTCGGATTCGCTGTAAAAAACCGGTTCTGAATTAGGGAAATAATCGAGAAGGGTAGCGGGTTTTTTAAAGGATAAAGGATAATAGACTTCCTCTCCTTCAAAATATCCTGATTCTATAAGGAGTTCCGCAATCTCTTCGGATTTCGAGGAAGTTTCCGGGAATGCTGAAAGGTTTTCAGTGAGAGTATCGATTCTTTCATCATCCCAAATCAATTCTTTTGCCGGATAGATATTAATACGGTTCATCTTCTCGATGGAGCCCTGTGAAAGAACATCGAACCTCTTTATATTTTCTACTGTATCAAATTCAAATACGATTCGAAGCGGGTCAGCAGTTCCCGGCAGAAATATGTCCAAGACTTCTCCGCGAAGGGCGAATTCACCCCGCATACTGACTCTGGGTACCCGGAGATAACCGTAGGCTTGCAGAGTACGGCTTAAACTTATAGGTTCAATGGCATCACCCGTAGAAATGGAAAGAATCCTCGACGTTATGTATTCAGGGGGCGGTAAAAAGGACAGAAAGCTTCTGATGGAGGCAATGGTTATTGTATTCTTTATCATGGCGAGATCGGTCAATACCCGAACCCGCTCTCCGAAAACCCTGTCATGCCTTGGGGTTGAAGCGTAGGGCATTTTACCCCACCATGGAAAGAAGTTTACTGATCCGTCGAACAGCTGTATATCCTGAAAAAGGGTTTTTGCTTCCTGTTCAGTGGGAAGAACAACCAAAATTGGTTTATCGTTTTGTTTATAAATATGATCCAGCAGAAAAGCAAAGAAACTTCCCTGCGCGCCGGTGACGGCAACAGGAAATTCTCCCTTATTAATCCGCCTGGACAATTCAACAAAGGGTGAATATGATTGTATTCGTGCACTTAACTCTTTATAAAATAAGGTTATCATAAATTTTACCGATTATAAAAATAGGATAGCAACCTATAAAAAATATGGAGATTTTCCATTGAAGAAAACATACAGTTTTGCCCTGATTTTTTTTATATTACTCCCCATTATTAGTTTTTCACAAGTACCGGAGGGGGTAGATTTTTCCATCAGATTCTATGACAAGGAAATCTATTACCCCGAAAGTGATATTCAGATAAAAGCAATTATTGCTAACAATACCGGACAAACCTTCCGGTTTAAACTTGCCGAACAGCGTATGTTCAGTATCGATTTTGACGCGCTTACCCTCAAAAACCAGGTATTAGAGCACTCGCAAAAATTTATCACAGAGCGTAATGCTAATCAACAGGTTTATTACAGGGAGGTTAGTATAGAACCAGGAGAACAATATTCGTTCGTAGAAAATATTTCAGATTATATTGATTTTCCAGGCTCAGGAATTTACATTATATCCGCCAAATTTTATCCTGAGTTGTATAAAAAT
Organism: uncultured Spirochaetales bacterium; assembly: GCA_964618265.1. Lineage (GTDB taxonomy): Bacteria > Spirochaetota > Spirochaetia > CAYLLE01 > CAYLLE01 > CAYLLE01. Next base: position 2,339 of record CAZUAE010000002.1, on the reverse strand, counting down.
ATGTCCTCCATGGCTGTACGATCAAATAAACTCACTCTTTCGGTCAGGCCGTCAGCGGAAGGTATAGAGGCGGTGCAGGATAGAATCGATCAGGCAACCGGAGAGATCCTGCGGGCTGAATCTCTTTCACCGGATGAAGTTGTCCGCTATATGTTACGGGCAAGGCAAAGAGGAGAATGGGATAAGTTTTTCCTTTATTTAGATATGGAAAGTCTTTTGAGGAACAATCCAGCTAGAGAAAATAGATACATAGCTCTCTCTGAAGAAGAGCAGAGGCGGATGCTTGAGGAGTTCAAAGAGGATCTTAAACAACAAGTAGTAGATAGCGATATCGTTGTTATTCCTGAGGACTTTGAGATAATCAGGACTACATATACTCCCGATTTCGGTCAGGTGGAAGTCCGTGAAGAATTTCAAAATGTTGGTTATGTGGAGATAAAAAAATATATTTATTATCTTGAAAGACACGATGAGATATGGAATATATATAATTATGATGTTATTAATCTAGGTACAAGGTAAATTACGCGGAGTATAAATGAAGATTTTATTAGTAGCAGAAAGAGAAAAACTTCGGGACCATATAAATCTTCACTTCCGTCCCCACGGCTCGGAGATTATTCAGTATTGGAATCCCATAAAAGCTATGGATAACTTGGAGGAAATATCGCCCGATCTTATTTTATTCAGCGCGCAAGATTACCCCCGTCATTGGAAGCCTTTTTTAACATTTCTACGCAAAGAAACGTCTAAAAATGAGACGGTTTTCATTTTATTGAAGGGTGAGAATTTTAGTTTTGAGGAAGCATCAAAAGCAAATCATCTGGGCGTAAACGGTGTTATTCACGAAGATCTAAATGATACTGAAGAACTTATGCGCTTGAAAAAGCTTGTAGAACGGTATAAGGATATGGCGGAAGACCGGCGCAGTGATCGAATCGTTCCTACAAAAGTTGACAAGATCGGATTTACATATTTCCGGGATGATACTCTTGCTATAATTACCGGAACCGTAAGAGACATCTCATCCGGCGGAATAAGTTTTGAACCCGATGATTTAAGTGAAGCTACGGATATTCCCACCGGCAGGGTGTTTAAAGGCTGCACTCTGAGGATAGGAGAGGATGTTCTTTCCCTTAATACCAGGCTGGTAAAAAACAACCGTCAACAGCATTTAATGTTTACCGATTTATCTGAAGATGATCTGAATTCGATAAAAAGTTATTTAGACCAGCATACAATAAGACAAATCATATCCCTTTCAGAAGGGAGTGAAAAAGAAGAAATTCCTCAGGATGTTCGAGTAAATTACAAGGAAGATCCGGAAGAGCTCGAAGAGCTCGAAGAGATTAACGATCCCCGGGAGGTTTCGTAATGGACAAAAAAAAATCAATCGTTATATCAAGGCTCAAAGAGCTGCTGCCTTCTTCTGAGGGAATTGATTACCGCAAAAACGGTATTGTGTTTACCGGAACACCGCGAAAGCATCCATACGATAAAGAAAAAATAATATTGATTCATTCTCCTTTAAGCACCCATATTGTTTTTTACGAGTTTCGAACGGAAGATATTCTGGGTATAGAGGAGGAACCGAACATTGTCGATGAAAACGGGGTCAGCCTACCTATTGTCAATATTTGGGTTCGGAAAGGCAGTACAGCAGTAAAATTCGAACCCTTTAGAGTTGATGCGCCCATGTCCTTGAGGAGAGCTTTAGGCGCCTTCTATGATGAGCTTTAAAGGATAGTCTTCGGCTTTAGCCATGTTTTTCGCTTGAGAAACCTTTGTCCGGGCAATATCATACGTATAAAGACCTACAACCGCTTTCCCCGTAGTATGGGCTGTCAGCATTATCTCCCATGAAGCTATTGTGGTCTTGTTAAAAACCTGGATAAGGATAGCCACAACAAATTCTTTAGTAGTGTAATGGTCATTTAACAGGAGAACCTTGTACATGTTAGGTTCTTTTATTTCTATATTTTCCCGGGTAAGTAGATCTGTACCGGTTCCTTTTTTTTTCTTAGCCATTCCAGATAATTATTATATCAACATATATCTATTAGTAAATGCTGTCATTAGAAATATGAGGAATTCCTTAGACATTTCTATTTCGCCTTGACACGCTTGATTAAACGCTTGACATAATTTTGTAAGTTAAGTATGGTAACATTCGTTGTCTAACGATCCCCTGTAGCTCAGTTGGTAGAGCGGGTGGCTGTTAACCACTAGGTCGGCAGTTCGAGTCTGTCCGGGGGAGATGGAGCTAACACGCTCGAACGAAGCCCTGAGTGGTTAACACCGCTTAGGGTTTTTTTATGTCTTTTTTCCGGAGAATGAGT
>CAZUAE010000001.1:64210-286784 GCA_964618265.1 uncultured Spirochaetales bacterium | reverse complement strand
CCAGGCTTTACATAGGTAAAAAGGCTATTCTAAATTGCAAATTTAGAATAGCTGACAGGAATTGCTTGTTCGAACCGGTTTGAACTGAACGCATATTACATTAGTGATACCTCATATATTTGCCGATAGAGAATATAGGAGGAATTTGCATCATATGTATCCAAAATGTATCTTTATAGTATGTTTGTTTTTTTTAATTATTCCGAATGGAATTTTTAGCCTTTCTATTGTGATATTTGCTGAAGTTTCTGCTCCTGAGCAAGATGTTATAACGGAGGAAAACGATGAAGGGTCAGATGATATAGATCCAGGGGAGGTAATTAGGTCCCGATTCGAAGAGGGTATTTTAGATTATTTATTTTCAAGTCCCCATATTGCATTCACTGCCGGTCAAGAGTGGCGGCAAATAGAAAATAAAGATTTAAAAGACGCCTTAGTTACTATTGGAGCTGATGTTCTGTTAAAAGGAGAACTCCATCTTTCTAAACCTCCATTGGAGATACCTTATCAAGGCAGGATAGAGGAGATTCGGTATCAAATTCTCTTTTCCGATGAAGATGAACCCAGGAAAAAAAATATATCCGGTGAGTTGACGGATGGACTCACCCAGAAAGGATTATCCGAAATATTTACTTTAGGGCGGTTAGTAGGTAAATCCGTTGTGTCAATAATTACTAACAAAAGAAATGGCAATTAGATGTAGTTGAAAAGATGGTGTTAAGATATTTGCTTTATTGTTAGTAAAAAAATACCGAAAATAAAGGGAATGGGGTAGGTTTATCTGTTCATAAAGGAGATTGGTTATGAAGATTATAGGAAACATATTCTCTATAATAACGTTTTCATTTATTGCTTTATTCATATTATTTTTACCCGCAGTTAGCCGGGCTCAGGAATCTCCCATGAGTAGAAGATGGGAAGGTTTGGCAGCGGTCAGTACTGAGGGAGAGTTTCCCTCTATGGGTTATTATGGAGCATCAGACGCGTTTCCCCGTAACTCTATAGTGAGAGTAACTAATCAAGAAAATGGGAATTCCATAAAGCTGGTGGTGGTAAAGGAACTTAATGATTCTAATCTTTTTATTGTAGTTTCCGAAGAGGCTGGAACAGAATTAAGTATTGGTAAAAAGGAAGCCGTTAAAGTCTCGGTTACTCCGGTTTCAGTTTCCGGATGGGGAGCTGTTTCTCCCACTGAAGACCTTCCGTACCATCCTGATCCCGATATTAATCCTTCCGCCGGCGCGGGTGATCCTAACCGGGGTGTGTTAAAGGGGAATGGTCCTCTGGAACCCGAAGAAGATGTACCGGGTAAACCTGAACTAGCAGAAGAGGCACCGGTAAAAACAAAGCAGAACAGTGCGGAAATTACTGACCCGCAAAAACCGGATAATCTGGAAGGTCTATCGGGTTTAGGCTTTGAGTCTGCCAATGTTCCCCCTGCGTCTCCATTAGAGGATGAGACAGAAGCAGTACCACAAATTTCCGGGGAAAAAAATATTATGGAGGAACCGGAAACAGTCATTACAGAAGACACGGAAGAAGATGAAGCGCCTCCTGTTGCTGAAGAGGAACCCCTGCTCGGTTCGGTTCCATCGGAAAAAAGGATTGAAGCTCCTAAATACGGTTCAAAGGTAACTCCGGAAGATTTTACCGAGGCGAGAACGGAAAAACCTGCGGTCCCGGACGAAGAACCGAAAGCGGAGAAGCCTCTCCTTGGAGAATCCGCACCTACAGAGACTCTTCCTGAACAACCGGTATTCGGGGAAGCCGTAAGAAAACCGGAAACCGAAGAGAGTTTTAGAGGGGAAATAGAAGAAGAAGAGACCCCTCAGGTATCAATTCTGCCCCCCAAAGAACCGGAAGTAGAAACAGCCACTGAAGAAACAATACCGGAGGAGGCAGCCCCGGATGCTGCATTGTTGGAACCGGATTCGCTGACTCTCATTCAGCCGGAAAAGGAAGAAGAAGCTGTTGCTGCCCTTAGAGAACCCGATACACCGGAAGAAGCAGTAACTCCGGAGGAACCTGAAACAAAACCGGAAGTAACTGAACCGGAACCCTCACTCTACGCTGAAGCCGCGGAGGTGGATTGGCTTGAACAATCTTTAGCAAGAGCAAAACGGAGGGGGGAAGCAAAAGAAACCTTTCCACCGCCTCGGGAAGAAAAAGTATTTGAACTGATATCACCCCCGAGCAGGGTAGAACGGTTTATAATTGATGAAGAGGCCCTTTCGGAAGCAACTCCACCAAAGGATGATGCTCCTGAGGCGGGGCTTGCGGTCAAACGTCCCGAAGAAGAACCCGCGGATGCCAGGTTGACGGAGGCGGAACTTCCGGAAGAGAGAGAGGAAGAAAAGGAGATTGAAGCGGTTGAAGAAGAGCCGGCTGAAGTTGTAGAAGCGCCTGAAAAGCCTGAACAAGCATCCCTGAATTATTTAGAACCGCTGAGAAAAGCCGCGGAACAATTTTCTGTTGAATTGAGTGAAGCGATCCCTGAAGCGGAAGAAGAAATATCGGTAACGGATATCCAAAGACTGAAGACTGCTGCTGAGGATCTGATTGTGAGTCTGGATGAGGCTATTCCGAAGACAGAAGAGAAACGTCCTGATGGTCCGATGGTCACGGATCTTAGAAGGTTGAAAGCTGAAGCGGAAGAGCTTGTTACTCAGCTGGTAGAGGCGGTACCCGGTAAACCTAAGATTGAAAAGGAAGAACCTCCCGCGGAAGAGCCGGTATTGAGTGACCTTGAACACCTTAGAACGGGCCGGGAAGAGATAGATGAGGAATTGGCTGAAGCAAAACCAAAAGATGTTGAAGAAGAGGAAGAGCAGCCTGTCTTAACGGATATCAGGCGTTTAAAAGAACAGGCAGAAGATATTGTAGCAGAGTTAATTGAGGTTATACCCCGGGAGCAGGAAGAAGAAAAGCTGGATATCGTAAAACCTGCTGAAAAAGAAGAGGAGGCAGAGATTGCGCAGGTAGAACCGGAAGTATCCATCTCGGAATCGGCAGTTAAGGAGGACGATTTCCCTATAAAACCTGTACCGGAAGATGCTGAAATATCCCTTGAACCCGCAGAACACAGGCCGCCGGAGATACCGGAACCTGATGCATCTGAAGAAATGGTGTATGAAAGACCAAAAGAAGCAGAGGAAGAACCTGAAAAAGTTGCTATAGAGGAACCGGAAGCTCTGAAGGAAGAACCGGAGTCTGAAGCGGTTGCGGATGCTGAACCTGATACGGAGGTCTCCGAAGAAGCGGTAAAGGATATTCTCAGGGAACTGGAACAAATTGTTGCAGATCAAGGGGAGGAAGCTCCTGAACCTGAAAAGCCCGTTGTTCATGAGCTGGATCTACCCATTGTAAAATCTCTGCGTAAGGGAACGTACTACCTGCAGGTAGGTGTGTATAGTAATCCTCAGATTGCGCGAAACACGTTGGATTCAATGCAGAAGGGTTTTCCCACGGCAGTTACTACTGCTTCTTCCGCGGGTAAGCAGGTGTTTAAGGTTCTTGTGGGTCCATTGTCGGAGGATGAGCAGGGGTCGGTACTTTACTGGCTGCGGTCAAAGGGTTATAGAGATGCTTTTGCTAAGCATGTAACTGACTGAGCAAGGTTATAGGAATTGCTCCATAGGGATGGATAGAACATAAACCTTGCATTATTTACCGGCGGGGACGGAGATAGCTCCTTAAAGGGGCCTGCCTCCTTGGGTTCCTTAAATCGGATGTTACATGGCAGATTGTCTTTACATACTGCCTGTAATCAAAATATTGCCGTTCCTGCCTGGCTGTTTCTTCCTTAACTCTTCTTGCTTTCCCGGGAGAAAGGAGCCGTAAAACATATCCTTTATCTTCCCAGGGCAGTCGCGACAGCACAATTCCTATATTTCTATCCGTTGTGGAAAGCAATCTGTTTTGCACTGTTACTGAAGGCAGGATCCGCAGGGTTTGCATAAATTCTTCCGCGTATCGGTCCATAGATTTAAAATAGCCTTCTTCATAAGATAAAATAAGAATTCCTCAGCATTTATACTTTCAGTCACTATTTTGAGCACTAATCTATTTAAACAGGGATGATATTGTCTTAGCATATTTCTGGGTAATAACATTCCGTTTCATTTTAAGGGTCTGAGTCAACTCCTCTCCCGTTTCAAAATGGTCTCTCAATAGAGCAAAACGGACCACCCGTTCAAACCCCTTAAACCCGTTTTTCGGATTAATAAGGGACTGAATTTCGGCATTTACTGCATTCATAAGAACCGGATTTTCCAGCAGGTCCTCGTACTCGGTAAATTGGATGCCTTTATCATTGGCGTATTTCGATATAAGTTCTTCGTTCGGCACCACCAAAGCCCCAAGATAACGCTGATCTTGACCCACTACCATTACTTGATCGACAAAATCGGACTGAAGAATTTTTTCTTCTATAGGAGCCGGTTCCACATTCTCGCCACCGATAAGCACAATTGTTTCCTTAACTCTTCCAACGATTTTAAACTCGCTGTCTTTGCTGACGATCACCAAGTCTCCGGTGTTGAGCCATCCGTCCTTAAGAACATTTTCTGTTTCTTCCGGCTTTTTATAATATCCCTGCATTATCTGCTCACTCTTAAGGAACAGGACGCCCTTTTTTCCGGGAGGAAGTTCTTTGCCGTTATCGTCTAATACTTTCCAGCTAATCTCTTCCAATGGAGAACCCACCGTTCCCAATTCCGGTTTCTTTTCGTTTCTCACCGCAACCACCGGAGCCGTTTCTGTCAATCCGTAACCCTCTAAGAGTTTTATACCTGCGGCTTGGAAAAATTTATCAATATAGGGAGGAAGCGCTCCGCCGCCTGAGATCCCAGCTTTAAACCGGCCGCCAAGTTTCATTTTAAGCTTCTTAAACACCAATACGTTTCCTAAGAGTTTTAACGGAGTCAGAAGGAGAAGCGGTAAAGCGCTTAATACTGAATCAATAATTCTGCTTCTATATTTGAATCGAGGATATCTGCCGTTAATAAGATTGAACATGGCGGCATGAAGTTTTCCTATACTCATGAAGAAATTGAAAAGCCCGCGCTTAAGACCGGACTGTTTATTCATATTCCTGTATACACCGCTCCTTACCCCTTCCCATATTCTCGGGACCGAGGTCATATAGGTGGGTCGGATTTCCGCCATATCTTCCAGCATTACCTGTCCAATAGGTTTTGAATATGCTATTGCCGCACCATAACTCATGCATATATATTCAACTGCCCGTTCAAATGAGTGCCATATTGGAAGAACCGTAAGGAATATATCCGACGGATTCAGAAACAATTTGTCTTTTATTTTTTCCAGCTGAAAGAGAAAACTTCTATGGGTAAGCATCACGCCTTTAGGATCACCGGTAGTTCCTGAGGTATAAAGAAAGGTGGCCAGATCATCTGCCTTTCCTTTTTTAAATTCCTCCTCAAACACTGCCGGATTTTTCGCCAGGAGACCTTTGCTTTTTTCCATGATATCCTTAAAGAGGATTATCTTTACATGTTCCTTTTTACCCTCTCCCTGATGAACAAAATCCGGATCTATAACAATTATCTCCTTCAGATTGGGTATGTCCTTTTTTGCAGAGAGAATTTTTTCAAGTTGTGTCCCGTTTTCAGCGAAGCTTCGGATGCAATCGGCATGGTTAAGTATATAAGCCATTTCCCTAGAAGTTGAATCAGAACCCCGGGGAACGTCGACTGCTCCGATAGCCAGAAGCGCTAAATCGATCATAAGCCATTCCGGTCTGTTGTCACTCATTAAGCCGACATGCTCATCTCTTTTTATTCCCATATCTATGAGCGCTGTTCCCAAGGCTCTTACCCGTTCCCAGAGTCCGCCAAAAGTCATTATTTGGTAATTACCCTTTTCATCTCTGCTGTGAAGAGCGTCTTCATCAGGATAGGAAGAAACAATCTCCTTCATAGCTTTAGGTACAGTAAGATTCTGATCAATCATCGGAAAAACCTCCTTTTTTTTATTCCGGAGAATCACCCACGAGACATAACCATTCAGCCTCTGCGGCAATTTCATCTCCAACCATAGCTTTACCACCCTGACGGATCATTCGGGGGGAAATCCTTAGATTATCTATAATTAGTTTTACCTCTTCTCCCGGCCTTACCTGTCTTCTGAATTTTGCCTTTTCCACGGAAGCTAAAAAAAAGAGCTTATCCCCTAAGACCCCGGAAGCCTTAACCCCGGCACCGCCGCATTGCGCCATAGTTTCGATCAAAATAACTCCAGGTACTACGGCGTAATTTGGAAAATGTCCCTTGAAAAAATATTCCTTTTCCGAGAAAAGCCGGTAACCGATAATTTCTTTGTCATCGTATTTTTCTATACGGTCTACATATAGGAATGGATCCCGGTGAGGCAAGAGTTCTTGAATATCCGGCATAATGTATCCTTTCACTTTAAATTTATATTGATGTATAATTATACAGCAGGTTCCAGGGTATTACAAGTAAATATACACTGACTGAGGAATTCTCATTTTATACCTTTAGGCAACAGAAAGAGACACGATTCTCAAGAAAAGCCGTAAAATAATTGAATAAAATGAGAATTCCAGGCTTTACATTAGTAAAAAGGCAATTCTAAATTGCAAATTTAGAATTGCTCACGCTGACTGCGCTGATTTTACTGGCGGAACAGCAATTCCCGGTGATGCCGATTGATGTAATCGCTTGTAATAAAACAATTTATAAATTTTAATGCGAATGTGATCACCGGGAATTGCTGCTGGCGGAATCAGTTCCTTGACAGCTCTATGCTGGTGTGTTATATCCGAAGAACAGCGATTCATTAGCGGCTGCCAAATCCTACGGTACCGGGAGGACCTCATGCAAATTAAAGATATTCATGATCTATTCGAAAAATTTGATAACAGTTCTTTGACGGAACTCCGATTACATATGGATTCCTTCAAATTACTCATGAAAAAGGGAGGGAAATACGAAGGAAGTCATTCCGAAATTCATCAGTCTCTGACTGCCGGAACAGCTCCGGCTCCTAATGTTCCTGAGGCTAAAGGTGCACAAAATAAGGCTGCAGAAGATACAGAATATGTGACTGCACCGATAGTCGGAACATTTTACAGAGCTTCTACACCGGATTCCCCGCCTTTTGTTGAAACCGGAACTAAAGTAAAAGCCGGCGAGACGATCTGTATTATTGAAGCCATGAAGGTGATGAACGAATTGGAAGCTGATTTTAACCTGGAGGTTGTTTCTGTACTGGTAGAGAATGCAGTTATGGTGGAGCATGGAACCCCTCTTTTTGAGGTAAAGCGTATATGATAGGCTCCCTTTTTATAGCCAATCGGGGAGAAATTGCCGTCCGGATAGTACGGGCTTGCCGGGAAATGGGAATCAGAACGGTTATCGGTTATTCCGAAGCTGATAAAGATTCCTTAGGGGTCCGTTTAGCGGATGCAGGGGTCTGTATCGGTCCGCCCCAGTCGCGTCTTAGTTATCTAAACATTTCTAATTTGGTTTCAGCCGCTTTACTTTCCGGCTGTGATGCTGTCCATCCTGGTGTGGGATTTCTTGCGGAAAATTCACCCTTTGCTAAAGCGGTTGAAGATGCAGGGCTCATCTTCATCGGTCCTTCCCCGAAAGTAATAAATCTTTTAGGTGATAAGGTTCAGGCAAAAAGAAGCGCCGTTAAGCATGATGTTCCGGTTATACCCGGTTCTGAAAGTTCAGTAGAGGATCCGGAACGGGCCTTGGAAGAGGCAATAAGCATTGGTTTTCCCGTCATTGTAAAAGCTGCCGCCGGGGGCGGCGGTAAGGGGATGCGGATTGTCCGGGAAGAACAGAACTTCATGGATGTTCTTAAAGTTGCCTCTTCGGAAGCGGAAGCGGCTTTTTCTGACGGTACGGTGTATCTGGAAAAATACCTGGAAAATCCCCGCCATGTGGAGATACAAATCATCTCCGATTCTGACCACAATGTTGTACATCTTGGGGAACGTGACTGTTCTGCCCAGTTCCACCACCAAAAGCTGGTGGAAGAAAGTCCTTCTCCCGGGGTAAATCAGGAGATGAGGCAGCGTATGGGAAATGATGCCGTTAGGCTCTTTAAGGGACTCCGGTACGTTGGAGCCGGCACTATAGAGTTTTTGGTGTCCGGGGAAAATTATTACTTTATGGAAGTAAATGCCCGGGTTCAGGTGGAACATCCGGTGACTGAGATGGTAACCGGGGTCGATATTATCCGGGAGCAGATACTTTCATGCACAGGTGAAAAAATAGGCATAAAACAGGAAGATGTTGTCATTAAAGGATGCGCCTTAGAGTGCAGAATAAATGCCAGAAAACCGGGGACGGTTACTTCATACCTGCCGCCCAGTGGATTCATGACAAGAATGGACAGTCACTTGTTTCAAGGATATACTATTCCCCCTTACTACGACGCATTAATTGGAAAGCTTATCGTTTGGGATAGCAGACGTGATATTACCTTGAAACGGATGGACCGGGCACTTTCGGAAATGGTTCTGGAGGGGGTGGAGACAAATATTGAGGAACAAAAGAAAATTATCCGGAGTAAAATTTTCCGATCCGGAAGATTTGGAACGGATATATTGACCCAAGTATTAGATGAGGGGGCTTAATGAAGAAATCCTACAATCTTGAAGGAAAGCTTAAAAGGCTATTTAAAAAAAGACCCCGTGCGGTAAAGCATATTACCGGTTTGGATGAACTGACCTTTGTAAAGAAGAAACATTCCTGTCCGCAGTGCTTTGTTCATATTGAAGATGAGGAGTTGGCGAAAAACCTGTATGTATGCCCCAACTGTAATCACCATTTTAGAATTAGCGCATTGGAAAGACTGCCTATTATTGCCGACGACGGGATGTTTGAAGAGTTTGCTGATACGATCCGCACTACAAATCCCGTAGATTTTCCCGGATACGATGAGAAAATCGCACAAACCATGCAGAAGACCAATCTTGATGAAGCGGCTAAAGTCGGTTTCTGTAAGATCGGAGGACGGGAAGTGGTGATTGGAATAATGTCCTTCAGTTTTCTAGGGGCAAGCATGGGTTCCGTAGTGGGGGAACGTATTGCTCGGGCTATTTTTGAAGCAATAAACCGAAAACTTCCGGTTGTTTTATTTACAGCTTCCGGGGGTGCCAGAATGCATGAGACCATTTTCTCCCTTATGCAGATGGCTAAAACTTCCAATGCCGTAGCATTACTGGAGAAAGAACGGCTACCCCTTATAAATGTTCTTACCGATCCTACCACCGGCGGGGTGACCGCTTCTTTTGCTATGCTTGGGGATGTAACTTTAGCGGAACCGGATGCGATAATAGGGTTTGCCGGCGCCAGAGTAATAAGCGGTACAATTAAGCAAAAACTGCCGGTGGGTTTTCAGCGGTCCGAATTCCAGCAGGAAAAAGGTTTTGTAGATGCCATTGTCGAAAGGAAAGATCTTAAACGGGTACTCGCCTTTTTAATCGATGCCCATTCGGGCTGGTACCGGGGGGCCAAATGAAAGACCGAAAAATTGAAAGCAAACTTAAGGAACTGAGGGCGTTAGCGGGGCGTGATCCGGATCTGCGTGATGAGATCAAACGGTTAGAATCGAAGCTTTCAGGGGTTGACGATAATATTGACGCATGGAAAAGGGTAGAGCTTGCCCGGCATCCGAAACGCCCGACCGCCATGGATTATATAACTATGATAACGGATGATTTTCTGGAGCTTCATGGTGACCGGAACTTTGTTGACGATCCTGCCATGATAGGCGGAATTGGGATGATCGACTCCCAGCCGATCACCTTCATCGGACTTCAGAAGGGAAGAAATATGAAGGAGAATATCCGTCGGAATTATGGAATGGCTCACGCCGAAGGGTATCGAAAAGCCCTCCGGTTAGCAAAACAGGCGGAGAAGTTCAGGCGTCCAGTGGTTACCTTTATTGATACTCCGGGAGCAGCATCCGGGGTGGGGGCTGAAGAGCGGGGAATTGCTGAGGCTATTGCCCGCAACCTTAAAGAATTCTCAGTGCTGAAAGTACCTATTCTCTGCTTTGTCCTGGGTGAAGGCATGTCCGGCGGAGCCTTGGGAATTGGTGTCGGTGACCGAATCTTTATGCTGGAAAATGCTATTTATTCTGTAATATCTCCCGAAGGACTTGCGCTGATTCTCTTCAGAAATTCTGACAAGTCTCAGTATGCAGCGGGGGTGATGAAGATGACAGCCCGTGATCTTCTCTCTTTTGGAATAATCGATGGAATAATTAAGGAAGGGGAAGGCGGTGCTCACGAGAACCCTGAAACGGCGGCACAGCGGATAAAGGAACAGATCCAATCCTCTTTGGAGGTGCTCCTGTTTAAGAAGTCTTCTGACCTGTTAAAACAGCGCTCCAATAAGTTCCAGAAAATCGGAAAATTTTACGAAGCGCCCCCTAGAAAAAAGCCTTTTTACCGAAGACTGTTCGGATTAGGCAATTCTTAGCATGAACCTCTATGCGTATGAATACAAGACAACCCCTTCCTGTCTTTAAAGCCGTAGAAAATGAGAGCATCAATTCTGAATTTGCAATTTAGAATTGCCCTCTTCCTAAGATAAAAGGGGGAATTCCAGTTTCGGAGTGTAGTTAAATCCCCTGATAGGTAAACCAGTCACCCAGTAATGCTGGTATGTTGATTATTCCGAGAAGTTCTAACAGTCCCGGTACTGCTAGTATGATGAAGAAAATAATTTTCCCAACGGTGATAATGCGTTCCTTCTTTCCTCGAATAAAGGCTATGAGGGATGGAAGGGTTCCGAAGAAAATCGGGATTAGCCCCCAAAGCAGCGTCGAAGCCGCGGGATGATTTTCCGCCCATTCCTTCATTCCTATTCCGGTACGGGCAAACCATCCGGTAAGCTGCTGAAATCTACCTAAAGCAATGAGGATTCCGATAACCACAAGGAATAATCCGCTGATTATCCTGATGGTCTTCATATGGCGGGAGAACTGTTTTATCCGTTTCAGCATTGGGGTGAAAAAAATGGCCACCAAAAGGAACGGTATTCCTAATCCGATGGAATACGAGGAGAGATACAGAACCCCTTCCAACACCTTCCCTGATGTGCTTGCTAAAAATAGTATTCCCGCTAAGATTGGACCTACACATGGACTCCATCCCGCTCCAAAGGCCATTCCCATGAGCAGGGAACCCGGATATCCTTTAGGAGAGCCTTTTACGTGTACCTTTTTTTCATAGTTGAGGAATTTCCAGAAGTTAAAAATGACGTTCAGCCCTAAAATAATTACAATAATACCGGCCGCAATATTTATAATTTTCGATGCACCGCTGAAAAGCAGGCCGGAACCTGAAAAAATTACTCCCAAAAGAACGAACACCAGAGAAAACCCCGCTACAAAGAAGAGCGTCTTATAAATCAATGACCGTTTACTTATACCCCGGGCCTCTTTTATGTCCGTTAACGTCATCCCGCCAATAAAGGTGATATATGAAGGTATCAGCGGGAGAATGCATGGAGAAAGAAAAGAGAGAATCCCCGCTGCAAAGGAGAGAAATAGATTAGGTGCCTCCATGATTCCTCCGCTACATCTTTACAGAAAGCATATCTTTGAATAGGGAGACAAGCTGTTCGCTGTCCCATTCCAGCGCGCCGGAGACTCCGCCGAGAGCTTTACCGCTTCGGTCTATTATATAGGTCGTTGGTATCCCTCGAACCCCGTATTTTCCGGCGACATTGCCGGATTTATCGAGAAGTACCGGGTAGGTGATATCGTGTTTATCCATGAATGATTTCGCGGTGGAAGCGTTCTCCTGCAGGTTTATCCCGATGATGGTAAGTCCTTCATCTTTCAGTTTAGAATAAAGGTTTACCATAGAAGGTTTTTCTACACCGCAGGGTCCGCACCAGCTTGCCCAGAAATTCAGAAGAACTAACCTTCCCCGGAATGACTCTAAGGAACGTTCTTCTCCATCAGGGGTTTCTAAGGTAAACTCCGGAGGTTCTGCAGGTTCTTCGAATACTCCGAATCCGTTTTCGGAGAGCTGTTCCTGCAGGGATGCTAACCTTTCTCCGGTAATTTCTGATTGGAAAACAGCTTGTTCCCCCTCATCTTCCAAGGCTGTTTCTTCCTCTTTATCACAAGCCGCAAACACTAGTATCGCTGTAAACAGCAAAGCTAATACTTTGTATATATTTAATTTCATATATATATCTCCTTATATATAAATATTATATAATGTTCTGGAAAAAAGCAACATAGTTTTGAGGTTCACCTGCTGGAATAACATTGGATAGGAGTAGAACCGCAGTGTTATAAAGGGCATGTGCAACTGCAATAAAATGAATATTTCTCCGGTATATAAAGAGAAGTCCAAAGTATATTCCAATGGAAAAGGAAACTAAAAATCCCGCCCAGCCCTGGTAGAGATGACCGACACTGAAAAGCATGCCGCTAAAGAGGACGCTTCCCCATTCCGGGAATCCCAGTCGGCCGAGCCGGCTGATAAGGTAACTACGGAAAAAAAGTTCTTCCCGGTAGCCGGTAACTAAAGAGGTGAGAATTACTAAAGGTATTACAGCGTAATTTGAAAACTCCCACCGGAACCCTCCGGCAAGATTTTCCTGTGATTCCGCCGGAAGAAGACTTAAAAGCAGGGTAAGAAAGTAGAGAACAATAAAAACTCCTATGGCCGCGGGAAAACTCAGAAGTATTTCTTTGATGGTGAGTTTTTTTATACCCATTGCATTCCAATCAGTATCTTTTCTGATGAATAGAATGTAGAGAAGCAGAAGGATTTGGGGGATTGAAATGATTATATATTGGAAATGATATTGCCATTGGTTGAATAAACCGGGATTAAACGTACCGGATTGAGCAATCATTCCGGGAAGAAAAAAGACTGAAAAGATAAGGAGTATCTCTTTACATAGTATGAACCTGTTGGATATACTAATATCATTAGAAAAAAGATGTTTCTTTTTCGCCATACGGGATATAAAATAGCATAAAAGAGTAGAGAAATCGAGGGGAAAGATCCTGTAATGAGCAGTAAAGGCAGTAGATGGGACTAGTTTTTTTAATTATCGGTTTAATCCTTATCATAGCGCTGACTATCTTTATTCAGAGGAGCGGCGGGTTCGGCTTTCCCTGGATTCAGTTCTATGTTAAAGGAAAAGAATCGGGCTTTAAATTCCGTGAACTCAACCTTCTAAGAAGAGTGGCTGTGGAAAACCGGCTTAAAAATCCCACCTCGCTATTCTGGTCGGAAAAACAGCTGGATCGGTGTATTCGGGGTACAATTATCCGGTTCCGGTCGAAAGAAAAAGAATCAGATGAGTCTTCAATCCTTTTTCTCAATAAACTATTCGATTTCAGGAAAAGGGTGGAATTCAATCTTCCTAAATACCGCCTCGGTCTCAGGTCCACCCGCAATATTGATACAAGTCAGCGCATGAAAATAACTTTTCCCGGAGGTGGTGTTTATCAAACCAAAGTAGTGGAAAACATGCGGAAATATTTGGCTATTTCCTACCCTAAAGGCACACCGCTTCCTCCGGGATTCTCTTGGAAAGGAGAAAAAATAAATGTCTATTTCTGGCGTCAGGAAGATGCGGGTTACTATTTTGAGTCAAAGGTACTCGGGGATTTCCTGGATAAAAAATATCCCATTCTGCACATCAGTCATTCCGACAATTTAGTCCGTACCCAGAAACGGAATTCCATCCGTGCTTCCTTGAACAGACCGGGAAAAGTATTTCCCCTAAGGTCCATCGAAAATGCAAATGAAGAGGAGGAGCGGTTTGGGGGGTATCGCGGGAGGATGATTGATATCTCGGAGGATGGAGCGGCTATTTTGGTGGGAGGCCGGGCAAAACCGGGATTGCCGGTGAAGTTGCAGACAGAATTGCTGGATAATACCGTTATCCTGTGCGGTATCATCAAAGGGGTCAATTATAACAATAATAGAAATGTTTCCACGCTTCATATACAGGCTGTACCCCCCAGTCCTACAATGAAAAATAATATTTTAACCTATGTTTACGGTATTTTCAAAGACACAAAAACAGCTGCCGGAAGATTAGGTGCATAAGGCCGGGCTAAGAACTAGAGCAATTCTAAATTTGCAATTGCGAATTGCCGGGAATTGCTGTATTCGATTATTTTACGGCATTTTTAAGAAAACACGCCTCTTTCTGTTACCTAAAGGTATAAAATGAGAATTCCTCTAAGAACTAAGAAATACCTTCTTCTACGGTAAAAAAATAAATTATTTTATCCTATTTGAATCAGACAAAAAAAAGAATTAGTATTAAATATCAAAGGACAGATATATTAAATAACCGATCGGTAGTTAATAAATATAAATTGCTGCTCCTATGGAGGAAAAATATTATGAAACGTTTTATGGTAATTGTCCTGCTGGCGGTATGTGTTACGGTTCCCGGTTTTTCCCAGGAAGAGGAGAGTCAAGATACCGGTGAATCCATTGTTACAACCTTTTTGAATAATTTTGAACGGGCAAGTCTGGAAGTTAAGATAAAGGTTTTAAAGGACTCAGAGAACCGCGGTGTGGAAAGAATGTCTCCCCTCTATATAACAGCCCTGCAGTATGTTGTGAGTAATGCGGATCAACTGACAACAGATTCCCTTATGCGGGAACTAGGCGCTGTTGCGGCTGAACTTGCGGGTAAAACGGGCGCTAAAGAGGCCGCGGATCCCCTTTGGGACCTTTTTAAAACAAATCAGGAGACGTTGGTACGGATGACAATATTACGAGCTCTGGGTGATATTGCTTCGCCGGGGGACCAAACCGTTGTCAGGCTGAACGATTGGGTAGGGAAGCAGAATGCGGCTTTCAGGGCCGGAGCGGACCCGGATTTTCAGGTTTTAGAAGTAGCAGTAGAAGCCTTGGGAAAAATAGGGGATACCGCTTCTTTTAAGCCTTTAATGGGTGCCCGTATAAATCAGTATTCCGCAAGAATCAGTAACGCTGCAATGAATTCGATTCGCAATTTAGAAGGAGAGCTGCTTCCGCTTATTACAGAGACGTATGGAAAAAGCACTCTCGACCGGAAGATACAGATACTCAATCTATTTTTAGAAGGGAATGAGCTGGATGACCAAGGCAAAGCACAACTCGCGGCGGCCGCGCTTCGGGAAGCTGTTGCTACATCTGCATCTGCGGTATCCGATAAAAAGGCCATTCGGACTATACGCTTTACAGCGATAAAACCGATTACCGAATTAGAGTATTCTGAGGCTACAGATGCTGTCATCAGACATTTTAATCTTTGTGTCACCGAATATGACCGTAATATTATTACAAAAACAAATATATTGGAGGCAATTGCGGCTCTCGGTGCAATGGAGAATGAAAAAGCTGCTGCGGCATTGGCTTCTTATATGGATATAATCAATGTGTATACGGAAAATGACCGTCAATACGATTCTCAGATAATATTGGCTGTGGTTAACAATCTTAGGAGTCTCGGTTACAAAGTAGCATACAGTCCGTTGCTCTACGCGACTTACCTGGATTACTCAGATACAATTCAGAATGCTGTGAGCAAGGCTGTTCAAGCTTTAGAAAACTAATTTTTAGATGCGCCGCGAAACTGGCGAAATCGTAATTTACATCACCGCCGCTTGCAGTGCGGCGGTGGGTTTTTATTTCGGATCGTTAGATTTCTTCTCTTCTCTCTTCCTCTCACTCCCGTTCGCTTCTTTCGGGATAATGGTATCAGTCTTAAAAGGCAAGAACGCAAAAACCCTTTCAGCGGCTTTTCTCTGCGGGGCCATTCTATTACCCATTTCTGTATCTGTAAAAGATTATTCTCAGTTAAAAGAGAATGTACCGCGGGTTCCTCAGACTGTTCTCAGTTATAACGCTTTCCAGGGAGAATTGGTTAGGGATTCCAAATTGATAAAAGGCGGCAAGACCATGTATGTGGTTGACCTTAAATGGGTTGAGTCAGCCGAAGGTATCCGGTATATATCCGATTCACTGGGAAAGGCACTTGTTTTCGGATGGGAACTGCCGAAAATAAACCGGGGAAGTCTCCTGCGGATAAATGCTGAGCTTTGCACCGGAGATGAAAAACAGCCTATGACTGCTTCAGTTTCCTCGGCTTCTCAGGTAATTTTATTGGGGTATAGCAGCTTCCTGATGAGAATACGGTCCGAAATTCGGGAAGTGAGTTTTGGAGGTATGGGTATATTCGGAGGACATGCCGGTGGACTCATGACAGCCCTTATTTGGGGAGATAGAGATAATCTTATTCCGGAAGAAGGAGAGATGTTCCGAAATGCCGGATGTGCTCATGTCTTAGCGTTATCAGGCATGCACTTAGGAATACTATGCGGTCTTTTAACTCTGCTCATAAATCCTTTATTAGGCCGGAAATCTTTCTATTTAGTGGCAGGCACTGTTTTCTTATATATTTTTATTGTTGGTCCGTTACCCTCTCTTAATAGAGCTGCATTGATGTTTGTTCTTGGGGGATTTGGGAAGCAGCGGGGAAGACGGGTAGATCTCAGGATTATACTGTTATTATCATTTCTTATTCTGCTCTTTTCCGATCCCGCCTCAGCCTTTACGTTATCTTTTCAATTATCTTTTCTCGCTTTGGGTGGTATTGCCTTTTTAGCGCCGTCAATCTCAGAGTTTTTTGAAGCATATATACCCAAGTACATTAGTTTACCGATTTCTGCATCCATTGCAGCACAATTTTTTACCGCGCCTCTTCTGCTCGGACTCTTCGGTACCCTCAGACCAATAGGAATTATTGCCGCCTTAATTATGACTCCCCTTGTAACGGTTTTTGTTTGGGGAGGCGCAATGGTTTTACTGTTCACATTTATCTTGCCGGCAGGCTTTACTGTCAGTATTTTTAATTTTCAGAGTGCTGTAATCGTACGGTGCGCACGGTTTTTCTCCGCTTTTCCCGGCATAACCCCCCCCGGCTGGTTTGAAAAGGCGTTTATCTGGGTATTCTGTATCATCGGGATATTTATGATACTCTTTCTACGAAAAAGATTTAAATTACCGATTATTTTAAAAGGATAGAATGATTTGAATTACGGTTCTGTTAGGGAAATAAGGGAAGTGATGCTGAAATACGGTATTGCGCTGAAAAAACGGTGGGGGCAGAATTTCCTTTTAAGTCACGATTTAAGGAAGCGTATTGCCGGATGGTGTGACCTAAGGGATGCCGGCTTAGTTTGGGAGATAGGACCTGGATTAGGTTCCCTAACGGAACTGCTTGCGGATCAGGTTGATACGCTTATCCTCTTTGAAATTGATTGGGGTATTATAAAGTTTCTCAAGGATACATATAAAGAAAGAGATAATGTGGTTATTCAGGGAGGAGATTTTCTGGATACTTTTAAGGCTGTTCGCGGCAAATACGGAGAACCGGACCGGATTGTGGGCAATCTTCCTTATCGTTCCGCTTCGGCAATGATCGCAGCATTGATCGAGAACAATCTTACACCTCCCCGTATGGTTTTCATGGTTCAGCGGGAATTAGCTGAACGGATGCGGGCGGAACCAAAGACCAAAGAGTATTCCGCTTTTTCTATTTTGTGCCGGGGTAAATGGAAAATTGAAACGGCCGGAGAGGTAAAACCCGGCTCGTTCTATCCGTCGCCGGATGTGTCTTCGGTAGTGATACTAATGAGACCGTTAGACAATCCTCCAACACCGGAATCTTTTCCAATATTTAACCAGCTCGTTAGGGGTGCGTTTGTCTCCCGCAGGAAGAAAATAATAAACAACATAAAAAAAATTCCCCCCTTCAACCGAATGGGGGGGGATGATATTCTTGAATGTTTTAAAGGCACAGGTATTTCTATAGACTCGCGGGCAGAAGAACTCTCTCCCTATGATTTTATCGAATTAGCAGACTGCCTCCGCCTCCATTTAAATAATATCTAAGGCTGATAGAATTTTCTTAAACACCTTCCTCTTGTCTTTGTTAAGGGGACACATCGGAAGGCGGTAATACTCCTGGATCATCTTTTTCGCGGCAAGTGCGTACTTTATTGGAATAGGATTTGTATCCAGTTTCAGGAGAGCTTTAAACAGTGACATGTGTCGGTAGTGTTCCTGCCTCGCGCCCGCAATATTCCCTCTAAGGGCATCAGTTATCATCTGTACCATTCTGCCGGGTATTATGTTGCTGGCTACGGAAACCACACCGGAACCGCCTAAAGCTGTAACGGGGAAGGCAAGATTATCGTCCCCGGAGAGAACAGTGAAGTCCTCCGGTTTTTTATCGATTGTCTCCATGATCTGCTGAATATCACCGCTGGCTTCCTTTACCGCTGTAATATTGGGATGCGCGGCAAGTTTCATCATGGTTTCAAGTTCAATGTTTCTTCCTGTTCTTCCGGGTATGTTATAGATGATGAGAGGAATGTCTATAGAGTCGGCGATTTCTGTGAAGTGACGATAGAGTCCTTCCTGATTCGGTTTGTTGTAGTAGGGAGTTACCTGAAGGGAGGCATCGGCGCCCAGTTCTTGGGCCTTTTTCGTCATATCTTTCGCCTCCGATGTTGAGTTGGAACCTGTCCCGGCAATTACCGGCACCCGCCCCTTTACCTGTTCAATAACAATCTTTATAACCTCTAGGTTTTCTTCATGGGTTACCGTAGGACTTTCTCCGGTTGTACCCATAGGCAGTATTCCCGTAATTCCTTCCTCAATTTGAAAATCTACAAGTTTTCTTAAAGCTTCTTCATCGATCGAACTGTCTTTGTTAAAGGGCGTAACCAAAGCCGTGTAAACACCTTCAAACCTTTTCATCTAAAACCTCCTCATATTAAATCGTCAATAAAATCTTCAACCCGGAAAAATCCCTTTTTCCCCTTAAGCCATTCCGCCGCCTTCACTGCTCCCAAGGCAAACCCTTTCCGGGACCGTGCGGTATGCTTTATTTCTACCGTGTCCGCTTCCGAATCCAGGAATACAGAATGAACTCCCGGCACAGAGCCTCCTCGGGTAGATGATACATGAAGCTCATCCGGTTTGATCTGACGGTGGAACGCTTCCGTTGCTATTTTATCTTTTCTTACGTTTCCGTTTAAAATTTTCTCCGCCAGAGTAAGAGCGGTTCCGGATGGAGAATCTTTTTTACCGGTATGATGTATCTCATGAACAAAGATATCGTATTCTTCAAGGGGTTCTGTTATCTCTGCAGCCTGTGAGGCCAAAGCGAAGAGAATATGTGCTCCGATGGAAAAATTTGCTCCCCAAAGGAGGGCTCCCCCGGTTTTCGCAACAATGTCACGGATGGTATTTCTCTCATCCTCCCATCCGGTAGTCCCGATAACTACCGGAACTCCCGCTTCCGAATAGGCCTGGACATGCGGTTTTACCGCTGATGCCAGAGAAAACTCGATAACCATGTCACAACCTGTTAGGAGAGAAGGAGTTACGTCGTTATAATCCCCAATGCCCTCCGCAATATCTACGCGGGCTGTTATGGTATGTCCCCTGCCTAAAAGAACCTCCTCTATTTCTCTTCCCATTCGTCCGTAGCCTGTGAGCATAACCTTCATGAAAGCCTCCTATTCCGTTTGGGAAAGGGTGACGGCAGCGGTAACAACAATATCTTCCACGGAACAGCCGCGGGAAAGATCGCTAACGGGTTTTGCAAAGCCCTGAAGAAAAGGACCGAATGCATCCGCGCCGGCAAGCCGCTCCACCAGCTTATAACCGATATTTCCTGCACCAAGATCCGGAAAAATGAGTACATTTGCCTTGCCGGCTACCGGTGAACCCGGAGCCTTCTTTTCCCCTACAGCCGGAATCAATGCGGCATCGGCCTGCATTTCCCCGTCAACCTTGAGTCCGGGCTCCCGCTCTTTAACAATCTCCAGCGCTTGCGTCACCTTATCCACGGCGGGATGTTTTGCGGAACCCTTTGTAGAAAATGATAGCATTGCCACACTTGGTTCTGTTTTGAGATAGATACGACATGATTGCGCTGCAGCCATAGTTATTTCCGCAAGCTGTTCAGCGTCGGGATCGGGAATGGTTGCGCAGTCGGAAAAAATCATCAGACCATCCTTTCCCCACTTGTTGTCATCCATCCGCATCACAAAACATGATGATGCGTATTTTGTTCCGGGAGCAGTTTTTATTATGGTAAAGGCAGCTCTAAGCACATTGCTGGTTGCGTTTTCTGCCCCGGCTACCATAGCGTCGCTAATTCCCTTCCGGACCATCATGGCCCCCCACTTGAGAGGATCTACGATTTCACTTTCTGCGGTGGCTTCATCCATTCCCTTGTGCTTTCGAAGCTGGTAATACTCCCGGGCAAACTCTTTTAGGTACTCCGACTTTTCCGGAGTGATTATTTCTATTCCGTTTAGATCTGTATTCTCTTTTAAAGCCGCCTCCTTTACCGCTTTTTCATTACCTACAAGAACCACAGCTGAAGCGATTCCTTCATCTTTTATGATCTTAGCTGCTCTTAGCGTTCTCGGTTCAGTTCCTTCGGGTAAAACCAGCTTTTTACCCAATTTTTTTGCGTTCTGTTTCATTGACTCGACAAAGTCCATTATCTTTCTCCTGTATTTTCTTATTTAGTTCTATGAATAAAGTATAGCAGTTTTATAACGATTGGTTTAGATGGTGGGACCTTATTTATGGCGGGGATATAGTTGATTTTTTTAATAAATAATATACTATTCCTCTTAGGAGGCTTTGCTTAAGATATGGATGTAAAAATAAGTTTTTTATCGAAAATGAATTTCGGCATAAAGATAGTGATTTTGATGAGCTTTGCTCTGGTTGTTTCTTTAGGGATAATGTTTGCCTTTATGCAGAACCGGGTACGCCGAGACGGACTGGAGACTATTGTTACTCAAGCCGAATCGGTAGCTGTAGTGTCCGAGAATATCAGGAATTCCGTTTCCGAACTTTGGGAAGCTGAGGTTATTGCCGCAGAGGAGCTTATCCGGGATTCAGAATCCGCCGTGGCTGGAATAACCGATGATGCCCGGCGGTTAAGTACCGTCCAGTCCCTCAGGGTTTACGACGCTATACCAATTGTCCGAAGCTGGAAATCTATAGAAAAAGATGCGGAAAAACTTGGATTCCAATTTAAAGTAATTTCTCCTGAACCGCGTAATCCCAGGAATCTTGCGCAAGGTGACGAACTCGATATGCTTTTAAAAATGGAAAAGGAAGGACTACGGGACCACTGGGCGTTGGATAAAGATTTAAATGCTGTCCGTTATGTTCGGTTGATCCGTGTAGATGAAGGATGCCTGCTCTGTCACGGGGAAGGTGATACCGATTTTTTAGGTTTTTCCATGGAGGGAATGGAGGTCGGAGACCTGCGCGGCGGGTTTCAGTTTACGTTCCCCCTGAATGAAATGCAGGGAAAGGTCCGGACAGTTATCCTTCAGGTGGTATTTTTAGTAGTTAGTATCCTTCTAATATTCATTCCCCTTACTCTATATATGATTAAAAAATTAGCGATAAAACCGGTAAGGAGATTGCGCGAAAATGCTGATTCTATTGCCGGAGGAGATTTGACGGTAACGGTTCACAGAAGCAGTAATCAGGATGACATCGGCAAGCTCCAGGATTCTATGAACCGGATGGTGGAACAGCTAAAATCCATAACCACAGCGGTAAGGAATGCCACGGTACAGGTCTCCTCGGGCTCCCGGGAGATATCCTTAAGTTCGGAACAGCTTTCTACCGGTTCCACCGAACAGGCTTCGTCGGTGGAAGAAATTTCCGCTTCCATGGAGGAAACATCAGCAAGTATCAAACAGAATGCTTCAAACGCTCAGGAAACAAAGGCGAAAGCTTCCAATTCAGCAAAAGATGCCCGGATTGGGGGTGAATCAATTTCCGATGCCATCAATTCGATGAGGGAAGTTGTAGATAGGATTACGGTAATAGACGAAATTGCGCGGCAAACCAATCTGCTGGCCCTTAACGCCGCTATTGAAGCAGCAAGAGCCGGAGAGCATGGTAAAGGATTTTCCGTTGTTGCATCGGAAGTACGGAAACTTGCGGAAAGGAGCCTGAATGCCGCGGGAGAAATAAACGAGCTTTCGGGTGAAAATATTGAAGTAGCAGGAAAATCGGAAGAGCTATTGAGACAAATGGTTCCGGATATCCAAACTACTGCCGAACTTGTAGAAGAAATAACCGCAGCAAGCACGGAACAAAGTGCCGGCATAGCGGAGATAACCAAAGCCATTCAGCAGCTGGATAATGTTATCCAGCAAAATGCTACGGCATCGGAAGAACTCGCCGCTACAGCTGCAAGTCTTTCCGAGCAGTCGAAGAATTTGGAAAATCTAATATCATTTTTCAACCTCGGGGAAGAATAAACCGGAGTACGGGCACATACCGGTTATATATCAGCTGCCGGATACTTTTCCTGAATCCATCCGGGAAGCACATCAAACTCCTTCATAAGCTTGAGGGCGTTAATTCCCAGTATCCCGGCAATCTGTTCTTCCGGAAGATTCAGATGCAGAACAGCGCCTATTCCTACCGATGGGCAGTTACCGAAGGCATCACTGCCTACCATGATCTTTTCAGGCGGAGCTTCCTCAGCAATCCGCTGGAGCCATCCGATGCTTCCGTAGTGCCACATGCTGGTGTACACATTTTTCCGAGTCCTAAGAAGCTCCGCCGGTGCTACATGGGCACCGATAAAAACAGTCCCGGGAAAGGCCGCGGATATCTTATCGAACTCCTCCGGACTCCAGTAGTGATTTATTACCATCATCCTGTATTCTTCCGCAAAGGCATAAACTTCCATGAGCACTTCCGAATCTCCCGGCACCTTATGCTGATACCGGTTGAGGAGCTTAATGCCCCGCACACCGTTACCGTACATGCGTTTCAGTTCATCCATGATGCGGGTTTGACTGTCGTTCGGGTTAATATGAGAGAAGGGGACGATTTTTTCCGGCAAGGCATCACGCCACCTGAGAAGCTGGTCATTTCCCGGTATATAGTCATTTCCGTAGAACATACCGCCGCCGCTTAAAGCCCATAGCATATCGATTCCGTGGGTTTCCATATAGGCCGGGATCACCTGTAGAGATTCTTCGAAACTGTTGTAAATACCTCTGCGTCTCCAACCCTTTAGATGTATATGCCCGTCCACCACAGGAATATCCGGCAGACCTTTCCCTTGTCTCCATTCAGTTAAGTACCGGTTCATGCCGTTCTCCTTATCAGATCCATTATGTTTTCTGAATAAATTTTACGTTTTTCCGGAACCGAAAGAAAAGGTTCGTACTGTACGTTGTAGAGAAGAATTCCCGGTTCAACAAAAGGAGCTCCTGAAGCGAAGACAACCTTTTCCGCCCCCGACTGTTTTACCGCTTCCCTCCAGAAGGTAAGAATACCGAGAATGTCTATGAATACATTTTCCCGTTTCAGAACTAAATGAAAAAGTTCGGGGGGAATTCCCAGGCCGCCCATAACTGCTGTCATGATGAAAGGAAGATCCGGAAATCGCCGGGTAAGTTCGTAGAGCCACTGGATATCCTGGTAGTCCGGAGCGCCGAAAATCGAATTGGTCCCGAAGCAGCAAAATGCCGGTATCCGGCGGCTTTCCAGCAGTTTCAGGCTGCTCTCCCAAATTTCCGGAACCGGCTTTACGAAACCAAAGGGAAGCTGTACCGCTTTTACCCCTGCTGCAACAGCTTCGGCGGCGGTCCCGTCTGAGGCATCCGGATATTCTGGATTGACTAAAAAAACAGGATGGAGCTGTTGCCGGTTTTTTGTCATGGAAAGGAGTTCTTCGTTGCCGATATTCCTCGGCTGCATTGTCCGGGCCTTGGCGCTGACAGTTAGGGCTTCGGAAATTCCGTATGTATCCATCATGGAAATGAGATCATCGGTGTTTTCAAATGTCATTGGACATTCAGGATGTATAAATTTACCCAGCACCGTGACGGAATCAAAAATTTCGAATTCAGTAATAGGAGGTATACCATGACTTTTCATGGCTCTATTGTATCCCGGCAGTTCCGAAGGTGACAATGCCGCCGCAATAATCAACAAACACCGGACAAACAATTCCATATAAAACTGGTAACTCCTTTTGATATTGTTGATACATAAAAAAAGCATTGATTGGAGGAAAAAATGGCAAGGGAATTTGGTTCCTTAGAATTGGATAATATTAAAAAAGTATTGGATTCCGGAATGATAGGCTGGAATGAAAACGGTATGGTTACGGCTTTTGAAAAGGCTTTTGCGGAAAAGGCAGGAAGCAAGTTCGGAGTAGGAAGAAACTCCGCCATGACGGCTCTTTCTCAAGGAATAAGTATATCCGGCGCGGGAACGGGAACTGAAGTATTGGTGGATCCCATTGTTCACTTCGGAGGATTGGCTGCACTCTCCTTTAATGCCGTCCCTAGGTTTGTTGACGTGGATCCGGGAACGTATCTCATGGACCCGGAATCCATCGAGGCAAATATAACGGAAAACACCAAGGCCTTGATAGTCACAAACTTCTGGGGACTCTGTGCTCCTTTAGACCGGATCCGGGATATCTGTAAGGAGCACGGTATTTTCATGATAGAAGACTGTGCCCACTCCTTAGGAAGCTATTGGAAGGAGATGCATTCCGGCACGTTCGGGGATTTAGGAATTTTCAGTTTTCAGCAAACAAAGCAGCTGACTACCGGTGACGGCGGTATGATGATAACCGACCGGGAAGATCTTCATTACAAACTCTACAACGAGTGGGCCTTCGGTGGTGAGTCTCCCGCCTTCATGACCCTTAACTTCCGGATGAATGAACTTACCGCCGCTGTTGGCCTCGGTCAGCTTCAGCGGGTGGATGCATATTTGAAAGAATATAAGAAAAACCTGGATATCATGAACCAGGCTATTCAGGATTGTGATTGGCTCGAGAATCGGAGCGTCCCCGGGGAAGCTGAGCAGGCCGGGTATGTATGGTGCTGTAAATGGACCGGAGACAGAGAGGGCTTGGATTTCGCTGAGTTTCAGCGGAACTGTAAGGAGGAGGGCCTTTCCCTGCGCTTCGGTTTTACTCAGAAACCGGCATATTATTACGACATTTTTAAAGGTTCCACTGCATATCATCAGGGGGAGTGCCCTGTCAGATGCCCGTTCTATAACAGTGATTACCGGTATGAGCCCGGGTTGTGTCCTAATGCTGAGGATTTGATCTGGCGGATGGTGGATACCCCGGTTATGGAAATACCCCGTGATGTGATGGAAAAGAAGGGGGAGGCGCTGCAAAGGGCCATACGAAAAACCGAAGTGTAGCTTGCCGAATAGCGCTAATTTTGGCAGATTGTAGGGGTGGCTGATAAAACACTGAAACAAAATAAAAAGACAGGAAAATTGACGGTAAACGCCCGGGGATTCGGATTTGTTGAGGTAGCTGACGGCACCGACCTTTTTATCCCCTTGGATTTCCTCGGTACCGGTATGAACGGCGACCTAGTGGAAGCCGAAGTGATTCGGGAGGTTAAGGGTAAAAATCCGGTGGGACGAATTTCCTCCATTAAGAAGCGGTCGGAATCTCAGATTGTTGGGGTTTACCGTCCTGCTGAGAACGGCGGAATTATAACTCCGGAAAGCGACCGGCTTAAGCGGGAAATACTGATTCAGAAGAAGAAAATGCGGGACAGTGAAGGAAGAACTCCTGAAAAAGGTGATGTTGTTGTGGTGCGGATTGATAAATGGGACGATCCTAAAGAGAAACCGCTCGGAAGCATTACAGAAATTTTAGGTCCGCAGAAAAAGCCGGGAACCGAACTGAAAATAATCACAAGGATGAACGGTCTCAAAGCCGAATTCCCTGTGGAGGTGATCCGGCAGGCGAAAAACATCAAGCAGACTAACGTCCAGGAGGAACTGAAGCGGCGGGAAGATTTAAGGAATCTTGACTGCATTACCATCGATCCTGAAAGTGCTAAAGATTTTGACGATGCGGTCTCCTTAGAACAGCTTAAGAATGGTCTGTTTCGGCTGGGGGTTCATATAGCTGATGTAAGCCGGTATGTCCCGGAAGGTTCTCCCCTGGATCAGGAGGCTCTGGAACGGGGAGCATCGGTTTATCTGGTCCGCCATGTGATCCCCATGCTGCCTGAAAATCTCTCCAATAATATCTGCAGCCTCCGTCCCAACATGGACCGCCTATCCTTTTCTGTCATAATGGATATTGATTCGCTGGGCAGTGTTAGGAAATACCGGATAACTGAATCGGTAATCCGGAGCAAACAGCGTTACACATACCGGGATGTTGAAAAGGTACTCCAGGGGAATAAAGACAAACGTGCCCGGGCACTTCATACCATGATGATGCTCAGTACCATCCTGAGGAGGCGCAGGGAGGAAATGGGGAGTATCGATTTTGATATTTCCGAACCCGTTATTTCTCTTGATAAAAACGGTATACCCTACGAGGTAAAACCAAAGGAAAGGCTCAATGCCCACAGGCTCATTGAAGAGTTCATGCTTACAGCGAATGTTACCGTAGCACGGCATATTCTGGAGAAGGGAAAGAAGTTTCCCTTTATTTACCGGGTGCATAAACAGCCGGAAAAAGCCGACATGCGTTCATTTCTGGAGCTTCTGGAACGGTTAGGTATAACTTACCGGGTAGACGGGGAATTGGAACCTGAAGACTACAGGAAATTGCTGGATATCATAGAAAACTTGGAATTCAAGGACTTTATAGAAAAGGTGGCCCTCAGGTCCATGACCAAGGCGATTTACAGTACCGAAAACGAAGGACATTTCGGTCTTGCATTTGATGCGTATACCCATTTCACCTCACCCATCAGGAGATATCCTGATCTGGAGGTGCACCGTCTCCTGAAAAGATACGCCGGCCGGGGCAAACCGAAAGATCCTGATAAACTCCGTACAGTATTGGGAGATAAATGTGCCCGGTGTAACAACGCAGAACTACGCAGTGTCGAAGCGGAACGGGAATATACCCGGCTTAAATCTTTAGAATTTCTCTCCCGCAAAATAGGTGAAGACTTTGACGGTATCATATCGGGGGTTACCGAATTCGGTATTTTCGTAGAGCTGACTCACTACCTGATTGAAGGACTGGTCCATGTCTCGGAGATAGGTGATGATTTTTACGAATACGACCGTGATAATTATCAATTGACCGGAAAGAAAACGGATAAAACATACCGGCTTGGTGATCGAGTCAGAGTCCGGATAAAAGATGTTGATTTGAAGGAGCGTAAGGCGGATTTCCACCTGGAGGGAAAGTCAGATTAGAGGAACATCCACGGGCTTTCCGCTGTTCATCCAGGACTGAACGGCTGCAGCTCCCGGAAGAGTAAAATCCATTGAACGGGTAAAGGAAAGGGGAAGGGTTCCTTGCTCTAACAGATTATCGGCCACTGAATCGATCATGGCTTCTGCTTCTCCCTTTCCGTCTTCTCGGTCTACAAAAGGTATGTTTTCGGATTTCCAGCCATCTCCTTTTTGGTCGGAATACCAGGTAAGCCGGGCGGCGCCGCGGTTTTCCAGGATCACCGTTCCGGCGGTGCCGATAAAGCTGTAGGTAAACGAGAAGGGATGAGCCAAAGTGAACCCTACCGAAAGCCGTATCATATTTCCCTTTTCGGTATTGAAAAGCGCCGTCTGCAGGTCCGGAATTCCCAATTCAGGGGCGGTTTTGCCGGGTGTTCCTCTGCATTCGGCTGCCGTGATCCGGTCTTCCATAAGGGTGAGAATAGGCCCGTTCAGATGACTGGTATAGAGGATCGGCGGTAAGTTTTCTGCTCTCCAGCTTTTCCGGGCCCCCGGGTGGAGGGAGCGGTCGTTATACGGAATGTAGCCGTCATCAGTTTCAAGCATCATATTTCTGAGATCGTGGAGATAACTCCCCTCAGCAAAGAATATCTCCCCTAAGAGTCCCTGCTCCTTCATTTCCGTCAGTTTCTTAAAATAACCCATCCATAGATAATTTTCCGACAGCATAAAATGGGCATTTCCCCGCTCTGCAGCTTTGCGTACCAGGAGGGCTTCCTCTTCGTTGTAGACGGCCGGAGTCTCACAGAGTACGTGGATACCCCGTTCCAGCGCTGTAACCGATTGAGCCGCATGAAGCGGACCAGGCGTTGCCAGGATGATCAGGTCAAGCCCCGAATCGATAAACTCGTCAAAATCGGTAAATGTCCTGTATTTACCGTAAGGACTGAGTTCTCCGGGTTTCGCTGCACAGATGGACCTGAGTTCGGTGTTTCTGTTTTTTTCCAGGGGATCTACATAAGAAGCCCCGCGTCCTGTTCCTGCTATTCCGCACTGTATCATAATCTTATCTTACTGAGTTGCTTACTTTATATCTATGGAAACGGTTGTTCACTCTTTGTCTTTTTTTGTTCCGGAGAGTTTGTTTTTCCGGTACGTTCCGGGAGGAAGGAGAAAATGTTTCTTAAACACCTTGGTAAAGTAGTATACATCGTTATAACCGCACCGCTTTGCAATCTCTTTTAGGGGTAGTTCCGGATTTTCCAGCAGTTCCACCGCTGCCTGCATCCGTACTGACAGGAGATGTTCGGTGAAGGTTGTTCCGGTATAACGGGAGAAAACATGAGACAGATAGAAGGAGCTTACCCCGGTACGGCATGCTGCTTCCTCCAGGGTGACGGGGCGGAAAAAGTTTTCGCCGATATAACGGGTACAGCCCTCTACGATGCGGCGGGATGCTGCCTCTCCGGGGGTAGCGTCCCGGTCTTGAAGCGGGGAACCGAATAATCTGATGCATTTTATGATGAAGATTGCAAGCAGGGCATCCGACATATTTCGTGCTCCCGTCGGAAGTTCACGGTTTTCCCGGGCTATGTTTTCAAGAATTTCCTTAAGGTTTTCATAATCTGCTCCCGAAACAGAATAAAGCGCCCGGGGTTCAATAGAACTGAATTCGCCGGAGAGGGAATTGGGTGAGAAATGAATTGCCGCCCCTTTTACGGTGTCTTTTTCATGCAGAACCGTGGAATGTTCATCCTCCGGCTGGAAAAGGAAAATGGCACCGGGAATTATTTTAAAGGATTTGCTGTTGATTTTGATAATCCCGGATCCGTCATCCACGTAAAATAGTTCACAATAATCGTGAATCGGCCATTCCTGGTCTAAGGGACCCGAGAAGTTGACGGGAAGGCTAAAGTGGAGCCTGGGAGGTTCGGAGGTATATCCTAGCTCTGAACGGGTAAGTTTTGCAATTTCTTTTTCTACATTATGAACATCATCCATCTTTGTCCATTATTTTTTAGGTAAGGTTCCAAAAACACGGTCCCAGAGATTTCCGGTAACACCGAACCGTTTATTTGGGGTTGAGCCGTGATGTATCATGTGGTTTCTCCGGACCCGGAACAGGTATCCCCGTTTAATCTTAAAGTGATGAAGGGAGTAATGGGTCATGTCGTACAGGATGTACCCTAAGACAAATCCGCTGAAAATGGGAAATATAAGGTAAACTGCGGATAACAGTACAGCGAAGATCAGATAAAAAAGGCCGAAGAAAAAAGCCCCCAACGGGATACTCAACGCCGGCGGCATGACCAGCCGGGTTTTTTCCATGGGCTGTGCGTGGTGGACTCCGTGAAACAGGAACGATATCCGTTTCCCCCGTTCTGTTTTCGGATGAAAATGAAATACGAACCGGTGGAGGATGTATTCCGCGAAGGTCCAGAGGAAAAGTCCTGCCAAGGCAGGAAGGACGATAACCGCCGGACTGACCCCCGGGGGCCTGTTACGCCCGCTAAGGTATCCGAATAATGCGAGGATTGGTATCCATATTGCCAAGATGACTGCCGGGTGAATATGCGAAAAAAATTCCAGAAAATCAGAATCGAAAAGCCGTATCGGCTTCTTGGATCTAGTCTGTTCACTCATAAGATTCTCCCCGAACAAGATTAACACGGAGTCGGCCCGGCCGCAATAGAGCACCGGAGCGCAGGAAACGCCGGAGGGTGAACTTGACATAATCATACCTTTCTCACTAGTATTTCAAAATCTTCATACCATAAAAGGGGATTCATCATATGGAAGGAAAACAAAAAGTGCGGGTCGGTATCGTCGGGACAGGAGGAATGTGCAATAACGTGCATCTTCCTTCACTCAAAGAAATGGATGACGTGGAGGTTGTGTCCCTCTGCGATTTAGTAAAAGACCGCCTCGAGAAGACCGCTCAGAAATTTCAGATAGGGAAAACATACCTCAGTTATCACGAGATGTTCGCGGAGGAGGAGCTGGATGCCGTTTTTTGCCTCGTGGAACCCTCAAATCTATATCATGTGGTTCTCGCCAGTCTGGATTCCGGTCATCATACGTTTACCGAAAAACCTCCCGGAATTACCCGGTTTCAGGCGGAAGGGATGTTGAGAAAATCGGAAGAGACGGGAAAGCTGCTGATGGTGGGATTCAACCGCCGGTATATCCCGCTGGTACGGGAGATAAAGAAAAGGTTCGATCAGGTGACCCGGGTTACCCAGGTTGAAGGCTGCTTCTATAAATACGGAACCGGTTCTTTTGACCGGGGAGGACTGCCCGCCTTTGAATCCGATACGATCCACGCGGTAGATCTGGTTCGGTGGCTTTCCGGAGGAACACCGGTGGAGGCAAAAACCATAACCGCTTCCTATGATGAACCTTTTCCGAACGCCTGGAATTCGGTTACCCGTTTTGATACCGGTGCCATAGGAATAATTAAGGCAAACTACCGAACCGGAGGAAGAGTACACCGGTTTGAAATCCACGGTCCCGGTCTGAGCGCTTATATCAACCTGGGAATGGGCGGTTCCCAATGCCAGGGAATACTCCTTTCCCACGACGGAAGCCAGCAGTACAGCCTCTCGGCAGGGGCTGCTGGAGGGGAGAGCGACACCTGTTTAGACGGTGCTGCATTAGCCGGAAGCGATCAGTTTCACCGGTATTACGGTTTCTACTTTGAGGACCGTCATTTTATTGACTGCGTTAAAACCGGCAAGGAACCAGAGACTTCGATCCAGGACGCGGTAAAATCCTTCAGGTTTGTCGATCTGATTCTTCAGGGAGTAGACTGACTTCATATAAGTTCAAACCATTGACTCTTTTTAGTTGATGACATAAAATCAAATGAATTGATAAAAAGTCAAGGAGATGGTATGAGCAATCCGTTAAAAACGATCCTGGTAGGCTTAGGACGCTGGTCCGATATGTTTCATCTTAAGCTGCTGAGTGACTCTCCCGATTATGAACTGGTTGGTGTGAATGATCTCAGCCGGTCAGCTGTAGACCGTGTTTCAAATCATTATAATGTCAAAGGATATTATACGCTGGAAGACGCTTTGTCTGATGATCAGGCGGAACTTGTTGTCTTCTGCACACCCGGAGCAGTTCACGAGGCTAATGCTTTAGCGGCACTGGAAGCCGGTAAGCACACACTTCTGGAAAAACCTTTCTGTCTTTCCGTTGAACAGGCCGGGGGGATAGCAGCAGCCGCAGAAAAGTCCGGTAAGATACTTAGTGTCATGCAGAACAGGCGGTGGGACCCGGATTTTATTCTGCTCCGCAGTATTATCGAAAACGGAATGATCGGTGCGGTACGGGTAATTCGGTCCTGTACTTTCTGCGGTTACGGCTACTTCGCCGGATCTTCTGATTTTCAGCCGGATTGGCGTATTAAGAAAAGTCATGGCGGAGGGCTCCTTTGGGATTGGGGTCCCCATATGATTGATCAGGCGCTCCTTCTCACCGGTAAAAAACCGCTTTCCCTTTATTGCAGCAAACTGAACGGTATTGTTTCCGAAGAGGTGGAGGACCATTTTAAACTGATACTGAACTTTCCCGGAGAACTGGTGTGTGAACTCGAATCATCATGGACCTCATATTTGGAGGATTACCGCTGGTTTGTAATTGGTGACAAGGGGACCATAAGGGGTGGATGGGATACGGAAATGACCGTACATACCCGGGTTAACGGTATTCCTTCGACAGTGATTCCCGAGGAACATCAGAAACCGCACAGTATTACAGAAGTAGTTAAAGGGGGTGCGGTTTATTACGAAAAGCTTTACCGGGCAATCCGTGAGGGAACACCTGTTCCGGTTTCTCTGGACGAGGCTAAAGCGGTGGTGCAGGTGCTGGAATGTTCGGAAGAATCAGCAGCGGCGGACCAAGTGATAAAGTTCAATTAAGAGGCCATACGTATGAAAATCGGTTCGATGCTTATTACCTGGGGAGAAACCCCGGATTTTAACAATATTTTTGCCGGACTGTCTGCTCACGGTTACAGCGGGGTGGAATTCTTTCAAAGCAGGAGTTCCCTCGGTAATACGCAGCGCCTCGTTGACCTTCTTCAAACGTACAGCCTTTCTGCGGTGTCCCTGCTCTGTGAAGGAGATATGCTTTGCAAGAATGCTTCCGATTCGGCGGAGAACCGGAAACGGATTGAGACCGCCGCGGCACTCGGCGTGGAAGTGATTGACTTTGTAGGGGGCTGGATCAATTCATCCGGAGAAAAAACCGCAGGTAATATCCGGACCTTTGCTGAAATTTTAACTGATCTAGCTTCATATGCCGGATCTTTTGGGATGAAATCCGCTCTTCACAACCATATGGGCAGTTTGGCGGAAAATCTGAAGGATATAGAGAGAATCTTCAATGAAGGTTCGGGGTTCGGTCTCTGTCTCGATACCGCTCATTGTAAGCTGGCCGGAAACGATCCATCCCGGGTTCTGGATAGAATGAAAGATAAAGTAAATTATATTCATCTAAAAGATTATAAACAGGAACCGGACGAGAAGGCGGGCGATTGGTTTCCGGAACGGTTCTGTGAATTGGGAGAAGGGAATATCGGTCTCGACTTTCCGGATTTTTTCCAGAAGGCAGGGGAGCTGAATTTCAACGGTTGGATGACGGTTGAACTCGACCGGCCGCAAAAGGATAGAACCCCCCTTACGAGCGCGTCAATAAGCCGTGAGTTTATCCGTTCCTTGCGATAAGCTATGTCTAATCTATTCCGGATCATATACCTCGATTTCATAGGGTCTGAATACCTGATCGGTCATTTCCACAAGGCTTCCTTCATCAAGATTATAAGAAAACACTTTGTCTGCATTCCAGTCGGTAATATACAGTGTACCTTCGAAGAAGGCGATTCCTAAGGGCCAGTCTAAACCTGTGGTAATTACGTCATCCTGGTTTGCACCACTGATCTCTGATTTCCGTACTATACCGTTTTTTTGGGTCCAGTAGAGGGTATCTGTATCAGGATCAAGTGCCAGACCGTAAGGATCAACCGCTCCTGAGGCGTCCACTACCGTGCTGGTTGAGGTTTCATTGAGATGAATCTTAAAAATTCCGTCAATTGTTGTAGGCGGTGAAATGCCGTCGTTTGTCCAATATAGTATTTTATTAACCCGATCCAGTGCAGCACCCCATGCAAGGCTCAACTTGTCTGATCTCTGGATAATTTCTTCCACAATATCGCCGTCAATATTTGTCCGTTTAATAAAGAAGTCATTTGTATTTATCCAATAAATGACACCCGGAGCCGGATCCATTACCGCAACTGTAGGCACGTGTACATGGGTACCGCCCGCAACGAGGTTAAATCCTGAACCGTCTACATTTCCCTTTCTGATATCGTATGTCCCCTGATTAGACCAAAAAAGCATTTCCCGGGAAGGATCAACAGCCAGTCCGACGGGACTGGCATCAAACTTCAAGTCAAAAAGAACACTGCTTTCCGAACCGTCCAGACTCATTTTCAGGATCCGGTTATTGCCGCCGTCGGCGATTATCAGGTAGGGTTCGGGTGTTTCCACGGCAGTCATAGAGTAGGCTGAAACATTTGACTCGCTGTCACGTACCAGTACGTTCACAAAGTATTCAGTCCCCCGGGAGAGGCCGGTAATTTCTGCTGTATCCGCACCGGTCTGCCAGTCCAGCGCAACGGTGCCGTTTGTTTCGGCTCCCTCACCGGTAGACACGTTGTTCGAGGGAGAATACACAGCCTTGTATTCCAGATTTTCGCCGGGTGTTCCGGAATCAGTTGCTTCGGTCCAGGAAACGCTGAATGAATTTTTTTTCAAATCGGTTATTATTAGTTCGCCGTCCGAACCTGCTGCCGGAGCGGTACTGTCTGCAGTTTCAGCTGAACATAACTTGTAAACGGCCATGTTACCGGCTTCATCCTTTACAATTACATTGAAGTAGTACTCAGTTTCCGCTGTAAGACCGGCGGCATTACCCGAAGCGATATCGGCAGTCCAGTCGGTAATCACGGTTCCGTTGGTTTCCGCGTTTTCGGGTGTTTCAAGATTCGCCGATTCGGAATACACTAGTTTGTACTGGAGGAGGGACTGCTCCGTTGTAAGATCCACCGCTTCGCTCCAGATAACAGCAGCTGAGGTTTGGGTGACATCAGTGATGAGAAGGTCTCCTCCGTTCCCCGGAACAGGCGGGAGAATATCGGAACCGGAACAGCCGATCAGCAATAAGACAAAACCTGATACAAGAATACCCATTCTTTTCATTGGTTGTCCTCCTGAAACTATATACTGATAAGTGTATCCCGCTCTTTAGCAACTATCAATATCATGGAATTTCTGTTGAGAAACCGCAATTCTAAATTTACAATTTACAATTGCCTTATTACCATTATAAAGGTTGGAATTCTCATTTTGTCCGATTATTTTATGCCTGATTCGAGGAAATTATGCTGTTTTCTGGCGCCTAATGGAATAAAATGAGAATTCCAGGTTGAGAAAAGAGTTTACTTCCCTGGAAAGTGTGTTACAATTATAAATGTATGGAACTGCAAAAGAGGGAAATACCCCTGCGATTCTTGGAAGCTCTTCCGGAGGGCATTAAGCTGGTAAAGCGGCACGGCCATCAATACCTGGTGGTGGAAGAAGTTACCGATCAAAACGGAAACAGCCTGATCAATCATACCGTAAACATCCACGGAGAACCTTCCATAAAGATGGAAGTTGAGATAGGCGGAAGCCGGGGGCTAATCTTTGTGGATGCCTACTGGGGGAGTCACGCGAAGCTTTTCGGTTTTCTTCCCCCCCGGCAGGGTGAGGGAGAAATGGTGAGTGCCTACTCCCCCGAAACGGGTGATTCCTTGATGGCGGATTGGAGGTGCAGTGAAACCGGATGCGGCAGCAGCCGTGGGATACGGCTGAACCTTCCAGGCGGAAAGAATTTTATCTATGTCTGTGCCAGGCTCGGATGTCCGGGACATGAGATGGCGGTAAATCAGCTTTCGCATGATATCACCAATCAGGTTTCCCGGATCAACTACTTCGGCGCCGGGGATGATGAAATATTCCAGGGGATATAATGGAAGATACTAAGAAGACCGGAAACCGCGCGGATATCGATCCTTCCCAGTGTAAGGGATGCAGGCTCTGTGTGGAAATCTGCCCGAAAAACTGCCTTGCCATCGCTTCGGATATCAACGTGCTGGGATATCAGTATGCAAAGTTTGAAAAGGCACAGTGTAGTGCCTGCGGACTCTGCTATTATGTGTGTCCGGAACCCGGAGCGGTGAAGGTTTATGCGGAGGATAAGGCGAAGCATGGCTAAAAAACTGATGAAGGGAAACGAAGCGGTGGTCTACGGATCACTCTTGGGGGGAGCGACCCATTTTTTCGGGTATCCCATAACCCCTGCATCCGAAGTCGCCCATACCGCGGCCATGCAGTTCACCCGGACAGGCCGCACCTTCCTTCAGGCCGAGTCTGAGGTGGCCTCAATAAACATGGTATACGGTGCCGCTGCGGCCGGTTCCAGAGCCATGACTGCTTCTTCCGGACCCGGTATAGCCCTTATGGCTGAAGGTATCTCCTATCTGGCCGGCGCGGAACTGCCTGCGGTAATCATCGACATTCAGCGCGCCGGACCGGGACTGGGAAACATCTGGCCTGAGCAGGGAGACTACAACATGGTGGTTAAAGGAGGCGGGCACGGAAACTACCGGAACATCGTTTTTGCTCCCAATTCCTGCCAGGAAATGGCGGAGTTTGCCTACCGGGCCTTCGAGATTGCCGACCGCTACCGGATGACGGTTTTCATCCTGTCCGATGCCTATATTGGACAGATGATGGAACCGGTGGAGTTTCCCCGGAATGTAAAACCTGCCGGCAGAAAGGAATGGGCTGTATATGCCGACGCGGATTCCAGGAAAAACTGTATCACCTCCATCTATCTTAACGCCCAGATACAAAGTCAGCACAACATCAACCTCCAGGAAAAATACAGCAAGGTGCAGGAAGAGCTGCCGGAATGGGAGGAATATCACACCGATGATGCGGAAATCCTCATCGTTGCTTACGGCATCACTTCCCGGATCGCATTAAGCGCCGTGGAAGCCCTTAGGAGAGAGGGGATTGCCGCGGGACTCTTCCGTCCCCGGACCCTGTATCCCTTCCCGGTAAATCCCTTAATGAAGCTTGGCAGCCGTGTGAAACAGGTTGTCTGCTGTGAGCTTTCCAACGGGCAGCTGGCGGATGATCTGGACGCTTTGCTCAAGAATCACACGGTGATCCGGTATAACTGGTACGGCGGAATCGTGCCGCAGACACAGGAGATAATGGACCGTCTCAAAGGGGACATAGCATGATAAAACTCGAAAAGCCCAGGGCGTTTTATGAGGAGTACACCCGTAAAGGAGCGGGCCAGAAGACCACCCATTACTGTCCGGGATGCGGGCATGGAAATGTGCACAAATTCATCGCTGAAGCCATAGACGATTTCGGTATCCAGGACCGGACGGTGTTTCTTTCCCCGGTGGGCTGCGCCGCCTTCGGGTATTATTACTTCGACACCGGAAATGTGGCGTGTGCCCACGGCAGGGCACCCGCGGTGGGCACCGGAGTAATCCGGAGCCGTGAAGACGCGGTGGTGATTAGTTATCAGGGTGACGGCGACCTTGCCGGAATCGGAGCCGCGGAGATTATCCATGCCGCTAACCGGGGAGAAAACATTACGGTCTTTTTTATTAACAACGCCATTTACGGAATGACCGGGGGACAGATGGCGCCTACCACCCTCTTAGGACAGAAGACAGCCACTACCCCCTTCGGCAGAGCCTTCAGCCGGGAAGGAGGACCGGTAAAAGTCTGTGAAATGCTCAGTGAAATAGAAGCTCCTGTCTATATCGAGCGTGTATCTCTGGCGGACGGACCCTCACTCCTTAAAGCCCGGAAGGCCGTACGGAAGGCATTGCAGAATCAAGTTGAAAAAAAAGGATTCAGCCTGGTGGAGATCCTCTCACCATGCCCTATAAATTGGAAGATGACCCCTTCGGAAGCCCGAAAATGGATTAAAGGCACCATGGAACAGGTGTTCCCCGTTAAAAAGTTCAGGGACAGAGAGGTCGGCAGCGGTAAAACGGGAGACGATACGTTTCGATGGGCGGATGATCCTGAATTGCTGGACCTATTAGGTATAACAGAAGAGGAGACTATCCGAAGTCCGGAAAAGAAGATTGAAGATCAGTTCATCAAAATAGCTGGATTTGGAGGGCAGGGAGTGATGTCGGCAGGAATACTCCTTGCCAACTGCGCAATCCACGAGGGAATTAATGCTACCTGGCTTCCATCCTACGGTCCTGAAATGCGGGGCGGATCGGCCAACGCCTCTGTAGTGATGTCGGAACGGATGATCGGGTCTCCAGTGGTGGATAATCCCAGTGCTCTCTTGGCTATGAACGGTCCGTCTTTGGACAGATTTGAAGAGAGTGTGCGTCCCGGAGGAATCATCATTGTAAACTCCTCACTCATAAGCAGGGAGGTAAAAAGGGATGACCTTACGGTAATAGACGCCCCGGTAACGGATTTGGCCAAGGACGCAGAATTTGTCCGGGGAGCAAACATTATCATCATCACCCTGTATCTGCTGGCGGCAGATCAAATTTCGACGGATACGCTGCGGGAAGTAATACCCCTTTCCCTTAAGAAGCAGGAATACCGGGACATCAACCTAAAAATGATGAAAATAGCAGAAGATTACTACAGGACTCATGTATAAAATTTTAGCCATAAATCCCGGTTCCACTTCTACAAAACTCGCAATTTACGCAGACGATCGGGAGGAGGTAACGGAGACGCTTAGACATACCTCAAGTGAACTCGCTGCTTTTCCGAGTGTAGAGGCCCAGGCTCCCTTTAGACGGGGAATCATCGCGGGTTTTCTCGCTGATTCAGGGATAAGCGGGGACAATCTGGATGCAGTTATCGGACGGGGAGGGCTTCTCAAGCCCGTGGAGAGCGGAGTTTACCGGGTGAACAAACCCATGCTTGCGGACCTGAAAAGCGGTCGTTACGGGAAACATGCCAGCAACTTAGGCGGTATATTGGCTTCAGAAATTTCCCTTACCTCGGATTGTCCCGCCTTTATTGCGGATCCCGTTGTGGTGGATGAGATGAACGAGCTTGCCCGGCTCTCGGGTTTTACCGGTATAGAGCGCCGTTCCATTTTTCATGCTTTGAATCAGAAGGCAGCCGCCAGAAAGACGGCAAAACGTCTTGGGAAACCCTACGAAGCATGCAGATTTATCGTTGCCCATTTAGGCGGAGGAATCACCGTGGGAAGTCATGCCGGCGGCAGGGTTGTGGATGTAAACAACGGTCTGGACGGAGACGGGCCGATGGCGGCGGAGCGTTCCGGAACGGTACCTGCCGGACAGCTGGTGAGTTTTGTTTTAAATGGAACCTCCGGGGAAGCAGAAGTCCGACGCCGGATTACCGGCGGGGGAGGACTTGCCGGATACTGCGGTACCAACGATCTGCAGGAAGTGGTCTCCCGAATGGAGCGGGGAGACCGGGAGTACCAACTGATTTTCAGAACCATGGCTTACCAAATCGCTAAAGAAATCGCCATGCACGGAGCAGTCCTGATGGGAAAGGTAGACCGGATCATTATTACAGGCGGAATGGCCTTTGAAGAACGGCTTATCGGAGAAATAATACCCCGCGTGGAGTACCTTGCTCCTGTGGAGGTGATCCCCGGCGAAGAGGAACTCTCCGCGCTTGCGGAAAATGCCCTGGAGGCACTCCGTGGTAACAGAGAAATAAAGGAGTACCGATGACCGGAGTACCGATGACCATAGAGGATATTCTAAAAAATACTTCCTCGGCCCCGGTAAGGAAAAAGGCGGTTATACCCGGAGTAAGGGGGGAGGAACTGTTCCGTTTTCTAAAGGCGGCTCAGCATCTAGCTGATTTTATTCTCATCGGGGACGGTAACGCAATCAAGA
Source organism: uncultured Spirochaetales bacterium (assembly GCA_964618265.1). Lineage (GTDB taxonomy): Bacteria > Spirochaetota > Spirochaetia > CAYLLE01 > CAYLLE01 > CAYLLE01. Next base: position 247,533 of record CAZUAE010000001.1, on the reverse strand, counting down.
AGGAATTACATTCCCATGGGCTTTCCGAAACGAAGGTGATTTCTGAACCCGCTGAAAATGAAGCCTGTGAAAGGGCAGGTCGAATTTTAGCAGGCGGTGACGCGGATATTCTTATAAAGGGGGTGGTGCAGACTTCATCCTTTACCAGAATTCTACTGAATAAAAAATGGGGTTTTACCCCCGCGGGTTCTCTCCTCAGTCACCTAAGCCTGTTCAATTTAAAGTCATACCGCAAGCCCTTATTTCTTACCGACGCGGCAATCAACATTGATCCGGACGTGGATGCAAAAGAAAAAATTCTACGGAATGCCTTGGATGCTGTAAAGCGTCTGGGAATTGCGCATCCGAAGGCGGCATTGATTGCACCGGTGGAGAAAGTGAGTGATAAAATCCAAAGTACTAAGGACGCGGCGGAACTGAAAATACGATATGCGGAAGCGTCCGGTGCTGTTGTGGACGGCCCCTTTGGACTGGATGCCGCTCTGTCCCTGAAGGCCGCGGAGACAAAGGGAATAAAAAGCGACGTATGCGGTAATCCGGACCTCCTCCTCATGCCGGGACTGGATGCGGGAAACGTCCTGTATAAGGCTTTTACCCTTATCGGCGGCGCTGAGCCTGCCGGTGTTGTTTTAGGAGCTTCCATTCCGGCGGTACTAACATCCCGGTCAGATTCGGTGGAATCTAAACTCCTGTCCCTTTCTCTCGCGCTCCGGCTTGCGTAGAACAGAAAGAACAGAACCAACTATCTTTTCATCAGTCCGTTCGTATGGTAGTGTCTTTTGATATGACGACACGGCATCAATTAATCACTGGCAATTCCGCAGACCTTTCATCTCTCCCCGATGAATCTGCTGAACTTGTAGTTACATCGCCTCCGTATCCCATGATTTCCATGTGGGACAATGATTTCTCTAAGCAGGACGCTGAGGTGAAATCGGCCTTGGAAAGAGAAGATGGAGATACCGCTTTTGAGAAGTGTCACATCATTCTCGATGCTGTTTGGCGGGAGTGTTTCAGAATATTAAAAGCGGGATCCTTTCTCTGTATAAATATCGGCGATGCCGTCCGGAAAATCGGGGAGGATTTCAGACTTTATCCGAATCACAGCAGAATAATCTCATCCTTAGGCAGCTTGGGGTTTCACGTGCTCCCCGCTGTTCTTTGGCGGAAGCAGACAAATTCCCCAACCAAGTTTATGGGGTCCGGCATGTATCCTGCCGGAGCGTATGTGACTCTGGAACACGAGTATATCCTGATAACCCGTAAGGGGGGGAAACGGAAGTTTTCTGCAGAGGATAAAGAACGCCGCTGGAGGAGTGCCTGCTTCTGGGAGGAGCGGAATATCTGGTTTTCCGATGTATGGGATTTTAAGGGGACCGTCCAGAAACTGCCGGGAGGAAAGTCACGGGAACGGAGCGCGGCCTTTCCGCTGGAACTCCCCTTCCGTCTGATCAGCATGTATAGCATCTACGGAGATACCGTAGTGGATCCTTTTTCGGGAACCGGTACCACCTCGCTGGCGGCTGCGGCAGCGGGAAGAAACAGTATAGGGATCGATGCGGCGGAGGAACTCATACAGGACAGCCGGAGAACTCTGGCCGGACCATTTGATATACTAAACGCCCGGGTAGCTCAACGGATGGAAAACCATCTTACCTTTGCCGCGGAGCGTGAAAAGTTGGGAAAACTTGTTAAGTACACAAACACTCCTCACGGTGTTCCTGTTATGACGAGACAGGAAGTACTGCTTCAGCTTTACCGGATTAATGCTCATCCCGACAGTACCCCGGAGGAAATACTGTTCCAGTACACACCTTACCGGAAAATTCAGCTTGAGCTGTTTTAAAAAAACAAGCAGCATTTTACGAAACGGCAGCTGGTTCCGTTCCCACCGGTGCCGGTTACAGAGAAATTGCCTGTTTGCTCTCCCACAGACCGTGGATGTTGCAGTAGCTCTCCGCAATCAATGTTCCGGGAGAATCTACCTTTACAGTAAAGGAGGTAGCAGGATCCGAATATGCCGGTCCGGTATCAGGACCCTTTGTTGACGCACCATGAGCGGAAAACTCGTTTTTACCGAGTTCGTAGATAAAATTTCCCCCCTTTGGCACGAAATACAGAGCGATCCACTTGATGTAGTGTTCAGTTTTATTTGGATGAGAAATCTCTTTCCCTACAGTTACGTTAACTGTGAAATTTTCTTCCTTTTTGATCCCGGAAGGCACTTCGATAACCGGAACGTGCTTTTCATTCTTAAAATCATCGGTCTTAATATGCTCACCTAAAGCCATACACAACTCCTTGTTTTTTGATGTTGATTAAAAGGTACTAGTAATTATGCGGAAAGGAAATTTGGATAAGGATTTTGCTGTTTTGTTATCACATCAATCAAAAGGTGTACACAGGACAATCATATTGACCGGGAATTGTTGGAGAATCAGCCGGAAACTTTTAATAAAAATACTTTTGATATACTATTTAATTTTTTCGTCAGGGGTTAAAAAAACCGGCCGCGGGGGCCGGTCCCATATTTAGCAGGGGAAGGACTCGAACCTCCGACCTCCGGGTTATGAGCCCGACGAGCTACCAACTGCTCTACCCTGCGTCGTTCTGTAGTAATATAAAAATAATATTAAATAGTGTCAACCGTTGCGGCAGAATTACGCACCATCTTGTTAATATATTATTTTATTGTTAACCCCTGTCTGCCTCCGAGTTGACGGAAACCTTTTTTAAACTCAGCGTACGGAAAAGGTTCAGCCTAAAGTTCTACCGCCTTGTTTTACTAAAGCCAGCCTGTTAATTCAGCCCAGAGTCTGCCGAAATGGACCATGTTCTGCCAGCTTACATCTGCCGGAATACCGTGGTCGCATCCGGGGATATAGCCCCCGCTCTCACAGACCGGTGCGATACGGTCCATCTCCTTATCGATTGCTGATCCTCCGACAGCTATAGCTCGTTTGTCGATTCCGCCGGTAAAAGCCATCTGTGTTCCGAATTGTTCCCGGTAGGCTGTTATATCGCAGCCTGCCGCCACCTCTATCGGATCACAGCAGTTTATCCCGGCATCAATCCAGAGCGGGATGAGTTCGTCGATGTTTCCGTCGGAATCCATGTCTATTACCGGAATCCCGGCATCCCGGGCTAATCCGGCCCAGGTTTCCCAGGAAGGTTTCAGGTGTTTTTCCGCCATGGCAGGAGAAATCATGCTTGCACCCTTGTATGCCATGTCTTCGCTCATATGCAGACGGTCCGGGATGATTTTTTCAAAAGTGCGGCTCAGCATCTCTTTGATATAATCCTTCCAGAAAGCGGACATATCACCGATAAAATCCGGATCGTCCAGGAACATCATACAGAGCGGTTCGAAACCGCACCATTCCCGCATCTGCCAGAAAGGGCCGTTTACCTGAATGGTTAGAGGGTAATCACGTTCTTTAAGCTGCTGTGCTTTCTGAGTAAAATCCGGGGAAAACCTTCCTTCAGAATCAGGATTATACCGTTTCTTCATTTCCTGGAAATCAACTTGGTTTTCCACGGGAAACCTGATCCATCTTCGGGTGACAAAATCTTTGGCGGAACGGATGTATGTGGCGTCATATGTGTCGGATATTTCTATAACATTGCCCATCCAGTCCTGCAGGATGTAATGCTCCTTTTCATGGGAAAGAATCTTTTCCTCGTACTGAGGGATCATCCGGAGATCTATACCGGGATCGATAAACGGTTTCTCCGGAAAATCATATGTGACACCGATTTTCCTGCAGAGAGCCTTGAACCAATTGCTGTGCCGGTCCATTCCCTGGGAGGACCAGGCCTTCAAAGTTGATTCCCGGGGTCCCATGGTCTGCATGGGGATTTTATCCGGCTGTTTAAAAGTAAGTGTTGTAATAAAACGTTCTCGCTCATTCATAGAATCGATTATAGGAGATATCGCCATATCAGACAACAAAACAAAAACAAAGGCTGAAAAATACGTTTTACCGCTTCTTAATGGTAATAAGCTGCCTACCGGATTCGTTACCGCATCAGGCCCAGGCGACTCAGGCGTTCTAACCCTGTTGCTAAGCGGAGAAACCCTCACCATGATCTACGCCTAGGACCAGGCTATTGTTACTTTCCCTGCCGATACTGACAATGATCCGGCCGTTACATTGACCACCCGGTTCTGGATGAGAGACCCCAACGGCTTTGATACTTCCACGATTAAACATGGGGGGCAAGAGCTTCTTGATCTGAATAACGTTAACTGCCGGGTTACCTATAACGGTTCCCCTGCACGGCAAACCCATCGTATAGTGATTTCTATCATTACGATTTTTTGATGCAAGCTCTCTTTTTAGTTGACCGTAATCTGAAGCCAGTTTGGGGTTTTGTCGCAAGTAATCTCTGAACCTTATTCCTGCCCACATCGGATTATCCTTCTCCCGCCATATGATTCTCTTTTACAAAAAGTAGCTCTATTCATAAAGACTGTGTATGAACATTCTTCCGAACATAGGCGAGGTACTATTTCCCTGCGAAGAACACTGAATGAAGGAACTGTAACCAGGATGTCTATGACTGGTTTGGCAGGTATCCCCGGTATGGCCGTGCTTCCGTAATGCTCAATTCTTACAATAAGGTGTTCGGGAAGCTTCTCTTGTATCCATTGTCCAAATGAGATTCATATGTAAAATGACGCGTGGGGATTGGCATATGTGGTATTTTCGTTCTTGTTGCAAATACGTTTCGCGTCAGGTCCTACGCGACACTGTCGATCTCTCGCAGCTTGGCCGTCTGATGTCTGACGAACTACCTCGACACGCGGTTGGGTGCCTGGGAGATGGACTACCCCCTCCTCAGATTAAGGTGATTCTCGAGAACGCGGCAGAGATTGCTCTCTCACGACAGAGAAACTGGGTTGGGACGGGGGATATCCTTTTGGCGCTCCACAAAAGCTGTCTCATAGTTGCCGCTCCTTATGTTTTTCATACGACAACTGTCTTGACACATAAGGGTTCTCCATCGCTGTTCCAAAGGCAAAGCCAATTTCCTGTGGAAATCTGTAGTCCGCTGCTGCCGCGGACTACATTAATATCTGTTTTACCCGTATCGATATGCTGTTGATCAGGACACCAGAGGGAAACAAGCTCTCCCACAGTATCCCCAGCTTTACAGGTGAAGGGAGTTTTGTGAAAATTGAGTTCGAGATCATCTTCTATGGCCCGCCATATTTTGTAAAAATGACGGTTGGTGTATAAGCAGTCTCCGTCACCCTTAAAAACTATACCGAGACGGTTGTCGATGTTTACCCAGTTTTTTCTCCGGCCTTCCGTTTTAACCCTTGAAGATATATGAAGGGATGAATCGGCGGAGTTATCTCTACAGGCATACCCTTCGAATTTGTTACTGCCTTCTTTGTGGAATAAGGTTCTGACGGACCGTCCCTCTTGGGGTTTGCAGCTTTCCCGTGTTTCAGGAATTATGGGATCATTAATAATAGAAACCATTCCCTGCTGAAACTCATCTACGGACAGGTCTTCCAATGCGAGAACCCGTTCATAGATAAGAGTTTGCCCATCCGGCAGCGAAGCGAACAGAACCTCCCGCCTGAGGAACGCTTCTTTGGAGATGGTACCGGAGACGGAGCTGTTTAGGTCTTCAAAAAGCTCGATGGTGCAGGCGATCACTTTATCGTTCATTTCCCTAACGCGGTGATGGATAAGACGGCCGTGCAGGATCCTGCCGTGTACTTTAATTTGAGCAAGAATTGAACCGCGGCGCTGACCGACAAGGGCTAATCCTTCCTGCGGTCCCGCCAGGGACATCATCCCGTTGCGCCAGGAGTATGAGCTTCTCCCTTTTTCGTGAACGTGGACGACGGTGCCCCCGTGAGGATAGTAGTGGACACCCCGTTGCCGTTTCTTAAGCTCAGCCGAATCTGCAGGATCGACTCCGTCGCCTAAGAGACGGTGCAGTAGATAAGTGAATGCCAGCCGGTAAATCTGCCGCTCCCGAAACACCGCCGGATCCTGCTGCCCGTGGCAATACTTTTTTGTATCCGGCGGAATCATCTGACCATGGTTTTGTTTCATCATCTTTTCTGCCGCTTCGAGAGCAAGCACTTCCATTCCCGCCGCAGCGGAATCCCGGAACCGGACGTTTGCAGATGCATGACTAAGAACCCATGGTGTTACAGGGAAATAGGGCCAGTCCATTCCCTGAATCGCCAAAGGCACACCCATGGAATCGGACCATTTGAGGAGCTCCCGGAAAATTTCATACATATGATTTGTTGTATGGGAGGGAAGTGTTTTTCCATTTGACGCAAGCATAACCGCCGCAAAGCTGGACTGGGTCAAGGCGCTTGCCATATAATTCGGATGTACGAATCCGTGGTTTTCAGCTGTGTTGTCCGGGAGTATTGTGCAGCACGGACCGATAAATTCAGATACAGTTTTGCCGTTTGGGAGGAGCCGATGATCATGATGATCGGCGGGTTTGCTGGTAGCACAGGCAATCCACCGAAAGGCATGTTCCAAATGCTTTTCTATGCGCGGGTCATCCGGAAGCATTAAAGCCGAAGCCGTCAAGCCTGCGCCGGTCCATGCGTTTTCCTCCATCTGCGTATCAAAAAAAGTGCCGGATTTCGGCTCCATAGAGCCGAAGCGGTCAAGGTAATCCTGAGCAATCAGACGGAGCATATTCCGGTCTTCATCGGACAAAACGGGATCGATCAGCCAAGCTGCCATAAAGAGGGCAGAGATGCTGACTCCGCATTGACTCTCCCGGAAAAATCCTTTACCCCGTTCTCCCCATTTGGTTCCCTCATACTTTGTCTGGCCGATACTCACGTCGGGCCGGACACATTCCGCAGGACCGGTATCGTGGGTGAAGCAAAGGTATCTAACTCCTTTCCGGACTGTCCGGTTTAATTCATCCCTGCTGTAACCTGCAGCATTTGCATCAAACTCCGGTGAATTTGCTGCGGCAGCAAAAGTGAGCACAATGGTGCTCGTTTCAATACCGTAGGGAAATACTCCGCCGAAAAAATGACCGCAGTCGGGTCTCTTGTCCCAATGGGAAAAAAGAGTCATTCCGTAGGGAATCCATGATTCGAGAAGTTTTAAGTACCGGCGGCTTAAATTGGTTTCCTGAGAAGACGTTAAGGCTAATAATGATTTACGCATCTTTGTCTCACTTCTGTGTCTTATTATCAAGCAGGAGAAAATCTCCTTTTCTGCAGCCCACATGGTTCGCAACAACCGGGCATTTCGCAATAAGCAAAAAGAAAATCGGATACGAAGTTCCCGACAGGGATTCGTAGTTCCCCTGTCCTTTACTGATTATCATATCCGCGTTATAAAATTTTTCGAGAAACGCTTCGCTGCAGCGGTCTAAAAGTGTTCCCGGCCCATCAGTTCCGCTGGAGATAAGCTGTGCTGAGCTCTGCAGTCCGGCTTGATGAGCATCTTCCATCACCGCATCGTTAATAATTGGTGTACCGCGGACCGCGTAAATGATATTTACATCCGGATTGCGGGTATGGATTTCATCTATTAATAAGCGGTCGAATACCGTTTCTCCTGCGTTGTCCCCAAGATAAATTATTTCCCGGGCATTCTCTAAGGATTCTCTGAAGGCATCGTATTGAAAGAATCTGTCTTCTTCCTCCTCTATAATGCGTTCTTCCATATGGATAAGTTTTGTAATGTCTTCTTCGAACGTATCAGCCTTCTTTACGCCGAAATCGATTATATTGCCGGCTACTGAAAACTGTACAGCCATAAGAAGCGGGTCGTCCGCCTTGGAAAGGTTTTTCCGGATATCCGGAAGAATTTTCAGAGCCATTTCCGTGCTTTCCTGTTTCTGTCTGCGGTAAGGATCGGAAATCCCGGCCTTTTCCTTTACCAGCCGGTGGATAGTAACCGCCATCTCCGGAGGATTAGCATCAAGAGGAAAATTTTCCAGGGTTTTGCCTATTTCAATTAGAATTTGTCTGGTGGATTTGTCATCGAGACCGGTTAGGCGGGATGCTTCAACAGCCTGACGGAAAAAACAAGGGTAGCATTCAAGGTATGTTTTCAAAATTTACTTCCTATATTATCGGTTTTACGAACTCGATACTATCCGTTTTTTCAGTGAATGTAAAACTTCGGTACCATTAGGGAGGAATTTCTGGATAAATAATGATGGAGTAACTGCCGCTTCCCCCGGGGCGCCCGCGGAAGCGCTTTTTGGCGCGGGGGGAAGCGTGATTTTTTACACGTATAGGTTCAGCCGATTGCCTCCTCGCCGGTTTCACCGCTCCTTATACGGATACAATCCTCCATGGGCAGTATAAAAATCTTACCGTCACCGATTTCTTCTGTTCGGGCTCCCCGGATGATGGCATCCACGGTGGGTTTTACAAAATTATCGTTGACCCCTATTTCTATCCGGGTTTTCTTAAGCAGGTTTACCTCGATGGCAACCCCCCGGTACGATTCTGTGTAGCCTTTCTGCTGTCCGCAGCCTAAGGCATTGGTTACCGATATTTTATACACTTCTGATTTATACAGTTCTTCCTTTACATCATTCAGCTTATGGGGCTGAATATACGCTACTATTAACTTCATTGCTGTTCTGCCTCCCTACATGTTTGTAAAGACTTGAAATCCGCTGTAGGATTCCACACCGTGTTCACCGATATCAAGACCCTGCAGCTCTTCCTTTTCAGATACTCTGAGTCCTGTAACCATCTTAATCAATGCAAACAAAATAAAAGAGGTTATCATCACCCAGGTAAAAACAGCCGCCACACCAAGTGCCTGTATACCCAGCTGCTTTACTCCTCCCTTATAAAAAAGGCCGACGATTTCGGAATTGTTGACTCCGTCGGCAAATAGACCTACCGCTACGGTACCCCACACACCGCAGACACCGTGGACAGATACGGCCCCGACAGGATCATCTATGTGCAGGACTTTGTCGATAAACTCCACGGAAAGGACTACCAAAATACCTGCAATCAATCCGATGATAACAGAACCAAGGGGGCTGACAACAAAACAGCCCGCGGTAATTCCAACAAGCCCCGCAAGAGCGCCGTTTAAAGACATACTGGGGTCAGGTTTGCCAAACCATATCCATGATATGAACATGGCCGCTACGGCTCCCGCGGCTGCAGCGAGTGTTGTCGTCACTGCTACGTGGGCAATTGCCGGATCGGTTCCCGAAAGGGTGCTGCCGGCGTTAAACCCGTACCAGCCGAACCACAGTATAAAAACTCCTAATGCAGCCAGGGGCATGTTGTGTCCCGGGATGGCTTTTGTGCTTGTCGTTCCGTTTACCGTAATGTATTTTCCCTTTCGTGGTCCCAGCATCATAGCCCCCACTAAAGCGGCCCATCCGCCAACAGAATGCACAACAGTGGAGCCGGCAAAATCATGAAAACCAAGGGTGCCCAGCCATCCCGAACTGCTCCAAATCCAATGTCCGGAGACCGGATAGATCAACCCCGAGATGAATACTGTATAGATGATGTACGAGGTAAACTTGGTTCTTTCCGCCATAGCGCCCGAGACGATAGTTGCAGCTGTCGCGGCAAAAACTACTTGGAACATCCAGTCCCTTAGTACAGTACTGTCAGCTCCTACCAGAAAAAATTGATTTGCCCCTATAATACCCGCTTTGCTTGCTCCGTACATTACCGCCCATCCAACTGCCCAGTAGATGACTGCTCCCGCGGAAAAATCCATCAAATTTTTCATAAGAATATTTGACGCATTCTTAGCCCGGGTCAAACCGGTCTCCACCATGGCGAATCCCGCCTGCATAAGAAAAACTAAAGCCGCAGATAGAATAAGCCAGAGCATATCCATGGAGATGAAAAGCCTGGTTACCGCGGTTTTATTCATTCCCGGACTGGCCGGAGATTCCAGGAAGGCCCCGAGGGATTCTTCGTCTGAGAAAGTAAGGCTCATAGCCTTATCCATTACATCCTGTCCGGAGAGGGCAAAGCCGGCTACCGCAATCAGTATCACCCCAAAAATTATTACCTTGAACTTCATTCAATCCTCCTGTGATTTGTGTATATATGTCATCCGCTATTGCCGATGCCGTGCCAAATCATACAGGATGATTAAAAAATCGGATTTATGGGGTCTAATTGTTTACTGAATAAGAAATTAAGTATTATTAAAAGATAAGCATGCTGTCTACGTAATGGTATGGTGTTTAGAAGATAGCTACAAATTTGTAGGTATAAAGATGTAATCATACCTAAATGTATGGACGGCTGGCTGCCGAAGCCGTCCATACATTTTACAGGATTATATACTGTTTCTTTGTGTATAGTGCTGCAGTGGTTTCTCCTGTCTAAAGTTTCCGGGATCGATTGAATGTTTCTTAATCCGCAGTCCTATGATCCGTTCCGTTATACCGAGAAGCCGGGCGGCCTTGGCCATATTTCCTTTTGCGGACTTGAGGGCGTCTAGAATCAGACTTCTTTCAAGGTTTTCCAGGGTTTCCGGCAGTGTCCCGTGAAGGCGGGTATCAGTAGATTCCGCGGACTGCAAACTGGGAGGCAGATGATGCGAGTGGATTACCTCGTCAACGCTTAGAAGAATTGCCCGTTCGATACAGTTTTCGAGTTCCCGGACATTTCCCGGCCAGTGGTAGTTCATGAGAAGATCGATGGCGGGAGTAGATATCCTTTTTACCGTCCGGTTGTTCTGTCGATTGTATTTTTCTATAAAGTGATCGGCAAGGAGCAGGATATCGCTCTTCCGGTCCCGCAGCGGGGGAATGTGGACGGGAAACACGTTCAGCCGGTAGTAGAGATCTTCCCGGAAGAGGTTCTTCTCCATCAGTTCTTCCAAACTTCTATTGGTAGCGGCAATTACCCGTACATTGCACCTGATCGTCTTGTTTCCTCCTACCCGCTCAAACTCCTTTTCCTGCAGAACCCTTAACAGCTTGATTTGTGTCGCGGCGGAAAGGTCTCCTATTTCATCTAAAAAAATTGTACCGCCATGTGCTAATTCAAAACGGCCTTTCCGTTCTGAAACCGCGCCGGTGAAAGCGCCTTTTTCGTGACCGAAGAGTTCACTTTCGATAACCGTTTCGGGCAGGGCCGCGCAGTTTACCTTGATAAGGGGTTTGTCTGCCCGGCCGCTGTTATAATGGATGGCGTGGGCAACCAGCTCCTTTCCGGTGCCGCTTTCTCCCCGAATCAGTACAGTCGTTTCGCTTCGTGAAACCTGTGCAATCATGTCAAAGACGTTCTGCATAGTGGCGGAGTTGCCGATTATGTTTGAAGGCTTGAACCGATCCTCAAGCTGCGCCTGCAGACGGGTGTTCTCCTCCATAAGCCGTTTCCGTTCCTCCATCACATTCTGCCGGATTTTTACCGCCTGGGCAATCATGGAGGCTATGATAGATAGAAGCCGCATCGCTTGATCGAGGCTGCTCGTGGCCGAAAGAGCATCCACGCTGAGGGCTCCGAAGGTCTGATTGCCGATTTTTATGGGAACACAGATAAAGGAGATATCTTTTTTCCTCTGACCCTTTCTGGCGCCTGTGCGGTTTAAAAATTGCGGATCATCCGAAATTCGGGGGATAACCATAGGGCTTCCGCTTTGGACTACCTTTCCGGTGATACCTTCCCCTAGACGGTACTTTCCTTTCTCCTTCTGACTTACCGATAAACCATATGCCGCCTCGATGAATATTTCTCCGGTCTTACGGTCTAAAAGGGTTATGGTGGACCGCTGCATACCCAAATGTTCAGCAACTGCTTTAAGTACCGGATGTACAACCTGTTTTAGATCCATGCTTTGATCGAGGATCTGACTTATTTCAAAGAGGAGAGAAAGCTCTCCTAGATCTTTTCCGTTGTATGTATTTAGTTGAGAACTCATACGGGTATCCTACATTATTGTAGGATACAAGGCAAGCTGCTTGCTGAACAGTAATTCTAAAACGCTACATACCCCTCATAAATGATCTTCTCCTGACCGTCCAGACTCACTAAAAGCTGCTCCTCCAGTGTATCGAAAGCTCCGGGTACTTCGGCAATCAAGACGATCCTGTCATTTAGTACCCGGATATCTTCCTCGGAAAGTTCCGACCTTCCCTCCAGGATAATACCTCGAAGCTTAGGTATTACCTCCCGGTACCCCTTGTCCAGATTTTTCACCAACAAAATGGGATTCGTGTATCCCGCGACTTCTCTTTTGGCTTCTTCGGGTGAAGCTGCTTTGATAATTCGGCCGGAACAGGTAGCTCCAAAGGCCCTGTGCCCCCGGTTCAGGATATTACCAAGGAAGTGCACTTTAATAGTATTGAGCATTAGAGGTGAATTCACGGGGATGCCGGCTGCTGTCACAACCCGGTCAAGTTTTTTTATGTAACCTCCGGTAAAAGCAGCCTTTAAGGCGTTGTGCATCATCTCGTCGGAATCCTGCACCTGTTCTGCCTCCAAGGGGAAAATACCCCAGTTAAGGAGGAGCTGCCGGCGCACTTCAGCGGCGGGACTCACAGCCAGGATTATCTGGCGGGGCCTGAAAGAGCTGATGATTCTTGGACTGTTTCCCCGTATTGTTGGAGTAATTATAGCCCGCGCTCCCACTTCCGTAGCTACAAGATACGCGGCTTTGGCGACAGCTAAACCAATGTCATCGGAATTTCGGTGGAGTGTGAAGAATCCTTCCATTTTGCTGATATATTCCTCTGAATTCTCTACCGATCTGGCGATCCGGTCCATCATCTCCACTGCACCGAATGGGTATTTACCTGTAGCGGTCTCACCGGAAAGCATTACCGCATCGGTACCGTCAAAGATCGCGTTCGCCACATCGGTTAGTTCCGCCCGGGTGGGTTTGGGATTATTGATCATTGAATCCAGCATCTGCGTTGCGGTAATGACCGGTTTTCGCGAGGTATTACAGTTTTTAATAATCATTTTTTGTGCCAGGGGAATCCGTTCCGTTTCAAGCTGTACCCCTAAATCTCCCCGTGCAACCATTATACCGTCGGCGGTTCGAACAATATCATCTATATTATCGATCCCTTCCTGATTTTCTATCTTTGCAATTACTTTTACAGAACTGCCTTTTTCCTCGGCTATATTTTTTATGGTGATGACATCTTCCGCCTGTCGGATAAATGATGCTGAGATAAAATCAATATTCTGTTCGATTCCAAAGATGATGTCCTTACGGTCCTTTTCCGTAACCGTAGGAAGATCTACGTGGATTCCCGGAATATTTACGTTTTTCCGGCTACCGATGGTACCTCCCGCCACAACCCGGCATTCCATTTCGGTACCTTGTACCGATAGTACTTCCAGGTTGATAAGACCATCGGCAATGAAGATGTGGCTTCCTGAGCTGATCTGTTCCGGCAGTTTTTTATAAGAGATAGACAGCATCTCCGGAGTGCCTTCTACCTCCTGTGTGGTCAAGGTGATTTTGGTTCCCTGATTCAGAGTGATTTTTTCATCATTCCTTATCATACCAGTCCGTATCTCCGGTCCTTTTGTATCCAGCATGATAGCTACGGGAATATCCGTCTCCCGGGAAGCTTCTCTAAGGGTCTTCATCAGCTTTTTATGGTAATCGTGGGTACCATGAGAAAAATTGAATCTGGCAATATTCATTCCTGCATTGAGTAATTTTTCCATGGCCTCCCTGGATTCCGTAGCGGGGCCGAGGGTAGCCACAATTTTTGTTTTGCGAATTTTCTTCACAGTTTCCTCCTGCCTGGTTATAGTTAAAAGATCACGATTTCCGGAATAAAAAGACGCAGTAAGCGGCAAGAATCACAAGAACTCCCGCAGATAAAAATTTCCATGGTGTTCCCGCCAAAATAAGAAAATTATAAACTCCGTGGAAAAGAACAGCCAATAAGATACCGCGTAAAGTGACAGGTTTTCCCTTGCATGCCGATTTAGAAGCAAAAAACGCCATCAATATGGCGGTTCCTCCGTGAAGCGGCACCGAGGTGATTCCTCTCAGAAAGGTAAGGGACGGCTGGAACAGCCAGTACAGGGCGTTTTCTAAAATTGAAAACCCCAAACCGACCCCTAACCCGTAAAAAATACCTTCCCGGACAGTGGAAAAAATGGGAGAGGGAAAAACTGCTGCTCTAAAAGCGAGATATTTTACCGTTTCTTCAATTAAGGCTGATATTAAAAATGCCCGGATTATTATATCCAGAACCGAAGCAGCCGGAGAAATCAGCTCAATCAGGATTATTTCTGCGATTCCCGCCAATATGACTGCTAAAAAACCGTATAGTCCTGTTTTACGTATGAGTTTCTGACGGTCGTGATTAAGACGGTAGCGTCGGTATACCAGGTAGAGCCCCAGGAAAGCTGTTGCCACCGATAGTATGAAGGATAACAGAGAAATCATTTTCCCATTACCTCACGGAAAACTTTCATAAAAAGACCATTCTGTTCCGGAGTACCGATGGTGACTCTGATCCATTCAGGCATCCCAAAAGACAAAAGAGGCCGTATTGTTAATCCCTGATCCTCCATCAGCGAAGCAGTCTTTTGAGAACCTAAAGGGGTTTTTATGCATATAAAATTACTTTGGCTGGGATAATAGGTACATGCCGCGGAATCAAGAAAGTCATAGAGGACAGTTTTCTGTTCGCGGTTATTGTGAAGTGTCTCCATGACAAATTCTGAATCGGAAAGGGCTGCGCATGCGGCCCTTTCTGCCGGGATGTTTATGTTAAAAGGCTGCTTGGTCCGGTTAAGCGCATCTATTATACCTGCTGACAGTGAAAAACCGTAACCGATCCTGAAACCCGCGAGTCCGTACAGCTTTGAGAAAGTGCGGGTAATCAGAATGTTTTCGTATTGCAGTAAATCCTTGGGCTTCGGAAAGTCATCGGCATCGGCAAATTCTGCGTAGGCTTCATCTATTATCACCAGAATGTTCTTTGGAAGTGCTTCCATGAAATTTTTAAGCTCATTCATAGATACATATGTTCCCGTGGGATTGTTGGGATTACAGATAAAAACAATTCTGGTTTTATCATCTGCAACCTTAAGAATTCTTTGAAGATCGAATTTTCCTTCCCTTAGCGGGACCGTTAACGTTTTTCCTCCGAAAAGGGATGCCGCAAAGGCATAGGTGCTGAATGTGCTTCCCGCGGTAATCACCTTTTCATCGGGCTCGCAGAATGCACCGGCCGCCATAACAAAAATCTCATCGGAGCCGTTTCCGATAATAAAATCATCCGCGTTCAAGTCCAGATGGTCCGCAAGCTGCTTCTTTATTGCCATGGAATTTTTGTCGGGATAGATATAAGTTTCTTCGAGAGATTCTGCTGCTGCCTCCAGCGCCTTCGGGCTCGAGCCGTAGGGGTTTTCATTGGAAGATAGTTTGATACATCCTGCTTTCTTCTTGCCGGCGGTATAAGGCTGGATGTCTAAAACTGTTTTTCTAACGGGAATTTTCATGTAGTTAAATATAGCATATCATTTTTCTATTGACTCCCCCCCGGGGAGGTTTTATTTTATATGTGAAAATATAAATTAAAAAATAGTGATATTGTTGTAATTTCTATTAATAATACAATAAAAAGAGGTTAATACGCAGATGAATTACGATAAATTGACAGTCAAAGCCCAGGAGTCTATCCAGGAAGCGACTTCCCTGGTGCATAGATACGATCATTCAACCCTGGATAAAGAACACCTCCTTTTAGCGCTCCTGCAGCAGGAAGGAGGAATTATACCGCCCCTTTTGGACCGTATGGGGGTTTCCCGGGATCAACTGGAAGCTGATGTGGACGCGGTCCTCAAGAATAAGCCGAAGGTGTACGGAGAAAACGCTCAAATGCAGCTTTCTCCCGCTGTTTCCCGGCTTTTAGCCAAAGCCCAGGGAGAAGCGGATAACCTAAAGGATGAATATGTAAGCACAGAGCATCTATTTTTGGCTATGGTCTCTGAAAAGGGACCTGTTTCCGATATGCTCAGGACTTTCGGGGTTACCCGGGACGAAGTCCTTAAGGCAATGCAGGACGTTCGGGGCAATCAGCGGGTAACCGACCAGAATCCCGAAAATAAATATCAAGCCTTAGACCGGTTCTGCCGCGATCTGACCGCTTTAGCGCGCCAAGAAAAGCTGGATCCCGTTATCGGCAGGGACGAGGAGATCCGCCGGGTGATGCAGGTTCTATCCCGGCGGACCAAGAACAACCCGGTCCTAATCGGAGAACCGGGGGTCGGAAAAACAGCTATCGTGGAGGGGTTAGCCAGACGTATCGTTTCCGGTGATGTTCCCGATTCTCTTAAGAACAAGCGGGTGCTTGCCCTGGATCTCGGTGCCCTGGTTGCGGGAACGAAATTCCGCGGTGAGTTCGAGGAACGCCTTAAAGCGGTTATTAACGAAATATCTCAATCCGAAGGAAGTATCGTTCTCTTCATCGATGAACTTCACACTCTTGTAGGCGCAGGTGCCGCCGAAGGTTCCGTGGATGCGTCGAACCTGCTTAAACCGGCCCTTGCCAGGGGAGAATTACGGGCCATCGGAGCCACTACTCTTGATGAATACCGGAAGCACATCGAGAAGGACGCAGCCTTCGAAAGACGGTTCCAGACAGTCTTTACCGGAGAACCTTCCGTCGAGAATACCATAGCCATTCTACGGGGCCTCAAGGAACGCTACGAGGTTCATCACGGTGTCCGAATTGCTGATGAAGCTCTGATTGCAGCGGCGATGCTTTCGGACCGCTACATTACCAGCAGGTTCCTGCCCGATAAGGCTATCGACTTAGTGGATGAGGCCGCAAGCAGACTGAAGATGGAGATTGAAAGCCAGCCCATAGAACTGGACCAACTGGAACGGCGTGTCCTGCAGCTCAACATAGAAAAACAGGCCCTGTCCAAAGAGAAAGACGAGGCCTCCAGGGAGCGCCTTGAGAAAATAGAGCGGGAGCTTGGCGAGCTCGAAGAGAAACGGGGCGCCATGCGGATGCAGTGGCAGAACGAGAAAAAGATCATCGACCGTATCCGGGATTTAAAGCAGAAAATAGAAGAACTCAATACCGATGAAATCCGTCATGAACGGGAAGGGAATCTTAACAAAGCAGCTGAAATAAAACACGGTCTCATACCCGGCGCGGAAGCGGAACTTAAGGAGGAGTCCGAAAAACTCAAGAAGCTTCAGGGAGAGCGGCAGCTTCTGCGGGAAGAGGTAAGTGAGGAAGATATAGCCCAGGTGGTTTCCACCTGGACAGGTATCCCCGTCTCTAAAATGCTTGCTTCAGAAATGCAGAAACTACTGCAGTTGGAAAAAATTCTTTCCCGGCGGGTGGTTGGACAGGAACCTGCCATCACCGCGGTGTCCGACGCGATCCGGAGGAACAAGAGCGGACTTTCCGACATTAACAAACCCTTTGGAACGTTTCTGTTCCTTGGTCCCACCGGGGTCGGGAAAACAGAACTTGCCAAAACTTTAGCGGACTTTCTGTTCAGCGACGAACGCGCCCTTACCCGTATCGATATGAGTGAATATATGGAGAAATATTCAGTTTCCCGGCTGATTGGTGCTCCTCCGGGTTATGTAGGATACGATCAGGGAGGACAGCTGACCGAGGTGGTAAGGCGGAGGCCCTATTCGGTCATCCTCTTCGATGAGATCGAAAAGGCCCATCCCGATGTATTCAACGTCCTTTTACAGCTCCTGGATGAGGGAAGACTCACCGACGGGCAGGGGAGAATCGTGGACTTTAAAAACACCATTGTCATTCTAACCAGCAATTTGGGAAGCGATATCATCCTTCAGACCGAAGATGTGGAGTCCATCCGACCGCAAATCGACGGTCTTCTAAAATCCACCTTTAGACCGGAGTTCTTAAACCGTCTGGACGAAACTATCCTGTTCCGGAGACTCGGTCAGGATGAGATTCTCAAAATCGTAGATCTGGAACTCAGAAGACTCGAAAAACGGCTCGGAGAACGGAAAATTTCACTTCAGTGTGATCAGGAAGCGAAGGAGCTGCTCGCCCGGGAGGGTTACGATCCGGCATTCGGCGCAAGGCCCCTCCAGCGGACTATTCAGCGGATGGTGCAGAATCCTCTGGCAAAAAAGCTTTTATCGGGTGAATTTGCGGAGGGCGATACGGTGCTTATGACTGCAGGTGCCGACGGGCTGGTATTCGCGAAATCTAATGAGGTTGCGGCGGTTTAATACCGCTGCGGCTGATACATCCATCCTGTCTTTAAAAAGGAAATCCCTTCTTGCTGTCCTCTCCGGTATCAGTTTCGGGTTCTTCAGCTGGTTCTTCCTTTCGGACAGGTTTTTCCCGTTCAGGGACCCGCCTTAGGCTGTGGGTTTTTTTTCCTTCCACATAGATCGCTTTTTTTCCCTCCACCGGGCATGCGTATTCGCAGTTTCCGCAGCCGATACAGAGGGTCACATCCGTTTCCGGTTGGGTAAGGTGACCGCGGTACGGTATCATGTGAACCGCGTGGGTAGGGCACATCTCGGCACACGCTCCGCAGGCGGTCTCCTCGGAGAAGACTACGCAGCGGTCCCGGATAAAGCGGACTTCACCGATTTGTATCTCCCGCTTTTTTTCCAGGGTTACCGGTTTTATAGCTCCGGTGGGACATACCTGACTGCATATGTTGCACTGATAATCGCAGAAGCCGTTGCTGTAATCCATCACCGGCTGGAACATCCCCTCCAGTCCGTATTCCGATAAGGACGGCTGCAGAACCTGGGTCGGACAGCGGCTGACGCAGAGGTGGCACGCGGTACACCGGCCGGTAAACCGGACAATGCCGCCGGAACCGGGGGGTGATGCCGGGACTACCGGTGTTCCGTCCCACGCCGCGGTCCGTTTTTTCAGTAGAAAGGAGACGGGAAATGATGACAGAGCGGCTCCGGCAGCGGAACCTCTCCCCATCCTCCGGAGGAAATCCCGCCTGCTTATACCGTCAGGGGAGGGGGGGTCCTTTTTGGGAGCTGGAATGATGTTTCCGGAATAGCCGAGGGCACCGGTGGGGCAGATACCGAGGCAGTCGAAACAGGCTACACAGTTTCCGTTATCTACCCGTTTAGTCTCTGAATCGATGCATCCGGCCCTGCATACCCCTTCGCACTTTCCGCATTGGATGCAGGAATCCTCCTTCAGCCGAATCCGGAAATGGGAGAAGCGGGACGGAATACTTAAGACGGTTCCCGCGGGACAGAGGGTGTTGCAGAACCACCGTCCCCTTTTTACAGAGGCAATACCTACAACCGTTAACATTCCGGCGGTTAAAAAAAGGAGAGGGACATTCAGAGGATGAATCCAGGGCGAGGTGAAGATTTCGAACTTACGGAGTATCCTGTTTATTCCCAGGCTGCCCAGGGCGGTCAAAGGGCGGCCTATGTCGTGGATGATTCTCCCGAAGAAGCTGTAAGGTTCCAGTAAATCGATCAGTATAAATGACCCGAAAAACGCCGCTGTCAGAGCGGCTAGAAAGACAGGAAATCGGATCCATACCTTCTCTTTGCCGTACCGGAATGCCTTTTTTTCCGGGCGGCGGCTTAAGAATATGAATATGTCCTGGAGGATCCCCAGGGGACAGAGAACGGAGCAGTAGAACCTTCCGAAGAGTAAGGTTAAGAGGAGAATCCCGCCCCAGGACAAGATGAGCACTGCGGTTCCGGAGAGGACAGAGTTGATGAAAGCAGGAAAGAGCTGGAGGGAGACAAGTACGTTCCGAAGGGGGGCGAAAATCATGGTCCCCGAAATGAGCACCATAAGAAATAGGATAAAAACTGCGGCGGCAGCGATGATACGGATAATTCTTACCGGATGCTTTCCCTTCCTAATCCCCGTCATACAACGATCCTGTCAATATTGAGCGAGTCCAGATTCATCGTACCTAAACCGTGATCCCGGGCATACCGGATGTATGGTATATCCATAGGATCCGTTCCCCAAATTTTTACCGCCGCAGTGTCGGCAGCCACTATGTCCGGGGAAGCCACCAGCATTTTCTTGCGATCAACTTCGGCCCTGTAGGATGACCCCCGGGGACCGCCGCTCATCAATACCCGGTATGCATCCACTATGTTCAGGTCCGGTTTACGGTAGAGGGGAAAATCGGCGATGCACTGATTGAGTCCCCGGGAATGATAATAGCTCCGATTGTAGACAACCCCCATAAGGTTTTTAAGGGCGCAGGTGATTCCGGTGCTGCCGTGATGTTTTAATATGGGGACGTTGATGAACACATCAGATTCCAGGAGGATTTCGTGTACCCTTGTGGATGTAAGTATCTTTCCGCCCGGCACCGTTACCTCCTGATAGTAACCGGAAGTATGTCCCGGAACGAGGGTAGCTCCTCCTTCTTCCGCTGCCCAATTCATTCGGTTAACTTCATAGGCCCGTTTCCATGCGTCTAGGGGATGATCGAAAACGTAGACCCGGGAAGCGCCCGCATTAAAACAGTGCTCGATGAGACGCTTAACCAGAAGGGGATTGGTGCTGGCGGCGCCTTCCGGTTCAACGCCGAAGGACATGTTGGGTTTTACCGCAACTTTGTCACCCCGTTTTACGAAGCGTTCCATCCCCCCCAGGGATTCCAGCGCCCGGTCCAACATCACGTCGGGTTCACCGTTTCTCACGGCAGCGAGGTCCGGGTAACCCGCGGGTTCGTCCGCGTCCCCGAGAAGCCTTACGGGATTGGTTAAGAGCAGCGCCCCGCCGGCGGTGCCGTAACGGAGCAAACGTTTAAGGAACTCACGTCTGTTCATACAGCTCTCTCTCCTTTTTCTTTTTCACCATCAATTTACCCGCTAAAAGGGTTCCTTCGAAGAGAAGCTCCAGTACGCTTCCCACTACGATTTGAGTAAAGACATCCGGAGGTGTAAGAAATGCCGCCGCAAAGAGGATGCCGATGATCACATGCTTTCTATAACGGGCAACACCATGGGGAGATGCAATACCAGTCCGGATAAGGAAGAGCAGAATGCAGGGAAGCTGAAAGACAAATGCCATGGCAAGGATGATGGAGCTTGCGATACGGAAGTATGCTCCGATGCTCCAGAGGGGCCGGATACCGTCTCCTGCGGAAAATGTCCCGAAAAAGGTTATCGCAAAGGGCAGTATAATTGTGTATGCAAAGACAATACCGGCTAAGTAGAAGAAAAGAGCCAGGAAAACCGTTGCATAAAACATACCCCGTTCAGATCGTTTAAGGGCCGGGAAGATAAAGGAACTAAGTTCCACCGTTATCCCGGGAAGCGCCGCTGCCGCCCCGAAAAACAACCCTGTTCTTAAGTAGGTGAGTACCTTCTCTTGAGGTTTGATGTAGACCAGATCAATATCCATTCCCCGGATTGGCTGGGTCAGGAAATCGAAAAGTTCCCGCACAAATGCCAGTGAAACTGCAGCTGCAACTAAAAAAATGAAAATAGAAACAATCAGTTTCTTCCTAAGAATTTCAAGATGGTCGATAAAACTAAAATCCATTACGGATATCAGCTTTGTTTATCGTTTTTATTGTTTGTTTCATTTTCGGGAACTTCCAAATCGCTGCGCATATCCTTCATTTCCCGTTTAAAAGCCTTAAAGGCCTTTCCAATGGACCGTGCGGCATCGGGAAGTTTTTTTGCGCCGAAGAGGAGGAGAAAAATTACCAGTATGAGGATAATTTCCTGCGGGCTGATTCTCATCGGAATCCTCCTTGCATTGAATTCTTTTACATTATACTCTCCCTATAGAAAACATGTAAAGTGAAACTTACGCACGCAGAGGATAATAATAATGGCAAAACTTTGGCAGAAACAGTACGACATAGACAGAAGGATCGATGCATTCACCACTGGAGAGGACTATATCCTGGACATGAACCTCCTTCCCTGGGACTTAATGGCAAGTGCCGCCCACGCGGAGATGCTTGCATCCGCGGGAATACTCCGGATGGAAGAAGCGGAAAGCTTAAAAGAGGGGCTTGCCTCCATCATGACCCGGTATAATAAGGGGGAGTTCCGTATCGATCCTTCCCAGGAAGACTGCCATACCGCTATAGAGAACGACCTGATAGAGAGAATCGGTGATGCCGGAAAACGTATCCACACCGGCCGTTCCCGGAACGACCAGGTATTAGCCGCTTTGAGACTTTTTAGCAAATCATGTCTAATACGGTGCAGCGAAGAAGCGGTAAGTTTAGGACGGGCCCTGCTCAGTTTCGCCCGGGAGAACGCCGGTATTCCCATGCCCGGCTACACCCATACCAGAACGGCAATGCCTTCCTCTGTCGGATTGTGGGCAGGAGCGTACCTTGAAAACCTCCTGGACGATCTGGAGATGGTCGAAACAGCCTACCGGTTAAACGACCGGAGCCCCTTAGGATCAGCCGCGGCATACGGTGTACCCCTGGCCCTGGACCGTGAAATGGTTTCCCGGAGACTCGGTTTCCGGGAGGTTCAAAACAACGTTTTAGGGGTCCAGAATTCCCGGGGTAAAACGGAGGGGATGATTCTGGAATCTCTGGATAATATGGGGATAACGCTTTCCCGGATGTCCCAGGACCTTATTACATTTTCCATGCCGGAGTTCGGCTTTTTTCACCTTCCACCGGAACTCTGCAGCGGTTCAAGTATTATGCCCCAGAAAATGAACCCGGATGTGTTGGAATTAATTCGGGCCAAATCGAGCACATTATCATCCTGGGCATACCGCATTAAGAATGTTATCCGTTCGCTTCCTTCCGGATACAACCGTGATTTTCAGGAAACAAAAGAACCCCTTGTAAGGAGTTTTCCTTTGATGGATGATTGTCTTCTGGCCATGCGTCTTACCGTCGAAAAAATACAGGTTAATCAGGAAACTCTTCGGAGGTCATTTACTCCCGACATTTTTGCAGCTGATGAAGCTTTTAAACTCGTGGAAAAGGGAATCCCCTTCCGGGACGCTTATATGCAGGTGGCAGGGAAGTTAGCAACCCTATCCAATTTAAATCCGGAAGATACCATTGCAAATAGAAAATCATCAGGTACCGCGGGAAACTTAAAACTGGAATTCTCTGAAGCAAAGATACACCGGATCAGAGAAGAGTACGAATCCCGGAGAAAAAAGCTTCAGGAAGCGTCCCGCAGCCTTTTAGGGGTTTCCATCGATTTCTAGCTTAGCTATTCGGGCAAAGTAAATTGGTCCTCTTCCGCCGGCTTCATCCGGCCATATCTGCCAGCCGTACTGGGTCTTCTCTCCCCAGGGAGCGGTTGCTTCCTCTATGTGAATCTGCTTTCCCCACCGTTTAACCGCTTTCTCTATGACCCTGTCGTTTTCCAAAGGCGATAGAGCGCACGTACTGTACAGGATTCTTCCTCCCGGTTTCGCCGCGGTAATTCCGGAAGTGAGAATCGCGTATTCTTCTATAGCTAGTCTCTTGGTTCTTTTGGGGCTCCAGGAAGCCAGATGCTGTGGGGATGAGAGGACATGACGTTCGGAGGAGCAGGGGACATCACACAGCACCTTGTCGTAAACGTTTTTTTCATGGAGTCCCCAGCGGGAAGCATCCCTGCTCGTTATCTTTATCCTTGCGAACAGCTCCTCAGGCAAGTGTTCCTTGAGAACCCGCTTTAACCGCGCTGTTCTTGCGGCGGAGCGGTCATTTACGGTGAGCATCCCGTTTCCCAGCTTTCCCGCAAGGATCAGAGCTTTTCCCCCGGGAGCTGCGCACATGTCCAGCACCCGGTCTTCCGGTTCAACACCCAGAGATTCCGCCGCCTGCGCGGATGCCTCATCCAGATAGTAAGATTTTTTCAGGCCCTTTTCGAGGAAAGTGTAGACCGGATCTTCGGCAAGCTGCTTCTTTATCAGGTTCCAGCGGCCGGGAAAAAGGTTTTCGTAGTAGTCATTAAAACTAATCTTTTTATTATTACCCATAATTCATGCAGCAGCTTATCCATGACCACACCCGGATATACCGGCCATTTCCTCGAACGTTCTGTCAAACTCCCCGATTCGGACTACCCAGGAATGCTCCCGCATCTTTTCCGCTAATTTTTGCCGACGCACGGAAATTTCCCCCAGGCATAATAAGCGCAGCTTGTCTAAAAGTTCCCCGGGTGAACGGTAAAGGCACTTATCATGGTACTCCTCAGGGATTAGTTCCGGATAGGAGAGTCTTTCCGGGAGTAAGGGTATGCAGCCGTACGCGACAGCTTCTGCTACCGATATGCCGAAGTTTTCCTGGATAGCGGTACTAACAACGATATCACCCCTCTTAAGCCAATCAACATAGTCATTCCGGTCCTCTGCGTATCCATAGTGGAGAATTCTCTTTCCTAAATTTTCTTTGGCCGTTAAAAAGGGTTTAGGTGCTTTTTGGATATTTTCTCCCAGGATAACCAGATGAAAAGGTATATCCTCTTCATCAAGCCGGTAGAGTGTGCGGAAGAACAGTTCCGGATCTTTGTCGTACTCCCATCGATGGTTCCATATGATGATTGGACCATTTCCTGCTTTGTCTCCGCCTGTTGGTGTATGCGGATCATCTTTCCGCGGCGGCGGTGTATAAATACCCGGATAGATCACAGAGCTTTTAGATTCGATCTCGTCAATTACCCAGGTCGGCCGGAACTCCGGCATCTTCCGGATAAACTCAGGAAGCATCTTTAGAAAAGAATTTTTGTGAAAGCTGGAGTTGAATATGACCTTTTCTGCGGTAAGGCAGTTGGTAATATCGGTAAAAACAACGCGGCAGTCCACACGTTCCCCCGGATGCAGGGGGTAAGTTAGTTGATTTTCGTGAAAATAGATAATCCCCGGAGGACAGCGGTTTCCCCAAAGAGCCTTGAGATCGGAGTAGGACATAAGGTCCGATGCAAAGATAAGATCGTACGCCGCGGGATCATCCACCATCTTAAAAAATTGGAGAGCCGCTCCCCGCATCCGCCACTTCCAGAATCTGGCGGGTAAAGTGACAAGCTTGATATGATTGCGGGAATGCTCTGTTATCCCCATGGCAAAATTTTCATGGGATCCTCCAAAAAAAGGTTCAAGGTAGAGTATGTTACATCTGTTTTTTTTCACGTCCTCTTATTATACTATCAACATGACATATCTGGGAATACTTTTTGATCTTGATGGAACGCTTCTGGATACCATCGAAGACATTAAAAGCGCCATGAACAAGGTGCTTGCAAAGCATGGTTTTCCTCTTCATTCCGCGCAGGACTACCGCAATATGGTGGGGTGGGGGCTTAGGGAACTGGTACGGCTGGCCCTTCCCAGGCAGTATGCGTCGGATGAAAAAGTGCGGCAATGTGTAGAGGAGATGAAGATTCATTACGCGGAAAATCCCGTGGAGAAGACGAAACCTTATCCCGGTATTAACCGGATGCTGGATCTTCTGTTCAGAGAAAATATCAAGTTGGGGATCCTGTCAAATAAAATTGACGGAATAGTTAAACAGGTTATTGCATCGGTTTTTCCGGAACGTGGATTCCATTCGGTTCGGGGGCTCATGGAGGAAATACCCCGAAAACCCGACTCGGCGGGCGCGCTTTTAGCAGCTGAAGAGATGGGAGTTCACCCGGAAAAAATACTTTATATCGGCGATTCCGACGTGGATATGAAAACCGCGAAGGCCGCGGGAATGTTTCCCGCGGGAGTGGATTGGGGATACCGGAGCAGCGGCATACTCAGGAATCATGGAGCGGAGGTGGTGTTTTCAGATCCCATGGAGATACCGGAGTATATAAGGAAGTAAATATGACCCGGCAATTTCCAGCGATTACATTCTTAATGAAAAATGTAAATGATTACAACATAGAAAATTACATCAATCAGAGCCGCCGGGATTTGCTGTATTTGACCCGTTTTATTATTAGGAAAAGGAGCATGTAAAGATTATGGATCGAAATGAACTGCAACGTAAGGTTAATTATTACATTAAAAACGAAAAGAACGACGTTTTTAAAGATCAAGTAGAAGATTTATTGGCTCAGGAAAAGTGGGATGAGCTGGAGGAGCGGTTTTACACGGAGCTGGAGTTCGGGACAGGCGGAATCCGCGGGGTAATCGGCGGCGGACTCAACAGGATGAACACCTTTGTCATTCGCCGGGCTACTCAGGGGCTTGCAAACTATGCACTCAAACAGACGGAAAACCCTTCGGTCGTTATTGCTTACGATTCACGGCGCTACTCTAAGACCTTTGCCCTGGAAGCTGCCCTGGTGATGTGCGCCAATGGGATCAAAGCTTATCTTTTTACCTCCCTTCGTCCGACTCCTGAACTCTCCTTTGCGGTGAGAAAACTGAGGACCACTGCTGGAATAGTTCTCACGGCAAGCCATAATCCTTCGGAATATAACGGATATAAGGTTTACTGGTCCGATGGGGCTCAGATTGTTCATCCCCAAGACCAGGGAATTATTCAGGAAGTTAAAAATGTTCAGACCCCTATCCCGCGGATGGAGGAGAATGAGGCAATTGAGAAGGAACTACTCTCGTATGTGGACCGTGAGGTGGACGATGATTTTGTGGAGATGGCCAAAAACGCCTCACTTAGACCGGAACTGTTTAAAAAGAAGGAAGCTTCTTCCTTCGATTTAGTTTATACCCCCCTGCACGGGACCGGGGCCATGCTGGTGGAACGGGTGTTAGGAGAATTGGGTCTCGGGGTTACCACGGTGCCGGAACAGCGGGAACCGGATGGTGAGTTTCCCACGGTGGAGTTCCCTAATCCCGAAGAGGCCTCTGCGCTTAAAATGGCACTGCATCTGGGTAAGGATAAGAACTCGAATTTGGTTGTGGGTACCGATCCTGACGCGGACCGTATCGGTATCGCCGTCCCGGATGCGCAGGGGGAGTTCGCGTTGATAACAGGTAATCAGCTGGGTGTTCTTTTGGCGGATTATGCTTTCTCTACGCTGTTTGAGCAGGGAAAGATGCCTGAAAAACCATATTTTATAAAGACCATCGTGACCACTGAACTGCAGAACCTTGTGGCGGAAAAGTACGGTGTAGAAGTTTTCGATACCCTTACAGGTTTCAAGCATATTGCGGCGTTGATAAGGAAATTCGAAGAGGAGCAAAGCGGCAGAACGTTTATTCTGGGAGGTGAGGAGAGTTACGGATACATGATCGGTTCGGAAGTGAGAGACAAAGATTCTATCTCTTCCACTGTTCTTACGGTGGAAATGGCCCTCTACAACCATCTGCAGGGGATGTCTTTACTGGACCGGTTGAATGAAATTTACCTTGAACACGGATACTTCGAAGAAATTATGATAAGTCAATACTTTAGGGGTATGGAGGGACTTCCGAAGATGAAGAAACTCATGGAATCCTTTAGAAATAATCCTCCAGAGACCTTGGGTAACCGGAAAGTTACCGGTATCAAGGATTTTTTGACTCAGGAAACGGTGGATACTGCTGCTGGAATCCGGGAGAAAAACATAGACTTGCCGGCATCAAATGTTCTTCAATTCCGGCTCGAGGATGAGAGTGTGGTGAGCGTCCGCCCCTCCGGTACCGAACCTAAGATCAAGTTTTATGCGTCATGCAGGTACAAGGATGCGAACCTATATGATGCAAAAAACAAGGTCCGTGAAAAGCTTGAAAAGATAGAAGCCGATATCAGAGCGGTGCTTAAAAAGGCGGAGGTCTAACGTTCCTGACTCCTCCGCCTTCTTTTTGCGGCTTCGATCTCTGATAAAATCAGATTCAGACGGGGTTCGTCTATCCTTTCTGAATCGATTTTCTCTTGAAGCTCCGATAAAAACCGTTCCTCCATATCGTAAAGGTCATCTTCCAGCTGCCCGGACCAGATAAGGCGGCTGAGTTCGTACTCCTTATCTTCGTAGGTAAGGAGACGCTTAGCCGTCTCTTCACTTATATACCAGCGTACATCGTCTATAGTCAATCCGCGCTCTTTTATAGCATTTCGTATGGTCATGCCTTCAAAGTAGCAGAGAAATTCCTTTTCGGAAACAGCAATTCTAAATTTACAATTTAGAACTGTCTTTTTACTCATGTCATGCTTGGAATTCTCATTTTATTCGATCGAGCAATTTCCGGCGATTCCGATTGATTTTATTATTTGTATTATAATAATTTAAATTCTTATATGTGAATGTAATCGCCGGAAATTGCTGTGTTCGAATGAGGCATAGTTAATATTGACGAATTTTAAATTTTGGGATATTCTTTTTAGCAACTGGGAGGGAAAATTTATGATACTCGAATACGGCTTTTCTGACGCCCGTAGTCAGTTTACAGGCGTTATCGATCAGGTGCAGGATAACCTGCCTCTGCTGATCCGGCGGAGAAAATCAAGCGAAGATGACACACTGCTTATCTCTGCATCTCTTTTTAGTAAGGCTTTGAAGGATATCGTCAAAGCGGGGTTTAGAACTGACGTAATCCTTGAGGCTGATGATTCAGTCACTGTTACTCTTGCCCCCTTTAATTTTGGAGCAAATGGAGCAACCAGGGAAGAAGCGGTGGATCAGCTGATTGATGACGTAATCCTCTATTCGGAGGAGTACCTCCGGAATCGGGGGCTTTATCTTATGTCGTCGAACCGTCGGGAGCACCTTCCTTACATTATTCAGGTGCTGCTCTGTCACGATAAAGAAGAGATTAAGGAGCTCCTAAAAATTGCCTAACTTTAAGCAGCTTTTCGAGTATTGCGAGTCCTCCGGGTGGGAACGGTTTAGGACTACGAACTGTCACTGGTTCCGCAAAATTCGGGATGACGGCAAGGTGCTGATTACAAAGGTTGATCTTGATATGGAGCGGGAGATACCGGATTTCCTGTGGATACATATCTTGAAAAATCAGCTCCAGCTATCGGAAGTGGAATTTTGGTCAGAATATTCTGCGAATGAATCCGATTAGCCTCGTTATTTTTTTTCTAAGAGCTTGAGGATGTACAGTTCGATGTACCGTTTTAACCGGTCCTTGCGGCGAATCTCATTAAAGGCTTCGTTCATCACTAATCGGTTTGCCATTTCATGAATCCGCTGAGGACGGGGAAGGTTGAATCGGAATCCGGACCGGACCCTGCGCATGAAATCTCTGATAAAGGAGTTAACATCTTCCACCAGGTTCTGTTTTGCCGCAGGGTCTATCAGGGGGTTCCATTCTTCGATTAATCCCTTTAAGGCGGTATTGATATCCGCCTCTCCTTCTAAAAACTCATCCTTAAGTTCTCTTAGAGCTTCATTGTAGGTTGCTCCTTCAGAGCCCGGTTTGCTGTGTGTTCCGCTCGCCGGTATAGAATAATCCTTTACCGGGGCATCTCCAAAATACTTTGCCCCCGTTTTTGCTTCCGGCGCCCCCTTTGCCTTTTTCTTTGTTTTCTTCTGTGTCGGCGGAGTAAAGAGACTTTTAAAAAACAGTACAATTTGATGAAGTACCGGCACTGTTTGCCAAAACGGAACATGCATTTTTGCCTCGGATAGCAATTTTTTTCGGTCCAGGTCTAAAATCTTATGGACGGGTACTAATGATTTTTTTCCGGACTCGAATAAATTTTCATAATCATCCTTAGCGGGTCCCTGTATGTTTACCTCTTTACCTAAAAGGTAGAGGATGCTGTAATTAAGAAGTCCCTTAAGGAGAGGGTCTTCCCGGGTCACTATGCTGTCTACATAATCAATAAATTTATTGTCATCCTTCATTTCGGGGACTTTTTTTTCCTCTTTAAGAAAATCAACCCATTTATTCAATAACTCACGTTGATAGTATGTTTTTGCCCGGTCAATTTTATCGAGAAGCAGCTTGATGTAAAGGTCTTTGTAGATAAAATATTCCGCCTTATTGGGGGCCCGTAATCTGATAAGCTCAGGAAGTTCTCGGTCTTCGCTTTTTGTTTTTTTTTCGAGAAAGGTATGCAGATTTTTTTTTGTGTACTTCCTGGTGAGAAGGTTCCCCCGGCTGTCTTTGAACCCATAAATATCCGTTAGGGTAAACGCAAAAGGTTTTTTTCTTAGATTCTGTTCAAGATTCTTTAGCGATGCTTCAACATCCTTTTCCCGCTGGACCTTCGCCCTGAAATGGACGCAGTAGAAACCGATGAAATAGGCGGCTTGAATGTAGGAGTGCTCTTCACTCAATTTGTCCCTTTTGTCTGCATAATCCTTTATTACCAGGGAAGAAAGCTGCGTCCAGAAATGAAAAGTAAAGTCCGTCGGTTCCAGAATTGTGTGCATTACCTCTCTGCTGGTTGTGATTATCGATTTTATCAGGTTTTTTGCTGTTACCGCTTTCTGCCGAAAAATCGAAACTAGTTTTTGCTGCATGTAGCTGGCATTTCTCCCCTGACGCAGATACTGTTTAATTTTTTGGACAGAAAGATCTAGAAGTTTCCCCGGAATATCCCCGGAGCGGACAATAAGGGAATTAATACCTTCCGGAAAGTGGATGATCACGGGTATTTCCGGTTCGGTTTTCCCTTTGTCGATCCAATCCACAAAATCACTTTTTATATTGATCTCCGCCGTAAGCCGGGGAGGAAAGGGGTGTTTTAATCCTTCCGGTATTGGAAAGGGCCGATCAGGTTGTTGTTGAAGTTTTTGATATTCTTCGTGTAATAAATCCATATATATCTTTTTAGGATATACTTTATCCGGTACTCCCTCGTTGTATTCCAGGATAAATTCTCTCCTGTTTTCCAACTGAATCAAATGACTCAGCACGGTGTCACGAGTGCGCATTAGAAGGTCTTCAAAATTATCATCATCCGCCCGTTCCGCATATGACTTAGTAAATTTAATCAGATCGTCAACCTCAATTTCAGGGGAGTGCTTGCGGGAATAGTATTGTCCAATAATCTTATTCATATCTTCTGGTGTAGACATCAAAATAATAGTACTTCGCATTTTATACCCTTGCAAGTGAGGAATTCTCATTTTATTCCTTTAAGCCGCGGAAAGAAGCATGATTTTAAGAAAAGGCCGTAATATAACCGAATAAAATGAAAATTCCAGGCTTTACATAAGTATTAAAGCAATTCTTAATTGCAAAATTCAGAATTGCTGTTTGCGAGTAGCATTTTTTAAAATTCTCTGCTTGAAAGTCCAGGAAAAGCATACTACTATTTATGGTGTGAAAATTCATTATAAAATCGGCATAATCTTCTTTGCAGCTGCTTTAATGACGTGTGTAACCGCTGAAAAGGGGGTAGAAATGATAAAAGAAATAGCCGTACCTTCATCGGATACGCGGGCTGTTGCGGCAGTTGAGGACACGGAGCCCCTTATTCAGGATGCTCCGGAACCGGTAGAAAAATTAACTGAACCCGAACCGGCACCTGTGCCCGTAGAGCAGGAAGAAGCATTCATTGTGACCGAGGAGATTTATAAGCAAACTTTTACTGAGGTAGAACAGATTATAATGGACCTCAATGAGATTATCCGGCAGGGGGATTTTAAAACATGGAAAAGCTATTTAACGGATCGATATATTGAGATAATAACTAAAGAAGAAAAATTGAAGGAATTATCAAATAATCCGATACTGAAACAGGAGAATATCGAGTTAAACTCATTAGAGGACTATTTTCGGTATGTGGTAGTCCCTTCAAGGTCCAAACCTCGTTTAGATCAGATAGAGTTTTTTGATGAAAACCGGGTAGTAGCTATCATGATAATCCAGGGAAAAAAATATATACTGTATCAGCTTATATATAAGGATGGGCAATGGAAAATAACTGTTTTTTAATTAAAAGGAGTAATTGTATGAAATTGAAAGCTGTATCTATAAGTAAAATTGTTTTTATTATGATTCTTTTTATGTGTACCGCTGTAATAGGGTTTTCCCAAGAAGGGGAGGCGGATGGACAGGGAAATGGGGAACTGACTATCGAGGAGTTGTACCTTAGCCAGAATGTTCAGCTCCAAATACTGCGCGGTCAGGCCCTTTCCGATGACAGAGATATGAAACTCTTAGCTCTTCAGTCGATCCGTTCTATGATCGAGGATGGGGGTGTTTCCGGCGACAATCCCGGTGTACTTACTGTTCTGGAAGCTTTAGCGAATGAGGGAACCCGGAGGCAGGTCCGTTCCGGCGTTGTCGTTACCAATAATTATCCTATGGTCAGAAAAGAGGCTGCAAATCTTCTGGGAGAGATCGGCGGAGAAAGATCACGGGGAATTCTTCTGGATATTATGGCCAATGATCCTGAGCCTATGGTG
Source organism: uncultured Spirochaetales bacterium (assembly GCA_964618265.1). Lineage (GTDB taxonomy): Bacteria > Spirochaetota > Spirochaetia > CAYLLE01 > CAYLLE01 > CAYLLE01. The sequence goes on along the minus strand of CAZUAE010000001.1, from coordinate 215,398 downwards.
CTATCCGAAGCGGTCTATTCATTAGGAGCTATTGGAGTAACTGATGAAACAGATATTGGGCAGATGCTGGCAACTATGTCCTGGACACTTAACAATCAAACAGAGAGCCAGACACCGGATAATAACTTTGCCTACGCGGCATTGCTGGCGGTGGAGAAACTGGCGAATAAACTTGGGGGGATCGAGGACCCGGAAATTATAAATTCCCTCTTAAATGTTGCCTCGGGAAATTATATCCGCGCGGTGCGGCTTAAGGCAATCGATGTGATATACAAGATGCGGCAGGGTTCCGGCAGCTGATAAGTTGGTAAAGATTGATAGAAAGAGATAAAAAGGCTGTCCCGGTTTAAAGGACAGCCTTTTTTGATTTAAAGCTTGAAAAGCACTCCGATGGAAGCGCCTCCACCATAACCCCAGTAGTTACCTTCTAATTTTATGGCAAAGTTATTCGAGAAAAAATAATTAAAACCGCCCATTGTGCCAAAACCAAAATAATCAGGAAAATTGAATATTAGACCGAGCATTGTATAAAAATCAAAATTTTCAAGGAATCTTACTGGAGCATCTGGAGCAATATCGTTAAATGAAAGATGAGCGGAAACAAAGCCTCCCAAACCGAATGAGCTTCCAGTATAGCCGTAATAATTGTATGTACTAAACATACCTCTCGCGGCAATCCCTAAGCTGAACGGCAGGGCATTTCCGATCATCGTATCCAGAACTGTAACTTCAACACCAGGATATATGGCGAGACTGAAAAGATAACCGAAACCAACTGTTGCGGATATGCTTATGTCTCCCGGGTTATACATCGAAGACGCCAACGGAGCAGCTCCCGTTTCCGCATCCTGGGTAAAAGCGGGTGCAGCGGCAAAAACAAAAACCAAAAGCAAAACAAGTGTACAGATTCTTCTCATCTTTTTTTCCTCCTATGGAATAAACTTAGTTGTTATCCCTTTTACTATACAACTCATTCTGTTTATGACACAAGAGGAAAAGTTTCAGCTATTCTAAATTTGCAATTTAGAATAGCCTTTTTACCGCCTGCGAGAGGTGTTAAATCCCTCTCCCGGGATAAAAGCAGCGTTAGCGGAACGGCAAAGTAAAGCTCCTCTCCATTGAAAACATTGAAAACCTTTACCGTTTACAGTATTATTCGCGCATGAATACTAATGAACTGCTTTCTGTCTCTGGAAAAAAAGTCATCGTAACCGGCGGCGGCGGAAGAAGTCAGTACGGTTGCGGGATAACCAAGGGGCTCCTTGAAGCGGGTGCAAACGTGATCATTACTTCCCGGGATCCTGTTTCCCAGGAAGAGTACCGGAGTAGACTTCGGGAAGCGGGATACGATCTGGCGGTATATCCTCTGGATCTCGAGGATCCTGAAGGAATAGATAGGTTTACCGAAAAAGTATTTTCCGATTTTGGCTCTATAGATGCTTTGGTAAACAACGCAGTGCTCCGCACCATGTCCTCTGCCGATGATTTTGCGGGATTACGCCGTTCTCTGAATGTCAACCTGGGCGGCACCTATCAGCTGACAAAGCGTTTTATCGACCGTATGATTCCGGCAGGCGGAGGTTCCATCGTAAACATCGGTTCCATGATGGGCATGGTGGGTCCGAACTACTCAAACTACGAAGGTCTCAATATGAAAAGCACCGTGGCTTATTATGCTGAAAAGGCTGCTCTTATTAACATGTCCCGCTGGATCGCCTCCACCTACGGGAATCAGGGAATCCGCTGTAATACCGTATCTCCCGGAGGAATGTTTGCGGATCAGGACCCGGTTTTTGTTGAGCGTTACAACAAATGTACCTTTATAGGGAGGATGGCAAATCAGGATGATATCAAGGGGCTTATAGTATACTTGGTCTCTGAAGCTTCTGCGTATATGACCGGAGAAAACATAGTACTGGACGGCGGATACATTCAGAAATAGTTCGTGGTCAGTACTGTTCCACCTGAATGTCATTCTCTACCGATTTTACTCCAGCAGTGTGTACCGCGGCATCGTAGATGGTGTTTTTATCGTACCAAGTGGGGACAATACCAGCTAGCACAATCTCTCCTTCGTTCACGGTAATGGTGATTTTTCCCAGGGGAATCTCTGACTTCCGTTTTAAAAACTCACCAATCTGCTGTGCTATGGCGTAATCCTCTTCTTTTTCCACCGTGGTTACAATGATACGGTTTTCCACTTCCGAAATACCCGGTAACTGTAATGCCAGCATCTCCGCCCGTTCCTTTTCCCACGGTGTTTTGACATAGCCTCCAAGGATTATCCGTTCCGCCATGATGTCCACTGAGAGATAGTCCACATGGAGTTCCGGATCCTTAAGTATTGACTTTGTTATATCTTCCCGTTTCGGATTTACTTGTGCTGCGGTTTCCGGATCCTGAACCGTCAATCGGTCATCAACGGATAAAACCCCCGGGATGTTCCCTACTTCTCCGATTATCTCCTCTTTTAATTCCGGCATACGCACAGAGCCGGTTAAAACAGCTTTACGGTCCAAAACATCTACTGTTATACGGGACAAATCGATGCGTTCATCCATCTCTAGGCGGTCCATGATATCCTGTTTCAATTCGCTATCTCGTAAAGGCATAATTAAAAATCTCCTCGGATGAAAAATTTGAGTCTAATTATATACATGCAATTTTTATGCCAATGATGCTGTGGATTATATTTGAATATTTGAGATATCGGAGTGCCCGTACGGAATCCTGATTAAGCTTCTACACCGGGTAACGAAATTGAAATGGAGGTCCCTGCCGGGTTGCTGCCGGTTGTTACCTTGCCATTTATTGTTCTGATCATCGCTCTGGCGGTAATCAATCCGTATCCGTACCCATCAACTTTTATAAGCTTACCTATAGAGATGAGCCCATCCAGGGAAAAAATGGTATCTTCATCCGCTTTTTCCAGAAGAAAGTCATTTATTAAAATAGTTATGAGAACCCTCATGTTTTCAATTTTATTGACCTTTACCGTTATTTCTCCCTTCTGAGGGCATAAGAGTACACTATTCTTTAGAAGGTTCAGTAATGCTTTTTTAAAGAGGGATGGATCACTGTAAATTAATAATTCAGGATCACAGTTGATATCAAGAGATACCTGTTTCTTTTCTGTATCCGGGGTGAGTATTCTTTTTATTTCCTTTAAAGATGCATCGGTATTTATGTTAGCCGGAAATGACTGCTTCAAGGCAGTGTTTCCGCCGTACCGTTTGTCCACTTCATTTACGAATTCATCGAGTTTTTCAATTTTTTCATACATCTCGGAAAAAGAGCTGTCATCCCGTTTCATGTTGATTATATCATTCAGCTTTTTTTCCAGCGAGTCCATGAAAACAGAGAAGAGATAATCCTTTGATTCACTTTCAACAGACAGCTCTTCTTTTTCCTGCCGTATTGCCAGATGGGCTTTTACTCTGGAAAGAACCTCTTCCTGGTGAAACGGTTTTGTTATATAATCCACACCCCCGGCTTCGAACGCTTTTATCTTGTTGATGGTGTCCGAAAGAGCGCTCATAAAAATAACAGGAATTTCCGTGGTTATTTCGTGTTCCTTCAAGGTTCTGCAGGTTTCAAAACCGTCGATGTCGGGCATCCTTACATCTAATAAAATTAGACCGGGGGGGTCCTTCTTTGCCTCTTCGATGGCATCTCTGCCGCTCTGAAAAACCGAAACATCATAATCCAACTTAACCAAGTAGTTGTAAAGCACACTTAAATTGATTGGATTATCATCTACAATAAAAATAGATTTTCTTACGGTAAAATCCTGCATATTAAACTCTCCCCTTTTATTTTGTTACACTTTTTACATTAGTACCCGGGAAGCCTGAAGGAAGATCAAAAAAGACACTGATTCCTTCCTTAGTTGAGCTGTTAAAACTCAAAGAACCTCCTATTTTTTCGGCCAGTTCCCGGGAAAGGAGCAGCCCCATTCCGCTTTCCTTTCCTTTAACCGATTCTATTCGCTTAATGTTTCCGTTTTCTCCATAGGCCACGGTTATCCGTTTGCTTTTTGGTCCTTTTACCTTTTCCATAAAGGTAATACCTATTTCCTCTCCCTCGATATCCGCGGATATCTCTATTTCGGAGCCGGCATCTGAGAACCGAATTGTGTTAAGTAAAACATTTCTAATAATGGCGTTTATAATATCTTCATCGGCGTAAACGAGGGTATCAGGGGGAATCATATTTTTAATTTGTACATCTGTCTCCTGAATGGTCGGGCGGAGGAGTTCAAAACCCCGTTCAAGGCAATCGTACATGTCGAACCGCTTTGGACTTATTGCTATGTTCTCCATCTGTACCTTTGTCCAGTCCATCAGATTATTCATGAGAATATTTGTCTGTACCGTTTTATTCGAAAGTTGGGTAGTCAGTCTTTTTACTGCATCAGGAAGTTTTTTGTGGGAATCCAATTTTTGAGCAAGTTCCATTATGTTTTGTATTGGATGGTGGATATCCGAGGCGATAACCGCTAAAAGATAATTTTTCTGCTCGTTTAACCGTTCTAACTCGCTTTTCTGTTTCTGCAGGGTGAGCTGCGTACGGATTCTGGCGAGCACCTCCTCGTGCTGGAAGGGTTTTGTAATGAAATCTACTCCGCCGGCTTCGAATCCCTTTATCTTGTCAACAGTTGTGGTAAGGGCGCTGATAAAAATGATTGGTATTTCGGAAGTGTAGGTATCATTTTTTATCCTCCGGCAAAGTTCATAGCCGTCCACCTCGGGCATCATAATGTCTAAAAGAATAATATCGGGTAATTCTGTTTTGACAGCGGCAAGAGCCTCTTCAGCATCCTGAAATACCGATACTTTCGGAAAATAATTAGTTAAATAGTTGTAGAGAACTCCAAGGTTAATGGGGTTATCGTCGATGATGAAGATTTGTTCCTGGTTATCTGTCTTCGAATGTAGATCCATTAAAGCCATAACTTAAAAACCATCCTTATAAAAATTATATAATCTCCTAACTTTTTTCATTGCTGTATGCTTGAATTTTGTTGTATAACGCCTTTCTGCTTATTCCGAGGATATCCGCGGCTTCATTTTTCTTTCCGTTAACTTTTTTCAAGGTAGCTTCGATAAGACGGCGCTCAACTACCTCTATAGGACTTCCTACCTCGATAAGAAGTATGTTTGAATCTGTGGAATTATCCACAATTATATCCGGAAGATCTTCCTTTCCGATTTCTTCCTCCATTGCTGTAACGGCAAGACGGATCATTGTGTTTTGAAGCTCCCGGACATTTCCCGGCCAAAGATAGTTAATGAGAATATTTTCTGCATCTTTGCTGAGCCGGGAAGGTTTTTTTCCAAACTCTTCACAGTACTGTTTAAGAAAGTGATTGGCCAATAAGAGAATGTCTTTTCCCCGTTTGCGTAATGGAGGAAGAGTAATAGAAAAAACGTTCAGCCGGTGATAAAGATCGGCCCTGAAGTTTTTATTTTTGATTGCCGCGGGCAGATTTTCGTTGGTTGCTGCTATAAGACGTACATCGGAGTGAAGGAATCTCTCTCCGCCGACCCGCTGATACTCCTTTGATTCCAGGACTCTAAGGAGGCTGATCTGTGTGTTTGCGCTCATTGTGCTTATTTCATCCAGAAAAAGGGTGCCCCCTTCGGCAATTTCAAACTTTCCTTTTTTACGGTTCATGGCACCGGTAAAAGAACCTTTCTCATGTCCGAAGAGTTCGCTGGAAATAAGTTCCGGTGCGATAGCTCCGGTGTTTACAGCAACGAATGGACCACCCCGGCGACCGCTCATTTTATGTATATGCTGCGCTGCCAGGTCTTTTCCGGTGCCGCTTTCTCCCGTAATAAGCACGGTAACATCTAATGGTGCAATTTGCTCGATTTCAGAAAAGACTTTCCTCATCTCCTCTGATTCACCGATAATGCTATTTCTCATGTTTCTCCCGGTAGGACGGTTAAATATCTTGAATAGAATTATATCCTTCGTTCAATATATATAAATATTATTTTTCGGGCAAGAATGGGCCTTAAGGCATTTCCTCCCCCGGGCCGTCTACGACGAGGAGATACGGAAGCTGGAGTCATCCATCGGATCTATCAAAACTAAAAAAACTCAAGCTGAGTAGAGTTTCTTGCCCTCTCCGAAAACTCCTACCGGATATTTAGTCATGTCAAAGGGATCACCGTTCCAGCCGGTAAAGGAAGCCCATTTCCCCGTTTCCAGGGTCCCTAAGAACCCGTCAATTCCGAGTATTTCCGCGTTTTTCCGAGTTATTATTCCGATGGTATCCTCCTTACTCATTCCCAGCCGGATAAACCACCTTAACTGGTGCAGCAGCATGTTTTGGAGGATCACCGGATGATCCGTCATCAATCCAAACTCCACCCCGGAAGTTAAAAGATGTTTTGCGTTCTTCCAGTGCTCATGTTTTAACTCCACCTTGTAGGCTAGTGAATCCATGGGACCGTAGACCACCGGGATGTTCCTTTTTTTCAGTTCCTTAAAGACATACGAATCATACACATCCGAAGTGTGTTCCACCGTTATGGTCAGCCCGAATTCATCCACTACTCGCAAAAGGGAAGCTATGTCATCGATTTTGTGGACGTGCACCCGGAACTTCTGTTCACCCTTTAGAAGAGAACGGATCACGTCTTCAGGAGCTGTGTAGGTAACCTCGTCCTTTCCTTCCTTTTCTTTTTCCTTTTCCATCTTCTGCCGCACCTCGTGCAGTTTCTGTCTCAGAATGGATATCGAACCCATGCGGGTTGTAGCCCGGGTGCCTTTCCACGATTTGGTGGACATTGGATTGTATCCAACTGCTCCCTTGATTCCCGCCCTGGTGATAAGCGCATCAGTAGTGGTGCGGCCGTAATTACGGATAACCGCTGAAGCGCCTCCAATTAGGTTCCCGCTCCCCGGAACTACACAGGAATAGAGCACACCGTTTTCGATGGAATAGTCAAAGGACGTATCATCCATCTGGACCGAATCCAATGCATCGGCATATGCTAAGATAGAGTCCATCTGCTCGTTAGCCTCCGCTTCCGAACCGGGTTCTCCGGAACGTATCATCCCAATGTGACAGTGAGGATCGATAAAAGCGGGAGTAATGCAGTCGTAACTTTCCGCCCCATCACTTTCCGAGCCTTTTTCAATACCCTTTACCTTGCCCTTATCGAAGGAGATCACCGAATCCTTCACTACACCGTTTCCCGTGTAAATCGTTTTTGCATATATTGATTTCATAAATAATGATTGTAGTTTCCATGGTGTAAAGGGTCAATGACCTTCTCAATAATTTAACTATTCAGCAATTTGTTACGGGGCCGCTCTGTTTGTATATTTAATGTATGATAAAGAAAAACGAAGAAGAAGTCTTTAGAAGGCAGCGGGAATCTATGGTGTCCAGTCAGATTAAGAACCGGGGTATACGGGACGGAAAAATACTCAACGCTATGCTGTCCGTACCCCGCCACAGGTTCATGCCGGCCAACGCAAGAACCTATGCCTATGAAGATAGGCCGGTTCCCATCGGTCACAATCAGACAATATCTCAGCCTTACATTGTTGCCCGGATGATCGATCAGCTGGAACTAAAAGGCGGAGAGAAGGTACTGGAGGTAGGTACTGGAATGGGGTATCAGACAGCGGTCTTAGCGGAAATTGCCGATTCAGTTTACAGCATCGAACGGATACCGGAATTAAAGAAACGGGCGGAACGGATCTACAAAGAGTTAGGAATAGATAATGCTCATTTAAAGGTGGGAGACGGAAGCAAAGGCTGGCCGGAAGCGGCCCCTTTTGACCGGATTATTGTAGCGGCCGCCGCTTCGACCGTACCGGAGGATTTAAAGGAGCAGCTTGCAGTGGGCGGATTGATGATTATTCCCGTGGGATCTCATCATTTTGGTCAGCAGCTCTACCGGATACAGCGGGAGAACGAAACAGCTTATCACACTGAAAAACTTGATTACGTAGCCTTTGTTCCACTGGTGCAGGACGAGGAGTAAATGTATGCCTGAATTACCCGATGTAGAAGTATTCAGAAAGTACTGGGAAAAGCATGCTCAGAATAAAAAAATAACCGATATCCAGTACGGTGCCGACAGGGTCATCAAGAGCAGTCCCTCTGTCATTTCCCGGTTCTTTAAGGGCACCGCCTTTATTAAAACAAAACGGGTTGGAAAACATCTCTTTGCGGGAAATGATGACGGAAAATGGCTGCGGTTTCATTTCGGGATGACCGGTTATTTCGATTCCGGTCAGAAGGGTGATGAGTTTGAGTATGGGCAGCTTGTTTTTACCTTCCAGGACGATTCAGTTGTAGCCTACATCAACAAGAGAAAGTTGGGAAACGTGAAGATTGTGGATGATCCAGGTGAGTACGTTAAGGAGGAAAAACTCGGTCCGGATGCCATGGATTTGTCCCTTGACGATTTCCGAAATATCATTTCGGAAAAATCCGGAACCGTCAAAGGCACCCTGATGAACCAAAATACTATATCTGGTTTAGGAAACGTCTACACCGATGAGATACTCTATCAGGCCAGGATTCATCCGGAAAAAAATACCGGTGATCTCGATGATGATCAGATTAAGGAGATTCACAAAATAATGCTGCGGGTCATCAAAACCGCCATCCGGAACGAGGCGCAGCCGGATTCTTTTCCGGACCACTATTTGACGGGCCACCGGAAAGAGGGAGCTCCCTGTCCAGCGTGCGGGGGTAAGATAGAGAAGATAACTGTTTCGGGGAGAAGCACCTATTTCTGTCCCTCCTGTCAGTAGTACACACCACGCGGCCTTTTTTTAACCCCAGAGTAGGGTGCATTATGTTTGCATCTGATTCCCCGGGAGACTACAATCCTATATAGATGGAAAAAAACAGCTTTAAAGGCAGCAATAATCCTGTATTCGGATCAATTAAAATAGGTTCCTGGACATTTTCAGTAAAGGACCGGAAACTCGATTTTTCTACCCAGGCTCTCTTGATTTTCGGGGCACAGCACGAAGAGAAAACGGAGAATCCAAGGGAAATTCTCATCCACTGTCTGGAACCGGCAGTGAAAAAGAAGGTGATAAACCACTTTCTGCGTATGTATCGGGAAGGTATTTCAGCCCCCATCGAATTTACCATTACCCGGTGTGACGGAGAAGAGCGGATTATTTATGCTGTTGGCGAGCCTTTATCTGATTATGAAGGTGAACCTGAAAAGATATATGGAATATTGTGCGATGTCACCGATATTAGACATTCTCCATCGGACCTTGAGTTCGAATTAGCGGTTAACAAGGCGGTAGCGGGGCTGTCCCAGCGTCTTATCGATCCCAAGAATTCTTTCGATTCCATTGCTTTGGCTGTTTTAGAATATGCCAAGGAACTTACCGGCAGCAGTCAGGGGTTTGTCGCTTCTGTAGATTCGGAAAAACAGCATCTTAATATACACACTTTTACGTTTATGATGGATATCTGCAGGGTTCCTGACAAAGAAAAGACCGTTGACCATATTAGAAGCAGAAGTTTAAAGGAAAGATCCCTGCTGACCGAAGCGGTTTTCCGGAAGAAGCCTCTCATCATAAACAATCCTGCCGGTCATCCTTCCTTTCACGGCATTCCGGAAAATCATCTTCCCTTAGAGCGTCTTTTAGCTGTGCCCTGTCTTATAGGCGATGAAGTGGTTGGGGAAATACTCCTGGCAAACGCATCAAAGGATTATACAGACCGGGATATCCTTGCTCTGCGGCCTGTTTCAGAGCTGTTCAGTCTATTTATCGAGCGGTTTCGTATGGAAACGAAACTTTCCCGGGCAAAGGAGGCGGCGGAGCGTGCGAATCGGGCCAAAAGTCAATTTTTAGCCAACATGAGCCATGAAATCCGGACACCCATGAACGGAATAATCGGTATAAGCGATCTTATGCTGGACACTCCGTTAAACGATGAGCAGTTGAATTACCTCAAACTCCTGAGGGAATCCGGGGACATGCTCATGGCTCTTATCGATGATGTATTAGATCTTTCCAAGATCGAAGCGGAGAAATTCGATATCCAACATGAGGAGTTTCAAATTCCGGATATCATTGATGAGATTGTCCGCCTTATCACCATGAAAGCCCAAACGAAAAATCTGATCATCTATTCTGATGTTGAGGATTCTCTTACGGGTAAATGTATGGGGGATCCGACCCGGATAAGACAGATCATCCTGAATTTTGCTAGCAATGCCGTCAAGTTTACCCAAAAAGGGGAGATCAGGATAACTGTTTCCGATTTGGGACGGGAAGAAGGGGGTAAACGGATAAAATTTGCTGTAAAAGATACCGGGATCGGTATTGCCCCGGACCTGTTAAAGCACATCTGGTCACCATTTTCCCAGGGGGATTCTTCGAGCGCGAAACAATACAAAGGTACTGGATTAGGGCTTACCATTTCCCGGAAATTAGCCGAATTGATGGGAGGACGGACCGGGGTTGAGAGCCGCGAAGGGAAGGGATCCTGCTTCTGGTTTGAGGTGGTGCTTAGGCATACAGAAAGGGATGCACGCACTCTTTTAAAGGATGACAAGGACAACAGAGATAAAGAGCAGATATCGCGGGTGCTGGTTGCGGAGGACAACGAGGTTAATCAGCTTGTGATTCAGGGGATGCTGAAAAAGCTGGGTTACCGGGTAGATATTGCGGATTCCGGCCTGGAGGCAATAGAAAAGCTGCAGGAGGAAGAGTACGATCTTCTCCTCCTTGATCTCTTTATGCCGGGAATAGACGGGTTTGAAACATCCCGGCGTATCCGGGAACAGCGGTACGCGCTACCCATTTTAGCCCTTACTGCGGATATTCAAAAGGGAATCGAGCAAAGGTGCCTGGATTCCGGAATGAACGGTTATATATCAAAACCTCTAAGCGGATTAGAAGAACTTTCGGAAAAGATTAAAGAAGTAATAAAACAATTTCCCCCGCCGGACAAAACGCCGCCGGGGGAATAATCTTTATTCCAGAATAATATACGCTGCCGGGTCTATCACCCGGAAAGTAAATGATTCTGTAAAGTAGAGATTTACCGTTTTTGTACTGTCTGATTTATAACCGATAGCAAGATCCTGCCCCAAAATCAGCTCTAAATCACCGCCCCTTAAGGAGATAAGCATGCATTTCTCCACAAAAGGACTCATTATTACGGGTCCGCCGATAGTACGTTCTATATGCTGTTTAAGAGGAACACCGTTTACCTTGCTTTCTATATATTGCCAGGTATCTGATGTCACCAATAAGGCATAAGGACCTTCAACATTGGTGTTTATCAAGGTGTACATGGCCTTGGATATCGATTGCACCATATCCGCATGAGCTTCTCCGATGGGTATAGGTTTATGCTCAGTGCTTTTTAACAGACCATGAAATTCGATATGCTTCAATCCCCTGAATACCGATTCTTCTTCGAACTGAGCTATCCGGTAGGCTGCTTTCCGGAGGGGTTCCAAATCGATGTCGGCAGCTCCCCGTGCTGCATTGTCCAGTTCCCATTTGTTCAGTTCAAAAGGAACCCTCACTTCGATAAGTGGCAATACTTCATTTATACCGTAGGTTAGTTCCTCATCTTTCTGATTATCCGGTACGTACAGCCTTCCCTTTGAAGCGGCGGCATAATTGATACCGTACGGTCCCTTAACGTCGGCAAACTTCCGTACGCTGAGGATCGTTTTAAAAACCTTCTTTGCCTGATCGTCAATTTCTTCCCATGCCGCATCCGACACGGGTGCAAGTGATCGTCTTAATAGGTCCATGATTCTCTCCTGTTATTATTTCAAACTGCCGATGCCCAAATCACCCTTTGACGAACCGCTTTCTGATCCTTCTTCATCTTCTTCTATTTCGGTGATGGGTTTTTCTTTAAAAAGATAAGTGCGTAATACTTCATCCCATTGGCTGAAATTTCTTCTGAGCCACTCCAGGGCCATAACGGCGTGTTCGATCTCTTCATCCCGGTTGTGGGCCATAACCGCCTTCAATTCCGGATCCTTCGTTACGTTTACCCGCTGATTGTACCAGTCGATTGCCTCGATCTCTTCCTTTAAGCTGTTAAGTCCCCGGGTATAGTTGCGTGTTTTTTCGTCCAGTTCCTCAACAGGTTCATGATAATAGTCTCCCATGTAATCCTCCTCTCTTGAAAAGCCATGGGTTGTGAATTCAAAACTCATGGTTATTCATAAAAGGTAGCAAATGTAGGAAGTTAGGGCAAGAATATTTTAAGAAAGGGGGAAGGAAAGACAGTGCTGCAGTACAAATTCCAAACCCGCTTTATCAGCGGGTACATAGATTTTAAAGAGCGTCCGACCGGAATCGAACCGGCATCATCAGCTTGGAAGGCTGAGGTAATACCATTATACGACAGACGCTTGTAAAATCTGTTATAGATATATAACAAAATGACCGAATGGTGTCAAGCTGTAAAGATCCTATTTCAGCAATCCTGAATTGCCAATGTAGAATTGCTGTTCCTATTTCTTGTATTTCTCAAGCCACTTGAGCTCCGGTTTCTCCAATGTGGAATTCCATAGGTACTTTTCCAGTTTTTCCTGAAGGCTGGAGTCGATCTCCTTTTTGACCGGGAAAATTTCCGCGTTCAAGGTACGGGTTAAGATAAGCTCAACGGCCTTGGTCAGGTCGTTGAGTCCCCGGGGCGAGGTGTGTTTGGCGACATCATCTTCGGTGTGTATGAAATAGGTGCCTTTTCCGTTCATTCTGGCCAGGTTAACGGATGGAATCTCATAAACCGCGAAGGGTACCCCGTCACTGGAATAGACATCCAGCCGTTCGGAGAACATTAGTCCTGCTTCCCTGGAGATTCCGCCGTAAAATCCCTGCAGCGCCTGAGTGCCTTGAAAGATGTAGGTGTTTGTGCCGATAACATCACCGCCCACATCAACGTTGACCACCAGGCGGGCCCTCTTCTTGATCTCTTCTTCATGCGCCTTGGTATAGGCAAAGCTGCCCCTAAGCCCCAGCTCCTCGCCTGAGAAAAAAATGATTTTTAATTCCCGTTCCGGTGGATTCTTTGTAAAGTATTCGGCCGCTTTTATCAAACAGACAGTACCGCCTGCATTGTCGGTAGAACCGTGAGAACGGGCCACGGAATCGTAGTGGCCTACCAGATACGTGAGTGATTCGTCCCGTACCGGTTTTCCCAGGGATACTACGATGTTTTCAGCCTTTTTCTTTTCAACTTTCTGTTCTATGGTAATTTTCGCGGTTTTCCCTGCATTATCAATTAAGCTGACGGCATCATCATACTCTATAGTCATAGCGGGAACGGCACCCTCTTCATACCGCTTCTGACGGTGAGATAGATTTGTCGCTTTTTTGTGGGGTGATGAGATAGCGATAAAGGCGGCAACACCATTTTCTTTAAGCAGTTCGTGAATCCTGCGGGCTGCGCCGTACGACATAACGATTTTTCCCCGATACGCTCCCGGGTTGTATTCTAAAATTGCAGCATTCTCAAGAAAAACTAATTCGCCTTCGACGGTTTTATCGTTTTCCAATCCGAAAGGGAGCATATCCCAGGATTTGCCTTCGATCTCGATGACGGCCTTTCCGGGAGTAAAGGTATTAAGCTCGAATTCCTCGAGCTCATAAGGCGCGCCTATTCTTTCTAGATGGTTGGTGATTATCTTCCTGGCTTTTTCCTCTCCGTCGGTGCCGGCCAGTCTTTCGAAATCCAGTTCGTGTAAAATTGCATGCGGATCTATCATTTTATTCCTACCTTTCGTTTCGTTCTATGCCCTTGGAGCTTACCTGCCCTTCCCGTCAATGTCAATGTTACTAGCACAAAGTACCCAAAGGTCTCAAACAGCAATCTTTATCAACAGGCCCATTTTAGGATAAACTGATTTCCTATGGAAGTGCACTACCAAGATATATTCGTTTCAGGTGTCGGCGGATATCATACTTACCGTATACCCGCTATGATCACGGGACCGGAGGGCACGCTGCTGGTATTCTGTGAAGGAAGAAAGTTTGGTCGGGGAGATGCCGGAGAGATCGACCTGCTTATGAAAATCGGTACCGCAAAAGATTTTTCCTTTAAGGAAACACAGGTGGTTGTTTCTGAACCCGGGATGACCTGCGGTAATCCGGCCCCAATCTACGATAAAGATACCGGAATTATCCATCTCCTCTTTTGTAAGAACTTAGGACACAAAGGGGAAGGGGAGATAATCCGGGGAAACGGACCAAGAACCGTCTGGTACACCAGAAGCACCGATTACGGTGAAACCTGGGATGAACCGCGGGATATCACTTCCATGGTTAAATTACCCGAATGGAGCTGGTATGCCACCGGACCCTGCCACGGAATCAAGCTTTCCTCAGGCAGACTGATAGTTCCCTGTGACCATATTCACTTTAAAAAGGGGGACAGATCGGATCCTTTCCATTCCCATGTAATCTATTCGGATGATTCAGGCAGGACATGGAATATTGGAGGCAGTATTGATGAGGGGACAAACGAGTCCGCTGTCTTGGAAACAGAAAACGGTAAACTCTATATAAACTGCCGTAATAAATTTGTTGCCGGAGAAGCCGGGAAGCACCGCGCGGTTTCCTGGAGCAGCGACCGGGGACACTCCTTCTCTCCTGCGGTACGTGATGCCTTTCTTCCGGATCCGGTCTGTCAAGGCAGTGTGCTGCACCTTCCGGCTGCCCCCGAATCATCTTCACTGGAGATCTTTTCCGCACCCCGCCCTCTTACAGAAACCCACAGGGGCCGGCATAATCTAACGGTTTATGCCAGTGATGATGGTGCCCGTACCTGGCGCTACCGAAGGAGTCTGTTCACCGGTTTTGCCGCCTATTCAGATTTAGCGGCAGTCAGCCTAAATGGAAGGGAGTGCCTCCTCTGCCTGTTTGAGAACGGAAGGTACTCCCCCTACGAAACGTTAACGTTAGCCGGATTCTCCAGAGATTGGCTTCTGGAAAACGGACCTCTCCGTAACTTTTCTTAAGTATTTGATCCTAAACCATTATATCTTCTTCCCGGTAGTGAATTGCCTCGCAGCTTATTCTGTAGGAATGGCTGTCCAAAGCCAGGTCCGAACCGTTTGCGTAGTAGAGGAGGGTGACGATTGTTCCGCCATCCAGCTGGACCGTGGAAGGATAACCCACATCGTGTATATGCCCTCCGTCACCGGCCAGTAAAACTTCGTGATGGGTATCCCAACTCAGCCCGGTGTCACTGCTTAGAAGCGCGCCGCATCCCATGGGACGTATTCTCCGACCGAAGGTGATGAGTATCCGCGAGCTGTCAAGCTGTATTATATCTGCGGGATGTTCACCATTCCGGGTCAGTTGTTCCGGTTTTGACCATGTTCTTCCGTTGTCCTTTGAATAAGCTGTAGCTACATGTCCTGATTTCGAACGCATCGCGGCTATCATTGTGCCGTCGGAAGCGAATGCATAGGATGTTTCGTTGTGATTACCGGTGGACGTGACGGTTTCATTACCCCAAGTTCTACCGTTGTCAGTACTCCTGAGAAGGCTGCATACATTTGTGGTTAGGTCAGGATCATCCTTAGAAAAACCGTACATAGAAAGGTACAAGGTTTCATCCGGTCCGGTGATGATCCTTCCGTAAGGAGACCCCGGAATAGTAATTTCTGTGGCAAAAGGTTCACTTTTACTCCAGGTTTTTCCCCCGTCCGAGCTCCGGGTAATGAAAAATGCGTTCTGATATTCTTTTTTTCTCTGCTTATAGCCATCTCGGTTCCAGACGGGACCTTCTCCGGTATCTTTGTAGCTTTGCTTCCCTGCCTTCCAATAGGCCAAAATCAGATCACCGTCAGGGGAACATCCGAATGCAGGATTTCTGCTGTCCTCCCATCTGGGTACTACTTCTTGCGGATCCGACCACGATTTACCGCCGTCATCGGAACGGGAAAAAGCGAGAGTTCCCGTTATTCCGATGTGGGGGCCGCCCGTTCTAAAGACAGCCCCTATACTATTCGGACCGATTTTAGCGGCTACGGGAAAATATCCGGCCATAGGACACACCAGATATTTCCGAAGTCTTCTTCGTTTTCCGATAAATATGTCTGATTCAGTTGTAAGATAATGCGGATAATCCATTAAATACTCCTTTGAAATAAAAATATGCCCATGCGTTTAAAGGCAATGTATAATCAAAGTATAGATAATGTCTACACATAGTCAGCACCTTGCCGAGACAGTGAGCGAATATTGACTTGAGCCTGCGGACTTACTGAGATAAAATGGCAACCGAAAGGAAGAATACATGAAACTATATAGAGATAGAGAAACCATGACGTCCCGGGAACGTGTCGCTGCGGCTATGGCCGGAAGTGAACCGGACAGAGTCCCGGTTAACTTTTTCGGAAACAGGGACATACTACGCAGGTTATACGATCACTTTAAGATAAAACAGGGTGACAAGGAACGACTTCTCGAAGCCCTGGGTGTGGATTTCCGGGAGCTCCCCGTTAAATATGCTGGAAAAAGACTGCATCCTGAGGAGGAGGGAAAGAACGTGGATCCAGCCTGGGGAATTCATACCCGCTGGGTAGAACATGAAAGCGGGGGATACATGGATTACTGTGATTTCCCTCTAAAAGAAGCGGATGAAGAAAAGGCTGCTTCCTGGCCGATGCCGGATCCTGATGATTATAATTATGACAATGCTGTGGAAGTCCTAAAACGGTGGCCTGATAAAAGCATACATATCGGGAATCCGGGACTTGGAGATATCATAAACACCGCGGGAATGCTTAGGACCATGGAACAGGTGATGTTTGATCTCATTGAAGAGAATCCCGCATTTCTCCTCCTCACAAAAAGACGGATGGAAATACAGCAGGAAGTTACCCGGAGAATGCTGGAAAAAGCCGGCGGCAGAATTGATTTTATGTGGCTTGGTGAGGATTTAGGATCCCAGAATGGTCCAATTGTCAATCCGGAACTTTACCGGAAACACATAAAACCGCATCATGCAAAGTTTACTGAACTTGCCCGTTCCTTTAATATTCCGGTGATGATACACTCATGCGGATCATCCAGCTGGGCCTTTGATGATTTCCTGGAAATCGGTATCACAGTGGTGGATACGCTGCAGCCGGAGGCGGCAAACATGGATCCAAGGTGGCTAAAAGAAACATATGGTGACAGAATGGCCTTTCACGGCTGTATCTCCACGGCAGGACCTATGGCCTATGGGACCCGGGAAGAAGCGGTGCAGGATGCCGAAGAAAAACTTTCCATACTCATGCCGGGAGGCGGGTACTGTTTTGCTCCGACCCACATGATTCAGGACAATTCCCCTACTGAGAATGTATTGGGTGTCTATGAAACAGCTTATAAGTTGGGATGGTATTAAAAAAAGCTGCCCGGGAATTTGGACCGGTTCATCCCGGGCAGCGAGAAAAGGTGAAAATATACTCTACTCAGTATTTTCCCTTATAATTTGCTGAATTGCCTCCACATGTTCCTGAACCTGCAGCTTGGAAACAAGGAATTCGCCAACGCCTTCGTGATAGAAGGCATAGAAGTCCTGGTTGTACGGAATGAACTCGACCTTAACGTTTTCTTCATCCTCAATGTTCAACTTGTAGTTGATTGTCAGGAATGATTCACCGTAGGTAACTGGTTCCGGTGCGAGACCCTCAAGGGCTATTCCGATAAGGTGCTGGTATATTTTTCGGAAAGGCTTGTCTGGGAAAACCTCACCATTAACATAAAAGGTTTCTTCCGCATCTTCGCCTTCACCTTCACGTTCAATGTTCGCGTTAAACTCCCAGGTAGGGGTGCGGGCGGTTATTCCATCGACAAATTTGATGTTTACCAGTAGACTGTTCCGTTCCACGAAGGAGAAGGGTTTCACATCAAGAAAGTCTAACTCGTAGCTGTTAATGGTAAAAACCCCTGGTCTATCTGCTGTTTTAACAAAGATGGTGTTTTCATCCTTCATGTCTCCGATTAGGAGATGAAACTCATTACCGTCGGAGTCTTTTATCTCCAGTTCTGCCCGGGGATCTTCCAGACCATATTGGGAAAGATCTTCCGGATCATCATCGATAAACTCCTGAATACGAAAGTAGTTGGGAAACTTTTTTACTAATTCGAGGAAATATTGAGTATCTATACCCCGGGGCGCCAGGAAGGGCTGGATAACCTTTAACCGGGAAAAACCTAATCCGATTTTCGGATCGTCTTCCTCAATAGGAACAACCTCAACTGTTTCGTCAGCTGATATTTTCAAATAGATGAGTTTGTCCAAGTCTACAGGAGATTTGATATCCCGGTCTCTAAGGTCTGTTGTTTCCACATTAAAGTTGCTGCCGTGGTATCCGGAAACAGAGAATACCGTATCACCCTCCTGCCGTTTTACGTAGTAGGTGCGTCCGGTGGGGGTGCGGTTTCCCAGAAAAACCGTTACTTCTGTACCGTCTGCAAAAATCCCGGTCGCTTTTACTTCCGGATCGGATAAGCCGTATGATGCAAGATCCTCCGGATCTTCTTCAATTACCCGCTCTGCCTGCATTCTGGCGATACTCCGGGCTATACTGTTAACTTCATTTTGGTCTATTTCGTGGTCGAACCCTTCGAGAATCCAGCTGTCGTCCTTTTTTTCAAAAGTGTAGCTGCCTTCAGGCCGTTTTAGGATAATCTTTTCTATTTTTTCGTGATCGTAGTCGGTAACTGTAATTACCGGTGTCGTATCTTTGTATGATGTCAACCGCCGCTCTTCCTGTCGCCGGACAATTTCCCGGGTAACGAAGAACGCTGCAATTATCAGTGCAACCGCGGCGGCAGCTATGATCAGTTTTAAAGTCCTGCTCATAAATGCCTCCTCTTAAGCCAAACAATTGTTCCGCTGGCAAGTATAATCAGCGGGATGAGTATGACGATGATTCCGGCATAGAGAAATACCTGAAAAGAATTCATCTGCAGCGGGAATTGAAAAAGACTTTTGGAACGTACAGTTAAGGACTCTTTACGCTCATTTACCCAGCCGAGGCTGTTCATGAAAAAGTCGATATTGCTCTTGTGCTGTATTCCATACGGAGGAAGCTGTCCTAACAGATAGGAGTTTCCCACAACTACGAGACGGTACGGATTGTCTTCAGGATCGTCATATTTCGGCTGCCGGGTAATTGCCAGAGCTATATTGATAGGTCCGGGAATATCGGATGCCTGTTTTGATAGAGTGTCTATGTTTTCGACCCGGAGCCATGAATTATTCGAACTTTCAAGGAGCGGATCAATTTCCAGTACCTTCTGCCGGAGTTCAAGTATCTCCAAGCCTCTTGCTTGATAGGTAAGGACTCTTGCTCCGTCATTCCTTATGGGAGTGGTGATGTCGTGAAAATTGACCTTCGGTGCAAGATAAAACGGGTTGTCGCTGGCGTAGAGGTAATTAGTGTCCTGTTCCATGACGATTCCGTTGGTTAACCGGACTCCAAAAGTCTGCAGCACCGACTGGAAATTGGGAAGGTCATGTTCGAATCCGTAAAAATCGAAAAGCAGGATGGCCCTTCCTCCATCTTGGAGAAACGTTCTGAGTTTTTCCGCTTCCTGCTCGGTTATATCCTGCTGGGGGGAGATTGCTAAAAGCACCGCATCCGTCGGAGGGGCGGAGCCTGTAAGGAGATTTATCTCTTCAATTTCATAATTTTCATTCCGGAGGAACTGGTAGAGTCCGTATTCAACCAGGGTGCTCTCCCCGTGACCGGTAAGCTGATAGATTGTCGGGACATATCCGGAGCTTACAAATTGAATAGCTCCGGTAACCTTTTGTTCCATGGAGAAACCGGTAACCTGTGTTTCACCCTGCCGGTTTACCGAACGGTCGTAGAGATCGTAGTAACTTAAAACCCGGAAGTTATCGCCGCTTTCTACTATAACGCTTCTTTCTGAGATGCTTCGGGTACCTTCCTGGTATTTGGTGGCGAAACCCGGATTACGTTCTATATCAATGTAGTCTACGATCACTTTATCTGAAGCTTTCTGATATTTCCGGAGTACCGCCGTCATACGCGGATTTTCCTCTCCCGTTTTAAAGACGGCGTAGATGTATACATCTTCTTCCAAGTTATCAAGAACATCGTAAGTTTGTTCCGATAAAGAAAAAAACTTTTTCTCAGTAAGGTCCCATTCGGCGGGTACCTGCTGTACCAGCACGTTCAGTACGACCAGCCCGATCAGTACAAACAGGGTGATTAAGGCGGCGTATCCGCCGTACCGGACGTTTTTTGTCTTAAATGTTGCTTTTATATTCATTTTTGCCATAACTGTTCTCCTATTTCCACCGCCTCTTTTCTAAATGACGTACCGTCAAAAAGATAAAAAGAGACGAAAAGGTGATGTAGTAGACAATTGCATCCAGCCGGACGATTCCGATCCGGAAGCCTTCATACCGCTGGACCAGGGAGAGCCAGCCTAGAGTTTTGCTTATGAGCCCGTAGTAGAATTCCTGGGAGATAAAGTAGATCAGAACAATAGCTCCTGCCCCGATAAGGGCGGAAACGGCAGTTATGATCCAGTTCTTAGTGGAGAAGTAGATCCATGCCGCAACACCTGCAAATACTATGGCGGTAAAGACGATGCCGGAACCCATGGATGCGGGAACCCCCTGCTGTACGAAATCGATAATCCATGTAACTAAGAGAGCTCCGAAAGTAACGATGGCTGCTACCACCTGATTCTCTGTGGTGCTTGAGACAAAAAGACCCAAGCTGATAAATGACGCGCCTATCAGTATAAACCCTATGTAGGAACCGATAGTTTCCTTCCAGTCGATTTCGCCGAAAAAACTTATCATAATCCCCCAAATCACCGTTATGGCCATTGTGATAAGGAAAATGGCGACGGCGGCAAAATATTTACCCAGTACAATGTCCGTTATCCTTAGGGGACTGGTAAAGAGGAGCTGATCGGTCCGGTATTTTGCTTCATCCGTCATTAAACGCATGGTTAAAATAGGTACCGACACCAGAAAGATAAACAGAATACTGCTCAAAAAGGTGGAAAATGCCGGACTCTGGGGAAAAAGTATATTCAATACGAAAAATATTCCCGCGATTATAAGGAATAAACTCATGAAGATGTATCCGGTAGTGGTTAGGAAGTATGATTTAAACTCCCGTTTGAAAATCGCTAACATTAGGAAACCTCCTTCTCTTGAGTAGTAAGATGGAGGAAAATGTCCTCCAGGGACATGTCCATGGGCCGCATCATGAGGATGGGATGATTAGCCTTGGCCATGGCGTTAAACACATCCTTCCGGATATCGGTGTCCTTCTCCGCCTCTATCGTGGCGTCCATGGTTCCTTCCTCCACCGATTTCCGTACATCCAGCTTCTTTATACCGGGAACAGCCTTTAATACCGATTCTACATCCTCTTTTTCCCCGGCTATGCGCAGGGAAAGGCGGCTCGTGCCTGCTAGGCGCTGGGCCAGATGCTCGGGGCTGTCGGAGGCGACTATTTTCCCGTTATTGAGGATAAGGACCCGTTCACATACGGCGCTTACCTCAGGAAGAATATGGGAACTCAGGATGATGGTATGGTCCTCACTTAAGCTTTTTATAAGGTTCCTGATTTCTATAATCTGAACCGGATCAAGTCCCACAGTGGGCTCGTCTAAAATCAGAAGTTCAGGATTTCCAACCAGGGCTTGTGCCAGTCCTACTCTCTGTTTGTATCCCTTGGACAGGTTGTTGATAAGACGGTTCTTAACATCGGTGATTTTTACCAGGTCCATGATCCGTTCCAGATCACCCATGAGGTCTTTTTTAGGAACTCTTTTGATTTCACCTACAAATTTAAGGAATGCCGTAACCGTCATATCCATATACAAAGGCGGGGCTTCCGGAAGAAAACCAATTTTCTTCTTTATTTCCTCCGGACGTTCCAAGACATCTAGACCGTCAACGGTCACCGTTCCTTCTGTTGCGGAAAGATATCCGGTGATGATGTTCATGGCGGTCGTCTTGCCTGCACCGTTCGGTCCTAAAAATCCAAGGATTTCCCCCTTGTCGATATGAAAGTTGAGATGATCAACGGCTACGTGTTGTCCGTACCGTTTCGTCATATTTTCTGCATGTACCAATGCGGGCCTCCTGCATTTTATTTAAGGATTGCCATTAATAAGCGGATTGGTCGAAGGATACAGTGAAGTTGGCATGCTGTCAAGGATTAATCACTATTTGCGTTTAAGTGATAAGATTGTTATAAGTTAAAAATCACTGAATAAATTTCTGATAAAAATCTTTGTTAGAAACTTGACATAAATAAACATTTATGTTCAGTATAACCATAAGCTTCGATAAAGATGTTCAATCCCGGATACAGAACAATTCTAAGAAGAAGCTGATCCATATAAAAAGGAAGGTCTAAGCCGATGTCAACGGAACTGCAAAGCGGAACACAAGACGGAACTATTGATGTAGAAGCGATGGTAGCCCGCGCTGAAGAGCAGAAGAAAAAAGAAAAGCTATTCAATAAAAAATCAACTCCCCTCTATCTGATGATATTACCAGCGCTATCTATAGTTGCTCTTTATAAGTACGGTACAATGTGGGGACATGCCATTGCCTTCGCGGACTGGCGGATTAGCGGTTTTAACGGCTGGGTTGGTTTTACGCATTTTGAATTTTTATTTGAGCTATACTACTTTTGGCGTGCCTTTTGGAACCAATGGCGTATTATCGTTATTGGGTATATTTTCCTCCTGCCGGCGCCAATTATTTTTGCCCTGCTGTTAAACGAGATAAGGCAGAAAGCTTATAAAAAGACAGTACAGACCCTCACGATTCTACCCAACTTCGTAAACTGGGTGGTAATCGGCGGTATTTTTATTACCATTCTTTCCCCGAGATACGGATATATAAATGACCTAATACGAATTTTGGGGGGTGATCCGATTTTCTTTATGAGTAAACCCAAGCTTTTCCCCTGGCTTCTGACATTCATACGGGGGTGGAAAAGTGTGGGGTACAGCTCCATCATTTACCTGGCCGCTCTTTCGGGAGTGGATGAGGAACTCTACGAGTCTGCGGTTATCGACGGTGCTGGAAGGCTCAGGCAGACCTGGCACGTAACGCTACCCGCTTTAAAGCCTACAATTGTTATTCTCTTTGTGCTTTCCTTTGCCAATGTGTGGCAGGCACTGTTTGAGCCGGTATATGTACTGCAGAACCCTATGGTAATATCACACGCCGAGGTGCTGGATACCTACATATTCAAGGTAGGTTTGCGGCAGGCCAAGTACGGTTTGGGCGCCGCGGCGGGATTGTTCAAGGCAACTATAAGTATCGCGTTCCTTTTTACGGCGAACTGGGCCAGTAAGAACTTTACTGAAGACAAGAGATCAATTCTATAAACTGAGAAAAGCGAGGCAATAATCGTGAAACGTACAAGAGGCGAAAAAATATTCGGTGTTTTTAATAATTTCTTTCTATTGTTAATCGCTCTGACCATGGCCGTCCCCATGCTTACGATAGTTAAAGATTCCTTCGATAATTTTCCTGTGGATGTTATCGGGATAAGCCTGATACCCCGGGAGCCCACCTTAATATACTATCGAATGGCTTTTACCGATGTGGGAATATACCGTCCCCTTCTTAATACCATCTATATAACGGTCGCGGGAACAATGATAGCTCTAACGATAAATGCTATGGGGGCCTACACCCTGCGCAGGCGGAAAGTAGTTAAAGGTACTAAGCTAATGGTTTATTTTCTTGTAGTAATTCCCATGGTTGTAGGGGGCGGAGGAATCATCGCGTCCTATATCTGGTTCAGGATGCTGGGGTTTTTGAATAAATTGATGCTGGTGGTTATCGGTCCCGCTGCCGCGTCCGGTTTCTTCATTATTATAATACGGCAGTTCTACTGGAGTGTGCCGGAGAGCCTTATTGAGTCCGCGGAGATGGACGGGGCCGGGGAGTTTACCATATTCCGTAAAATTGTGGCTCCCATGTCCAAGGCGGTATATGCTGCTATCGGTTTATTTCAAGGAGTCGGATTCTGGAACGCCTGGAGAAACGTGTTATTCTTCATTAACGATCCTAAGAAATATACCTTTCCACTGCGTCTCCGGAGTTACTTCTTCTATCAGCAGGACCCGGAGGAACAGATGAAGCGGCTTGCTGAAGCTATGGGGTTTGATATTGAACAGATACTGCTTCAGTTTGAAGGATTAAGGTCCGCCATGATAGTAATCGGGATCGTTCCTGTTTTAATTATTTATCCGTATCTGCAAAAACATTTTGCTAAAGGTGTACGACTGGGAGCATTAAAAGGTTAGCCAGGTTTAAGGGATTCTGCGGTTTTTCCGTAGAATCCCTTTTAAATATACAGGATGTTAATATTTAGAGTTTTAAGTATTACTTCTGATTTTATGGTGGTGTTAACGATAATAAAGATTTTAGGTCATATAAAAGTGAAGCATAGTAACGGTAATAATTAGATAAAGTTTTAGTTTTAAAAGGTGAAAAACAGTCTTTAGACTGTTGCAGTTATTAACTGCGTATAAAAATTTTTAAGGAGGAGTTTTTTAATGAAAAAACTACTAATGTTACTTATCGTCCTGAGCCTTGCGGGTTTCGCCTTCGCTGGAGGCGATCAGGAGAAGGAGGGAACCGGCGCTGCCGCGGGTATGCCTGAGGTGTATGAGTTTACCAAGGCCTACTTTTTCGGTGAACCCGGTGACAATCCGGAACAGAAGGCAGAGTGGGTGGATTGGATGTCTGAACGGTACGGCACCCAGTTCAAGGCAAACGCCTTCCCCAGACCCGAATACATGACCAAGTTTGCCCTGGCCATGCAGGCCGGAGACATAAAAGGTTTAGGATGGATCTTCGGCGGAACCTACATGTCGGACTACCACGCGGACGGATCCAGCATGGTGATTGAAGATGAATGGCTTGCTGATAATCCCACCTGGCAGTCCCTGCCGGCATACATGAAGAATGCTAACAAACGGGATGACCAGCTCTTAGCCATGCCCAACTCTTTCGAGCGAACATTAGCCTTCAACCGGGGTGTTCGTCTTGACTGGCTTGAAAACCTCGGTATGGACAAACCTGAGACTATCTATGAACTCTGGGACGTGGTAAAAGCCTTTACCGAAAACGATCCCGACGGAAACGGCAAGGACGACACCATCGGTATGACCTCCGCGGGTGTATGGAACATTCAGGACATCTTTCACTCCTACGACGCCCATTGTAACCATGTCGGTGCCCACCTTATAGTCCCGGGACCAAACGATAACGGTTCCTGGGTGGACGGTATGCTTAAACCCGGTGCTGAGGAAGCACTCACATGGCTGCGAGATGCCTACGAAGCCGGCTACCTGGACCAGGAAATCTTCACAAACGGCGGGTCCGATATGCGGGACCGAATGTCTTCCGGTCAATACGGATCCACCTACTACTGGGGCAGCTGGAGCAGACCTTACGGAAGTTTCGAAAGCAGACTTGGAAAAGTTAATCCCGATGCAAAGATGGACATTCTCTTAGGACTCACTTCCGATCTTGCGGACAAAAACGTCAACCCCGGACCCAGCATTGACAGCGGCGGTGTTGGAGCTCCCTGGATTGTGATATACGGAACCGAAGAACCTGAAAAACTGGTAAACGCCTATGTAAACATCTGGTTCGGCGACGAAATCGGCTGGGCCAGCGGACGCTGGGGAGTCTATGAAAAGTACTGGACCTTCGGTCCGGACGGAGAAATTGTACGTCTTGCTAAGGAGAAAAAGGAAGACGGAAGTTGTTCTTACTACGGCGGCCCCGGAATGGTCGGAAATGTTGAACCCCTTGGTCTAACTCAAACCGCAATCGGCTACCGTAGTGAATGCTGGACCGAACAGCAGGCTGAAGAGTTCAACCTGAGAAACCAAATTACCGCTCAGTACATACAGGAAGGTATGGAAAGCGGATTATTCTTTGCGTATGGTAAGTTTAATGAACCTCAGTCCGAAACCTACAAAGACATAAACGCTAACATTAATACACTCTTTTCTGAGACCGTCGCAGCCGCTGTAACAGGCACCAAGACTGTTGATCAGGCACTTGCGGATTACCGGAAAGAAATGAGAGCCATGGGCGCTCAGGCCGTTTTGGAAGAAGCAAACGCCGCTGTAGGAAAACCGGTGCTTCAGCAGTACTAAGATATAATTATTTTCTACATAGATATAGGGGCTGTCCAGAAATTAATGGATAGCCCCTTTTTTATACATGTCAACCTATTATTACTAAAGATATTAGAGACTTCTGATGTTAATCAAAGCCGATATAACATCAGCAATTCCCGGCCAACACCTTGTGTTATTTAGAAGAGGCCATAATTACATATGATATATAAGTTTAAATAGGGTTGACCGGGAATTGCTGGATAATACATAGTTAACCATTGGTGCAATAAAATTATATATAAAAAAGATTACTATATCTTGTCTATTTAAATGCTAAAATAATAGACAAAGAATTTATTATTTTTTTTTCTAATTAATTGACAATTAATTTTACTATGTGTATCATTATACCAATGCGTAGGGAACTGTTATGCGAATAACGAATAAAAATCTTATGGATTATCAAATACCCAGTATTAACGGTAATAATTCGCCAGTAATCAAATTCCTTAATGGAATATCATATAAAGCTCTTTTTTCTAATAATCGCATTTATCTCAAATTCTATCCGGCTAAAAGACAACATTATAATTTTTATTATTTTCTATATAAGATAAAGATATTTTTTATCAAAAGGAGAAAACAGTTTTTTAAACTGTTGCAGTTGTTAACTGCGTATTAAAATTTTTAAGGAGGAGTTTTTAATGAAAAAACTACTAATGTTACTTATCGTCCTGAGCCTCGCGGGTTTCGCGTTTGCGGAAGGCGCACAGGAGAAAGAGGGCACTGCTACCGCAGCAGGTATGCCGGAACAGTTAGAGATGACCAAGGCCTACTTTTTCGGTGAACCCGGTGACAATCCGGAACAGAAGGAAGAGTGGGTGGATTGGATGTCTGAACGGTACGGCACCCAGTTCAAGGTAAACGCCTTCCCCAGACCCGAATACATGACCAAGTTTGCCCTGGCCATGCAGGCCGGAGACATAAAAGGTTTAGGATGGATCTTCGGCGGAACCTACATGTCGGACTACCACGCGGACGGATCCAGCATGGTTATCGAGGACGAATGGCTGGAAGACAACGCAACCTGGCAGTCACTGCCTGCTGGAATGAAAGCAGGTAACAAGCGGGAAGGTGACCTATTGGCGCTTCCAAGTGGATATACATCCGGACTGCCATTCAACCGCGGCGTGCGGCTTGACTGGCTTGAGAACCTCGGTATGGAGAAACCCGAGACTATCTATGAACTCTGGGATGTAATAAAAGCCTATACCGAAAACGATCCCGACGGAAACGGAAAAGATGACACAATCGGTATGACCTCCGCGGGTGTGTGGAACATCCAGGACATTTTCCACTCCTACGATGCCCATACAAACCACGTCGGCGCACATTGTATTATTGCAGGACCTAACGACGATTACTCCTGGGTAGACGGTATGCTAAAACCCGGGGCCAAGGAAGCACTCCAGTGGCTGCGGGATGCCTACGAAGCGGGTTACCTGGATCAGGAACTCTTTACCAACGGCGGTTCCGACATGCGGGACAGAATGTCTTCCGGTCAGTACGGATCCACCTATTACTGGGGTAACTGGACCAGACCTTACGGAAGTTTCCAAAACAGACTTGAAAAAGTTAATCCCGATGCAAAGATGGACCTCCTGTTAGGTCTTACTTCCGAATACCTGGACAAAAACACCAACCCGGGACCTACTCCTTTTGATGAAGCAAGCGGTACCGGAGGCGGCGGTGTTGGAGTTCCCTGGATCGTAATCTACGGAACCAGAGAGCCTGCTAAGCAGGTAAATGCTTTCGTAAATATTTTCTTCGGCGATGAGATCGGCTGGGTAAGCGGACGTTACGGCGTATACGAAAAGTATTGGACATTCGGTCCGGACGGTGAAATTGTACGTCTAGCAAGAGAAAAGAAAGAAGACGGATCATGTTCCTACTACGGCGGACCCGGAATTGGAACTGATGTTGATGATCTCGGCTTAAGTCTTACAAGTTTTGGTTACCGGGCGGAATGCTGGACTGAAGAGCAGGCTGAAAGAGTACAGAAGAGAAATGAAATTACCGCTATGTATATCCAGAAAGGTCAGGAAACCGGAGATTACTTCTCTTATGGTAAGTTTAAAGAACCTCAGTCTGAAACCTACAAAGACATAAACGCTAATATTAACACTCTGTTTGAAGAAACCGTTGCAGCTGCTGTAACAGGTACCAAGACTGTTGATCAGGCACTTGCGGATTACCGGAAAGAAATGAGAGCCATGGGCGCTCAGGCTGTTCTGGAACAAGCTAATGCTTACGTCGATAAGCCAGTACTCCAGCAGTACTAAGTCTTAGAGACTTTTCAGGCGAATAAGTGGGGCTGTCTATTAAGTTAGACAGCCCTTTTTATTTTAGCACTACACTGCATTCACGCGATACAAAAGGCTTGCTGCAATTTTTACTGTCTAATCGCGAGACGGTACCCACACGGACATCTCTCCGAGACCGCGGTTTCCCCAAAGGTGATACGGAACAAAAGTCAGCTGGACCTTTCTGCCGGCCCGTCGCGGAGTATATAATCCTATGGCTTCATCCCGGATCCCTTCTCCTTTTATAAGGGTAATGCCCCCGAAAAGGTCAGGGTCTTCTAACGCCTTAAGCGGAATCGATGCATCCAGGCTCAGTCCAGAAAGGGGGCTGCCGTTGTCCGCTTCCTCTAAACAGTAGACTACCGGACCGCGCACTACCGCCGCTTTTCCGGCATTATCCCGAACTTCCGGATGACTCCTGACGATTACCGGAGGCATTTCAAGGTCTATAACTAACTCACCCTTACGAAGCAGGTCACCCGGTATTACGGCGTACCCTTTTTCTACGCGGTACTCCCCGCTTTCCAGTACACGTTCCCTCAAGGTTATGGAGTAATTCTTGCACCATCCGGGAAGACGCAGTCGAAGGTTGGGTATTTCGCCGGTATCAGTTTTTAGATTGATTTTTATCTTTCCGTCCCAAGGATAACCGGTTTCCTGGGCTAGTATCACTTTTCTTCCATTAAAATCACCTTCTCCGGAAGATGACCCGTACATGTGGACCCAAACCGAATCCTCAGATAAAGAGTAGAAGTAAAGCCCTAAGGAAGTCATAAGCCGGGCCAGATTCGGAGGGCAGCATGCGCAGCCGTACCATTTCTGCCTTTTTGGCTTTACGTGCCGTAAGTCATAGCGGTTTACGCACTCATCCGGTTTTACCTCCAGCGGATTCACGTAGAAGAACCGGTTTCCCTCAAAGGAGATACCGCTTATTACCCCGTTGTAAAGACAGCGCTCCATAACGTCGGCATACCGGCTGTCCCCTTCAGCTTGGAGCATCCTGTAGGCCCAGAAAACAAATCCGATAGCCGCACAGGTTTCCGCGTATGCCCGGTCGTTGGGAAGGTCGTAATCTGTTGAGAAGGACTCCCCGTGGGCCTCTGTCCCGATTCCTCCGGTAATGTACATACGCTTTTCCGTAGCGTTCTGCCAGATTTTCCGGCAGGCATCCAGCAATGCTTTGTCCCCAGCCTCTACACCTGCGTCGGCCATAGCACTGTAGAGGTAGGTTGCCCTCACTGCGTGTCCTTCCGCGGTATTCTGTTCCCGCACAGGAGCGTGGTTGTGGGCATAGGAAGTGTTTAATGTCATGTAGAAACCAATACCGCCCGGTTTTGTTTCACCCCTGTTTGCTGCTTCCTTAGCAAAGTAGTCTTCTCCGCTTCCTCTGCGGTCCAGGAAATACCGGGAAAGATCAAGGTACCGCACCTTTCCCGTTTCCCGGTAGAGTTTAATCAAAGCCAGCTCTATTTCCTCGTGACCGGGATATCCGTCTATCTTTCCCTCTCCGGTACCGAAAGTTTTCTCAATTAGGTCGGCATACCGGCATGCCGAATCAAGAAGTGATTTTGAACCTGTAGCTCTGTGGTGTGCCGCCGCGGCCTCAAAAAAATGTCCCGCGCAATAGAGCTCGTGATTGTCCCGGAGATTTTTCCATCTGCCCTCAGGATCTTTAAGAATAAAATAGGTATTGAGGTAACCGTCTTTGCGCTGGGCTTTTTTAATTGTAGTTGCAACGGTTTCGAGCCGCTGTGCCAGCTCGGAATCTTTATAGACCATCAGGGAATACGATGCCGCCTCGATCCATTTGTAGAGGTCTGAATCCTGAAAAACCATACCCCGGAATTCTCCCTCTTCTTCTCCCGCGGCTATCCGGAAATTGGCATAGGCATGACTTGGAGGGGTATCGGGAAGCTGATCATTCAAGGCTTTCCATTGATAGGGAAGTACTGTTTCCCGAATCAGTTTTTGGAATCTTCCCCAGAATGATTCCGGTTTTTCTGCTGTGCTTCCCAGATCAACATTCTGAATATCCATGGGTACCATTTTTCGTGACATGCTGAGTGCTCCTTTATATTTAATCGGCTTTTGTTTAATTATGGTCATTGAGTTTATCGGTAATACAGATGAAATTCAATATGTTATTTTCATAACCTGTTGAACATAAATACGAATTATGTTAGAAGTTTATTATATTCTTTAGCAAGACTATAAATAGGAGTAACGAATGGCTGGAATAGCTGAATGGGCTCAAAAAATAAAAGAGTCAATAGGAAAGGTCATCTACGGAAAGGATGACGTTATAGAAAAATTACTGGTGGCGCTTCTCAGCAAAGGTCATGTGCTGCTGGAGGACGTCCCCGGAGTGGGGAAAACGATCCTTGCCAGAGCTATGTCTATTAGTCTGGGAGGTACAATGCAGCGCATACAGTGTACCCCCGACCTTCTGCCCACCGATGTACTGGGTGTTTCCATTTACAATCAACAGACAAACGAATTTGAATTTAAAAAAGGTCCCATTGTAACTAATCTGCTTCTGGTGGATGAAATTAACCGGGCAACCCCGAGAACTCAATCGGCCCTTTTAGAGGCTATGGAGGAACGGCAGGTAACCGTGGAAGGCAATACCATAGAACTTCCCGCTCCGTTTTTTATGATAGCCACCGAAAACCCTGTGGAATTTGAAGGGACCTTTCCCCTTCCGGAAGCTCAGAAGGACAGGTTTTTTCTCTCCACCCGGATGGGATATCCTTCTAACGACGCCGAGAAGGACATAATGGATTCTCAGAGAAGAATGACTCACCCGGTATCTGACCTGGAAGCGGTAACTTCTTCAGAGGAGGTTATCGAACTTCAAAAGCAGATCCTTGAGATTAAAGTGGATGAGGCGTTGGTGGAGTATATACTCGCGTTAGTTGAGGAAACCCGTAAGGACAGCCGGTTAAAAACCGGTGGATCTCCCCGGGCATCTATGGCACTCTACAAAGGTTCGCAAGCCCTCGCATCCATCCGCGGAAGGGAGCAGGTGATTCCGGAGGATATTCAGGAACTCACTTCTCCCGTATTATGGAAGAGGATAACCGTTAAATCGGAAAACCTGCTCAAGGGACTGAACGAGGAAAAAGCAATTGAAGATCTTGTAGAACGGGTTGAGGTACCATCACCAAAGGAAACTGTATGAAAGTAAAAGGAAAAGGAATAGGAGCTTTCATTTTCCTGGCCGTTTTCTTCGCCTTCTTTCTCTTCTTTTCACCCGTGGATTTTATCAGATACATAACCCTGATGATTATTGGCGTTATTGCGGTTAACATCTTCTACAGCCTGATAATTCCTAGATTTATTACCGTCAGTAGAATAGAAGACACAGTCCGGGGAATAAAATTGCACGATATCGAGCTGAAGCTCCGGGTTAAGAACAAATCGATATTCCCAATACCTTATTTTACCGTTGCCGATACATGGGGAAGACTATTCTCCACCGAAGGGACCTTTCTGGTTCGTCTTGGACCGTATGAGACTAAAACGGTAACGTATCCTGTGCGGGGGCATAAGCGGGGAGAATACTCGGTAGGTCCGGTAAAACTCAATGGTTCCGACCCTTTTGGATTCTTTAAATGGGCAAAGAAGATTGAAGCTTACGGAAATGTAATAGTATACCCGACGATACATCGTATGGATCTGTTCTATTCCAAAGGACTTCCCTCCGGGTCTCTACCCATCGACAACAAGATGTATGAAGATGTGACCCAGTTCCGGAGTGTCCGGGAGTATGTGCCCGGGGACGACATGAAGCGTATTAACTGGAAGGCTTCGGCTAAAAATAACAAGCTGTATACCATGGAATACGACGCGACAATGTATTTTCCGGTCTTAACGGTTCTTAATTTTTCCCAGGAAGATTATCCGAGGAGGTACCGGGAAACTCTGATGGAACGGGCCGCGGAGATTGCCGCTTCCATACCCTTCTATTACGCGACCCTTAAGCAGGAGATCGGGTTGATATCTACCGGTCTTCCTAAAGATGAAGAAGAAGGGTATACCATTGTCCCCATCAAAGCGGGATATGAGCATGCTCAGGGAATGCTTGAGCATATTGCCACCCTCAAGCCTTCACCGGGACATATTGTGTTCAACGATATACTCTATAAATCCGGGGTTAACCTCCCCATGGGGGTTAAGGTAATGGTGGTGACTCCTCCTCTAAAGGAGGATCAGGCTCAATCGCTTATTGCTGCCCGAAGAAAAGGTTTAAATGTTCAGGTTCTTCAGATAGAATCCATCATGGAAAAAGAAGAAACGAATATCCTTAAGGGAAGCATGAGTGTAATATCGATAAAAGAATTAGGTAAGGAAATTATTCATGGATAATAATGGAAAAGAAAATATACTGCGGGTAGATTTCTACCAAAAGGTCGTTCACCCGATATTCTCAATATTCGCTCCCTTTCTTTTCCTCTTTGTAACTATCGTCATGCCCTTCGACCAGGCATTTAAATTTGCAGGGGGAAATCTTTTCCCGCCGGCCTTCTGGATTGTCATGCTTCTGGCGGGTATCAGCGAGAATATATCCGGGAACCTATTATATAAGGAGAGAATTGCAGGATTCGGTCCTCGATTGCGGGAATTAATATTCGTCATTATATTCGGTTTATTACTGATTATGATACTCTTCGGTGATCTATTCACCGGTAATTTTCAGTTCACTAGTATTGTATACTACATTCCCTTAGCGGTGGTCTGTGGACAGTGGCTCTTGTCCTATTATATCCATCAGAAGCTCCGGGAACGTGAAATATTCTTGAGTTTTTTCAGCGGTAAAAAGGAAAAGGATTTAAAGGAGACATATCAAACCTTTATTCATGAAGGCGGAGATGTAATCAAAAACCTCAAGAGCATTCGTAAGCTGATAATCGCGGGAATGTTTGTTAATTTTGTAATTATTGTTTTGGTGGCTTGGGCCGCCCGTATACCTTTTACGGCGGGAAATATATTTTTGGTTATTCTCTATTATGTAGTACAACTCTTTTTTCTTTCAGCCCTTAACGGGTTTCTTGAAACCCAGGTAATACTCTCAGAAGGGTACTTAGTAAACCGGAATCTAAAGAGGAAGAAGAACACCACCATGATCATTCTTTTGATTCTGGTAATGCTGATCATGATACCCATTACGGGAAAGCACCAGATTCTACCGGAGTCCTACTTAAACTATTTTTTCCAGTGGCTGCAGTCGCTTGGCCGAACGGAAATGGAACGGGGGGATTTAAAACCGCCGGAAATGAATTTCGAAGACATGAACTACGAGATTCCCAACTACTTAGGTGACGCTACCAGGACGTTGGGAGCGCGGCGCGAAGGGACAGATATTGCACAATTAATTATTATCCTGTTTGTGTCGTTGGTAGGAATTGGGTTTCTTGCGTTTCTCCTTATACCGCTCTTTCGGAAACGGGAGGGTAAGAAGTCCGCGTTGCTGGAGATGATAAAATCGTCGATCCAATCCCTAAGGTCAGGGTTTAAGAGTGTTGTAGATTCAATAAAAGAGTTTTTTGAAAAACTAAAACACAAAAGAGAGCTAAAAGCATGGTCCCGGATCAAAAAACAGGGTAAGGAAGCGTTAGAAAAAGTTACTACACGTGCGGAACAGCGCCGTCAGGTAAGTAAAAGAGATCGGCAGCTTCAAGGGAAAGTCCTTAAAGCTTTTTTCCGCTACACTAAATGGGCAAGAAAATACGGGCTCAACTTCCGGTATTCCTTTGCGCCGTTAGAGTTCTCCAGTATGATTGGAGAAAAGGAACCTGAGCTTAAGCCGGATTGTCTGGAAGTTGGTAAAATGTTTGAAAGGATTATGTATTCCGGTCACGACATCAAGGGTGATTACAGGGATGCGTATTTCGATAAAATTAAAACGGTGACAAAAAACTGATATAAAAATAACGATAAAATTATATGAGGAGAAAAAATTGGAAAAGGTAAATAAATGGGCCGCATCAATAATTAATTCTGTGGAGTCAATTTTTTACGGGAAGCGGGAAGTAATAGAAAAGTTCCTTGTGGCTATTCTTTGCCGGGGACATGTACTGATCGAAGATGTTCCCGGAGTGGGTAAGACTATTCTTGCAAGAGCTATAGCGAAAACGTTAGGCGGTGATTACAATCAAATCCAGTGTACCCCCGACCTTCTTCCCTCTGATGTACTGGGTGTATCTATCTACAACCAGAAAACAAATAAGTTCGAGTTCCGGCAGGGACCGGTTATAACCAACATTCTGCTGGTAGATGAGATTAACCGTGCTACTCCAAGAACCCAGTCAGCACTATTAGAAGCTATGGCGGAGGGTCAGGTAAGTGTCGAGGGCCGGTCGATCCCCCTTCCGACACCTTTTTTCCTGATGGCAACCCAGA
Source organism: uncultured Spirochaetales bacterium (assembly GCA_964618265.1). GTDB lineage: Bacteria > Spirochaetota > Spirochaetia > CAYLLE01 > CAYLLE01 > CAYLLE01. Next base: position 180,491 of record CAZUAE010000001.1, on the reverse strand, counting down.
GTCCCACAGAATCCGAAGGAACCTTCCCTTTACCGGAGGTACAGAAGGACCGGTTCTTTCTGTCCTTAAGAATCGGGTATCCCGATAAGGATTCTGAAACAAAGATCATGCTGGACCAGAGAAAGGAAGAAAAGCCGCTCACTACGTTGGAAACAAAATCCAATATGGAAGAGGTTGAGGAGATGCAGAAGGCCATTCTGGAAGTAAATATGGATGAGGGCATTAAAGATTACATCATGAAGATAATCGATGAGACCCGAACCGATAACCGTCTCTATATGGGAGTCTCTCCCCGCGGTTCTCTGGCTCTCTACCGAGGCGCTCAGGCATTGGCTGCAATTAAAGGGCGTGATTATGTTGTGCCGGAAGATGTAAAAGAAATGAGTTATACTATCCTTAATAAGCGGCTATTAATCAAATCGGAGTTTACCTCTAAGGGTACTACCGAATATAACATTATAGGTCAGCTGTTGGACAAAATTGAAGTCCCCGGATACAAAGACGCAGTATAATCAATACGGCTGTATCTGAAAATACAGCCATAAATGAGAGAACCTCCGGATTTATATTCGGAGGTTTTTTCTTAGGTACGTCGGGAAGGCAATTTCACAAGGGTGAGAGAGCCCACTGATTCGGCCTCAGCATTCTTCAGCCGGAGAAGGAGAAAAAGCAATGTCAGACAAAAAAATATTATTAGGAAGTAATGGACTCTTTGAGTGGTCAGTAGAAGAAGGATATCGTCAAGTAGGCGGATTTAACTTCATTGTAAATTCAGTCTGTAGAGGTAAAGATAAAATATGGCTTGGAACAACAACGGGTATCTGGGAGTTGCCGCCACATGGTGATGGAAACTGGATACAGAGGCACGATGAAACCGTTACCGAAGTGCTCGCTGCAGCCTACAGTAATGAGGCAGGGGTTTTGGTAACTACACCTTACGGGGTTGCCGCGCCTAAACATGCGGATTTCAACGGAGAACCCGGATGGCGGTTCTTTGGTGATGATTTATCCGTTAATGAAACATTTACCAACACATTGCTGGTCCGTTCAGAAGACGAGGGTGAAGCCTGGATAGCCGGTACCGAAGCGGGTATCATTATATTCACAGATTCCGGGAAAATAGTTCACCGGACAAATTTAACGGCTGTTCCTGTTCGCTGCATAACTCAGATAGAAGATGAACTCTGGGCGGGTACAGACGGACAGGGTATCTGGAAGAGCCGTAACGGGTACTCCTGGAAACTCACTGCATCCGGTCTTGAAGACGCCTCGGTTTTCTCCATCACCCAGGGAAGCTCCGGAATTTTCGCCGGAACCGATTCAGGTATTTACCGCTTTACCGGGGAGGGAAAATGGACACTTGTGTTACCCGGTACAGTTACAACCTCTATTACTGCTGTCCCATGGGATACCAATTTGATCGTCGCGGGAACCGCGTGGGGAGGTATTTGGTATTCAAAAAATGGAGGAATACGGTGGATTAATGATCCGGAACTGCGTCATGTACATACCGTTACTTCCTTCAAAGGAGCGATATAATGAATCAGTCTGATTACAATAAAAACGTAGAAAAAAACTGTGGGGAATTTATCGATATAATATATCAGGGCGGCTGTTCTCTCTGGACATCTCATGCCTTTATGAAAAAGGGAATGACGGATGAGCAAATAGGTGAAGTCCTGGATAAGCATCTCTCCAAAAAAACGGGTGGACCCTTTGAGGTGCTTCCCGCAATGCTCCTTTACTGCCGCTGGAAAGATTCACTTCCCGATTTTGCGAAAGATGTCATTAAAGATTATATGGAAACCGCACAACTTCTGCGGGGGAATACGGAAAATCATTGGCTCATGTTCTACACCGGGAATCTTTTGGCAGCAGAAGCATGGCCGGATATGGAAAAAATGTGGAACGGGTTAACACCGAAAGAAACACATGCTGAGGCTAAAAGATGGATCCTGGGAATGATCGATCGCACTGTGATGGTAGGACATCACGAATATGACTCTCCCTCATATATGCCGGAACACATGGTGCCCACTATGGGGCTTTGGCAGTTTTCATCTGATCCGGAAGTAAAAGAGAAGACGGAAAAGATGCTTCTCCTTCTCTTTACCGATATGGCGCTTGAATATTTTAAAGGGGCTTTTGCCGGCTCACATGCCCGGGAAGGATACCGGCAAAATACATGGACAAAATCCGGTCCTGTCCGGGGGCTCCATTTTCTTTTTTTCCTGGAGGATTTTGAACTGGAGGAACATAAAACCGGATTCGTCACACCGATAACAGTTATGGATTATAGGCCTCCTGCATCCCTCATCTATTCGGCTAAAAACCGGCCCGAACCGCAGGTTATAAAGAAAACTAAAGCTCCTCGGAACATCTACCGTCATGTAAGAAAGCCGGCCGGACCCATACGCAAATACACATACATGAGTCCTTCCTTTGCCCTGGGAACAAGCCAGCTGAATCTGCCGGAACCCGGCGGTCCCATCGATCTTGTTTCCTGGGATTTAACGTGGGAAGGACCGAAGCATCACGCAAAAATCGTCTGCAACCATCCTTATGTTAGTCCGAGACGTTTCAGCGCCTTTCTTCCAAACCTGCCCCAGACGGCAGGACGCTCTATAGGAACCGGAAAGCCGTACCTCCAGTACCCGGACCGTCTCTTCGGTGCGTCCCCATTTGAGAAAATGATGCAGGACGAAGGAACAGCAATTATTATGTACCGAATCCCGGAAGATGATGAAAATCCCTTCATCAATATGTACCTTCCCCGTTCCCTTGAGTGGGAGTATGAAAACGGCTGGTTCTTTGCATCCGCCGGTTCTTTCTACATTTCCTTCTATGTGGTGGGTAATTTCCGTTGGGAAGAAATAATCGAAGCCACAAAAGCAAACATAATTGTCCGGGGAGGAGATTTGATAGACGGCTGGCTGCTCCGGATACACGAAACAAAGGGGGGGCTTATCATTGATGCTGCGGAAGCTTCCGACTTCTCTTCTTTTAATGAGTTTACCCGGAAACGTTCCGGAAAAAGGCCGAATCTGACAAGATGGCTCTCTGAAGGAGTAGTAGAAGTAGAATCTGTACGGGGAAATACGTTAGAATTCATTTATGATGGTAGTCATTTGGTGAATGGTAAAGTGATTCCCTACGACGAGTGGCCCCTTTACGGATCTCCGTATGTAAATGGGAAGCTTGGAACCGGAGTAATTAATTATACGTTGCCTGAATTCACCCAGAGAGTGGAATTCGGCATAAAAAAAGACCAGCCGCTGCATCCCATGCGGTCCATTGGTTAAGGAGGCTGTAATGAAAAAGCATTACCCGTACATGGTGCAAGCCGCGGAATCGGCAGCGCAAAGTTTAATGAAAAGACAGATCAACAGTCCAGGCGATTTTAACCACGGCGGTTTCTTTGCCGTGAATGACGGCACCGTGCCTCCCGCTAATTCCTGCGGAGCTTTGATGCAGTATACACAGACGTATCTTTGCCCGGAATCTAAATATCATCATGATAAAGAAATACTTAACCGGATGGAGATGGCCCTTTCTCACATGGAACGGGTCCAGAGACCCGATGGAACTTGGGATCTCCTGACAACAAACTTTTATTCTTCTCCGGATACCGGATTCATAATGCATAATTTAGCCAAAGCGTACCGTCTTATGAAACTCCTTGGAGGAGAAGAAATAACCCCGCTCTCCAAAAGGCTTTACCAGGTTATCGAGAAGGCGGGAGAAGGGATGGCCTCGGGAGGTTTCCACACTCCGAATCACCGATGGGTAATATCGGCAGGGCTTCTTCTCTGTCACTCCATAACGGGACGGAAAGCCTTTAAGGAGAGCGCGGAGCAATATCTTGCGGAAGGTATTGACTGCGATGAGTACGGGGAGTTTACTGAAAAATCTTCCGGAGTCTACAATACGGTAAACGACAATGCCCTAATCATTATCTCCGAAGAAACAGGAGATGATGCGTATTTAGATCATGTAAAACGGAACTTGGATATGATGCGGTGCTACATCGATCCGGATGGGAGTGTCTTTACCCAGAACTCCACCAGGCAGGATAAAGGGATAGGAGCAAAGAAGTACTATCCCACCCGGTATTATCATCTCTACCTTCTTATGGCCTACAAACGGAACATCCCGGAGTATGCCTGGATGGCGGATACTATTTTTGAGGACTGCATAAAACGGGGAAGTATTCCGAACAATCTGGCCCTTTTTATGCTCAATCCTGAGCTTGCAGAGTATGAACCGGAATTAATACCCGTCAGTGAAGATTACAGTGCTTTCTTTCAAAATTCCGGTATCTATCGATCCCGTAAAGGGAACATGGGACTAACGCTGCTTAAAAATAATTCGGAGTTTCTCTTTTTTCAGGTGAATGAGCTGTTGTGTTCCATGAAAATCTCCGCCAGTTTTTTTGCAGTGGCACAATTCAGAGGTGAAGAATTGGAAAAAGATGGTAACGGTTTTATCATGAAATTTTGTACTTCCGGAGGTTACCGTCTCCCTCTGGATCCTCCGCCGGATTCTCCTTTTTGGGAAGACATGGATCATTCTAAAAGGGAAATAGCAAAAAAGCTGGATCTCGAGATTTATGTAAGAATAACACCTATGGATGAAGGGGCTGATGTTCACGTCTCTACCAAAGGCTGTGACCGGGTCCCGATAAAGGCAGAATTGAGTTTTAGTCCCGGAGGGGTTGTTCAGGGAGAATCCTTTGCCGCGGAAGCTGCTGCAGGTTCACACCTCACCGTTAAAAGCGGAATGGTGAAGGTACTGCAGGGAAATTCCGGGATCTCCGTTGGCCCAGCCTTTGCGTCCCACTACTACGATGATGATATGCGGGGAACCGAACCCCCTTTGCCCGGAAGATTTACTCTATACTTTACCGATTTTACTAACACGGACCGTACAATAAGTATTCGTGCGGTAAAGGGAGATTTACAATGGTAGACGGATCTGATAATCCGGAGGACCTAAAAACAGAAGATATCTGCACCCATTTCGGCGAGGACCCATCCTCCTATATGGGTGCAGTTGTTCCGCCGTTATTTCAAAACAGCCTGTTTTCACGTAAAGACGGTTCTACACCCTACAACTATACACGGATAAACAATCCCACCGTGGAGACGGCGGAAAAGAAGTTGGCTGCTTTAGAAAAAGCTGAAGCGGCCCTCCTCTTTGCCAGCGGAATGGGGGCAATTACTGCTTCAGTTTTTCATTTTCTCAAAGCCGGGGATCATGTTGTAGCTCCCCGGCAGGTATATCTGCCGGTCCGTGCTTTTTTGACACAATATTTAGCTAAATTTAATATTACCTTTACTCCTGTGGACGCGGAAAATACCGAATCGGTGTTTAAGGCTGTCCAAAGCAACACCAGACTGATCTATCTGGAGAGTCCTGTATCAAACGTATTTCTCCTTCAGGATTTAAGAAAAATAGCAGATTTTGCCAAAGACAAGGGAATAAAGACTGTTATCGATAATACCTGGGCAACACCGATATTTCAAAATCCATTGGAAATGGGTATTGATATGACGGTTCATTCCATCTCCAAGTATTTAGGCGGTCATGCAGACATCATTGCCGGATTTGCCGCGGGAAGGGAAGAGGATATTAAACCTATGCGGGGTTACGAACGGGGAATGATCGGTGCGTCCCCGGATCCTCATACCGCTTGGCTGCTTTTAAGAAGTTTACGGACCTTTCCTCTCCGCATGAAGGGGCATCAGGAAAACGGAATTGCCGTAGCGAAATTTCTTCAGAACCATCCGATGGTGGAGCAGGTTTTTTATCCCGGACTTCCGTCCCACCCCCAGTACGAATTGGGTAAAAGTCAGCTGAAAGGTTATTCCAGTGTAATGGGATTCATCCCCAAAGCCGGGAAAAGGCAGATTCGCCAGGGCAGTAAAGAGTTTACTGTTTTTCAGGAAGGGCCGAGTTGGGGCGGATACGAGAGCATATTCAATTCCCCCGGGGTTTCAATATCCAGGGAAAACTCCTTAAAAAACGGAATTCCCCGGGGGCTGATCCGCATATCAATCGGCCTGGAAGACATCGATACCATTATACAAAGCCTGGACAGAGGCTTGAACGCCATGTCCGGATAAGGTTATCCACGGTCCATTAATGCGGCTGAACTTCATGCCTCCCGGGATTCAAAAAAGTAGCAGCCGCTTTCAAGATTAAATACCTCGTAGTCCGAATATGCTCCTGCATATTCTACACCGTAAACGACCTTGGAGGATTTCCCCTTTTCCAGAATTATGGTATCTCCCTCAAAAATAAATATGTTTTCGCTTACACAGGGAATCCAAACTTCAGCCGTAGTGCCGGGAGGTATCGTAACATTTAGGTTAATGCTGTAGATATCCCGCTCCCAAGAAGATTTTAAAAGTCCTCGGGGTGTTTCCATGGAGGCCGATGCAAAGGTCATATCATGAGGAAGATAGGGTTTGATCCTGATGCGTCTCCAGCCGGGTTCAACGGGTTTTATTCCGCAGAGGGTGCCGTAAAACCAGGTATCCACACTCCCCAGCATAATGTGGTTGTGTGAATTGACTCCTCCTCCTTCCAGATTTTCCCACCGTTCCCAAAGGGTGGTAGCGCCTTCCCGTATCATGTAACCATAGCCGGGGTACGATTCCTGGGTGATCACCTTATATGCGGTGTCGGACATTCCGATATCGTCCAGGACTCCGAAAAGATATCTTGTTCCGAGAATTCCCGTGTCCACATGATTACCCTGAAGCCTGACAAGGCCTTCCGTTAACTGTTTAATCACCTTCTGTTCCTGTTCTTCCGGGCACATTTTTAGAGCCATAGGCAGAACATTGGAGGTTTGACCGGGCATTCTGTCCTTAGGACTCATAGGATTAATGGCATATCCCCGTTTAGTCAAAAACTCATTATTAAAAGCTTCCAGTATGGCCTCGGATTCTTTTTGATAGAAGGCTTCATCATCGTTCAGCTCCAGAACGGAAGCAATTTTTTTCATGAGGAGCGTGTCATGATAGTAAGACCATGTAGCAGTAAGGTGGAGCGGTGTTTTTTTCGGGTACAAATTCCCCGGAGGACTCCAATCGCCGTATTTACCTAATGTACGCTGAATGTATCCCTCCGCGCTTTCCCGTAAAAATTCGTAGTATTTTTTTAGATGCTGATAGCTCTTTTCAAGAGTAATTTTATCATCATAGTACCAGTAGATACTCCACGCAATGACGGGGAAGGCTGAACCCCATGAGGGATCTGCAGGATAGAGGGGCCAGTACGGGGGGACTACATCGGATATACTTCCGTCATCCTTCTGTGACCAGATTATGTCTCTGAGCCATTTCCGGTAGAATCTAAGCATATCGAAGTTATGAATTGATTCATCCACCACAAGGTGAGCATCTCCCATCCAGCCCTGGCGCTCGTCCCGCTGCGGACTGTCGGTAGGTATACTCATCAGATTGGAGAGCTGACCCCAACAGATATTCCGGTGAATTTTGTTGATAAGATTGTTGGAACAAGAAAAACTGCCGGTTTTTTCAACGTCTGAGTGAAAACAGATACCCTTAGCAGAATCAAGCGTGGGTATGCCCGGGTAGTTTGTAATTTCCAGGTAACGGAATCCGTGCTGGGTAAAGGGAGGATAATATTTCTCTTTACTGCTGCCCTTAAGCACAATGTAATCGGTAACCAAAGCTGTTTTATTGGTAGCGGTATTAAGTGTGCCGTCCGGATGCAGCAGTTCTCCGTGTCTGAGAATGATCTCTCTCCCCTTTTCTCCGGTAGCGGTTATCTGAACGACGCCGCTATAGTTGCGGCCGAAATCGAATAGGTATACACCTTTTTCGGGACTGGTAATCTCGACCGGCTCAATTACTTCTGTTGCTCGAATGGGTTCCATCTCCCGTCGCCGAAGAGGAACCCCTGCGGCGGATACCGCGTCTGACCAGCTTCCGTTTTCTTCTGAATAATCCGGAAGGTCCCATCCGGTCAGTTCTTCCCGGGCATCGTACCGGGTACCGTGGATATAGCTGTTTTCCCGTACCGCACCGTGGGAAACCCGCCATGATTCATCGGTAGCGATAATCTCACTGGTTCCGTCGTCGTACCTAACTTCGGTCTGTATGATGATGCGCGGTTTTCCATACCCGTAAGTCTCAAGATACCGTCCGTTACCTGCGACGGCGGAAATGCAATTGTGTGCCTTTAACAGATGAGTAATGTCGAAAATTGAGTAGTATGATCCTTTGGTGTAATCGGATTGCGGAGGTTCCAGGAAAGCTTCCCCTAACTTCAATCCGTTTAGGTGAACTTCATAAAACCCCAGTCCACAGGCATAAATTCTGGCTGATTGAACTGATTTCTCCGCTGTTTGTAAAGAAAAATCTTTACGGAAGTACATGGCGAAATATTCCACAGACTCACCTGTTCTCGGTTCCTTTGGAGTCGTGTAGGATAAAGGCGCATCCATGGTGATCCATTTCGCGGACCACGACGATATACCTGTTTCCAAAAAGAAAATATCACTAAAAGGTGAGGATTCATCCTCTCCGTTCCACCATTGGATCCGCCAAAGATATACAGTTTTCCCGGAAAGTTCAGTTCCGCCGTAGGAGACTGATGAATTTTTGTCTGAATCTATTTTACCGGAATCCCAAACATCACCGTCTTCCTGAAAAATTTTTTCCACCGATGAGGAAACAATAATTCGGTAGGCCTTCTGCCTTGTTCCCCGCTGAACCGGCGGAATCTTCCACGAAAAAACAGGTTCCGGTAAAAAATCCACTGTACCTTTTATTGCTCGTTCAATCATTCCCTACTCCTTTTTTTATCCTCGAAGTTCCTCAAGACCGGGAACTCTCCATTGAAAATCCGGGTCTACCGCTGGAACATCCTTTATATGCAGCTCCATCAATCGTACCTTCTGTTTAAGATGATCAATAAAGTTTCTCCTATAATAGATAAAGGTCGTCTCCCCCTTGGAAGAAAAAATCATGACTTTGGTCTTTGCGGATTCAATGATTTCTATTAGTTTGCGGGTGTTAGAGATTTCATCCTTTATCATATCCTCAAGATGATTCCGGTGATAGCTTTTAGCTGAATCATCCTGGGCCTCCAAATAGCCGTGAACACCGGAAATCCAGCGTGCTGTGTTGTACTGAGTGCGGTACCAGCAGTATAGAGCTTGGTAACGGTCATCTAAGTCCCGGATACATGAGGTTTCCTGGGGCTTTTCGGCACGTTTTGTCATGTCCGACAATAACTCGCCTATCTTATCCAAAGCCGGAAAAAGGTTTTCCGCCATGCCCTCAATTGCAGTGTCAACCCGTTTTACTGTGGTAAGTTCAAATCCCACGTCGTAGCGCAGGTCTATACGGTTTCTGTTGTGACTGGTGGACAAGAGAAAGTCTTCGTAGTATCGCCGTTCTTCTTCCGGAATAGCTTCGATGTCCGGAACTAATGGACGTATGGCCAGCCGGTACCACACAGACCATGTGGCATAAATCTTTACCGGAATGGGAAAATAACGGAAACTGATATCGAAAAGTTCCCAAAGACTGACTAAATCCTTAGCCATATCCTGCCCGATCCACGCTCCAGCCTTCTTTTTTAGAAAGGAAGTGAAATTCATATCTGGATTGAATTGGAACTGATGGATAATTTCCCGGTTGATATCATAGGGCGCCCAGTTAGGAGGAGTAATACCGCCGCCAATGGAGAGGTTCTTTACTTCCTGCATGTTCATGGCCCGTAACTTTTCATAAACCAGATTCGGAAAAGGGATCCCCACCAAAGGTTCGTGGTTCCAAAAGGTTCCGGGATTAAAATAGAAGTCAACGGAAGAATCCCGGCGCTCCAAATCGTCTATATAGGTGCGTTCCTTCTCTGAAAATGTGTTAAAAAGAGCCGTATCCAGTATATCGTTTGTATAGGTGCGTTCAATATCGGGATAAACCGGATGAGAATAGGCGGACTCCCAGCCTTTTGCGAGAAGAGAAGCAGCTTCAAGCCCAAAGCCATCCCCGAGTTCTTCCCAAATGTAGGGATGCTCCTTCCAGAAGGGTTCCATCCTGAGGGTTACCCGGAAGTCCGGGTTGATTGTTTTTCCGGCGTCCCTAAGGGTTGTCATGAACCGCACTATGTTTCTTCCCGCTGATTCTGCTATAGCCTCATCACCCTTCCATTCCCGTATTACGTATCCTCCGCCGTTTCTCCCGACATAGAGTGAATCGGTATATTCAAATCCCGCCCCGGAATCGTTGGACCAAATTGACAGATAATCTATCCCGTTAACTTCCCTGACAATATTCTGGACCATCTCTCCGTAATGTTCGAGTACCGCGGGATGAGCGGTGGATAGATTATACCGGGGTTTGAAACTCCGTATAGGGTGATCCACCCTGGCTCCGCGGAGATGGGGATACCGCTCTAAAAGTTCATCCGGTACTGAGCGGGGTTCGAAACAGAGAAGCCCCGCCCGAAGACCGTATTTCCGGGCGATAGCGGCGTTTTCCTTGAGATAATTCATGTTTGCCTGAAGGTAGTCGTTGTCGTAGATTCCCCGATTGAGGAAACTTGCGGTGAACTGATCCAAAGCCGGACAGTAAGTGTAGAAGCGGTGAAGTACTTCTCCCTTTGGTCCCTGCTCAAAGGGGAGATGATGGGCTAAACCGTTTACTTCGATGTGGGAACATCCCAGCACCGCGTATTCCCGGATATAGGCCTCCTTATCGAAGTCTTCAGGCAGCCGGGCGTATTGGTTCAGAAAACAGTCGTAAACCGGTCTAAACACCGTAAACGCGGTGTTTCTAAGTATTCCATTTTCCGCTTCCTGAAGAGTAACTCCGGCCGCTTCTTGCTGAGCCCATGCACCAAGAGAATAGAGGAGGTATTCCCTGGAAGCTATAAGAAGCAGTCTTCTTCTGGAATACCGGCAGTATGTCCAACAGCCGTTTTCGGTTGCCGGAATCCCAAGCTCATCCCATTTCCCAGTGTCTGTAATTACTCCGATAAGCACGGAGTTTTCTTCGGGTTCCAGGGATTCAGCTTTCTGAATTTTGTCTTCCGATAGGGATTTACTCTTTAATTCCTTTGCTACGGTATGTTCTACAGGAAGATCACTCCAATGGTATATTTTTTTTGCCTGCAGGATAAAATCTCTGACACTGTGCATTTTTTTTCCTTTCTTATCTTGTAAATGCTTATTTAAAATATATTCTAAATCGTACACAGGAATAGTAAACACTTTTACCGCCTTCGTCAAAACCCTTTTGCCTCATTCAAAAAATCTAACGCTACAGGGAGCCAGTGAATGGATGATGTATCAAATTGTTAGTACCTTGTGATGGAAAGGAGGTCAGTTTGGCATATCAGCCCATTGAAGATTACGGACTAATAGGAAACATGCACACCGCGGCTATGATCTGTGTTAACGGATCTATTGACTGGCTCTGTTTTCCCCATTTCGATTCACCCAGCATATTCGCTTCTATTTTAGACGACAGGAAAGGCGGGTTTTTCCAAATCTCCCCAAAGCAGAAAAATATTACCCACAAGCAGTTCTATTGGCCTGACACGAATGTTTTGGTTTCACGCTTTCTCTCGCCTGAGGGGGTAGCGGAGCTTATAGATTTTATGCCGGTGATTACCGACGATGTTGAGAAGCGTAAACACCGAATTATCCGCAGACTTACCGTGGTGCGGGGGAACATGGATTTTCACCTGGAATGCCGACCCGCATTCGACTACGCCCGGGCAAAGGGTACGGTGGAAATCACAAAAAACGGTGTGCTGTTTCATGGTCCGAATCTGCATTTAGCATTAAGCGGCCGGTCTAAATTCGTATCTGAAAGTTCTGATTCAGAAGCCGGGGATATAGATCACGGCAGCAAACCATCCGGTGTTGTAAGTGAATTCCGGCTGAAAGAAAACGAAACAATCACTTTCGTGTTCCATGAAGTAGAGAAAGATACAGGCTGTGATCCCGCCATTCCCGAAGGTGAGTCGGAAGAGCTGTTTCACGAAACAATTCATTTCTGGCGTAACTGGCTGAGTAAATCAACTTACCAGGGAAGATGGCGCGAAATAGTTAACCGATCCGCCCTTATTCTAAAACTTCTTACCTTCGAACCTACAGGAGCGATTGTTGCGGCCGTTACAGCAGGTTTGCCGGAGACTGTCGGCGGTGAACGCAACTGGGATTACCGGTACACATGGATACGGGATGCCGCTTTCACTCTCTACGGTCTTCTTAGAATCGGTTTTACCGAAGAGGCGGAAAAGTTCATGGCATGGATTGAAGCCCGTACGCGGGAATTAGAGCCGGATGGATCGCTTCAAACCATGTACGGAATTGACGGGAGGCATGAACTGGATGAAATCACCCTGGATCACCTATCAGGATATAGAGGTTCAAAACCGGTACGCATAGGTAACGGTGCTTATTCACAGCTGCAGTTGGATATCTACGGTGAATTGATGGATTCGGTCTATCTCTACAATAAATACGGAGCTCCTATCTCTTATGATTTTTGGGTACAGCTCCGCAAACTCCTTGGCTGGGTTGTGAAAAACTGGAAGAGAGAAGATGAAGGTATATGGGAGATTAGGAGCGGAAAGCAGCCTTTCACCTATTCTAAGCTGATGTGCTGGGTAGCGCTGGACCGGGGCTTAAGATTAGCCGACAAGCGGTCCTTCCCGGGGGACAGGCAGCTGTGGTTATCCGTACGGGACGAGATATACGAAAAGATTATGGAAAAAGGATGGAGTTCCAGCAGGCACTCCTTTGTACAATCCTTCGGAAGCGATGTTCTGGATGCTTCTAACCTGATTATGCCGTTAGTTTTTTTCGTTTCTCCCACCGACAGACGGATGCTTGCTACGCTGAAAGAAGTGCTTAAACCCCCTCAGGAAGGAGGTCTTGTCTCTAATAGTCTCACCTACCGGTACAATGTTACAAACGCCAAAGATGGATTTACCGGAGAGGAAGGAACTTTCAATATCTGCAGTTTCTGGCTTGTTGAAGCTCTTACCAGAGCCGGGAGAACCGATCCATCCAAACTGGAAAAAGCAAGGCTGATGTTCGAAAAGATGCTGGGTTACGCCAATCATCTTGGAATCTTTTCCGAGGAGACAGGTCCAAGCGGAGAAGCGCTGGGTAATTTCCCCCAGGCTTTTACCCACCTCGCTCTAATCAGCGCGGCATATAATTTGGACAGAAGCTATTAGAATGTTGAGGCAAACAGTTCAGAATAGGAGTTACGAATGAAATGGCCTAGCCGATCAATTTTTTACCATATTTACCCCCTAGGAGCATGCGGTGCTCCTAAAGAAAATGATTATTCCGCGCCCTCCATAAACAGGTTGAAAAAAATCGAAGGGTGGATCGATCACATGCGTTCTCTAAATATGAATGCCCTTTACTTAGGACCGGTTTTCGAATCCGGAACTCACGGATATGACACTACCGATTATTTTAAGGTAGACCGCCGGCTTGGGGATAATCAGACGTTAAAACAGCTGGTGAACCTGTGCCATGATAACGGTATTCGGATAGTACTGGATGCAGTCTTGAACCACTGCGGAAGGGATTTTTTTGCCTTTAAAGATCTGCGGGAAAACGGGAAGAATTCCCCCTACCGGAATTGGTTTTCCGGGATTGATTTTGATGAACATAATAACCTTGGAGACCCCTTTACATACAATACCTGGGATGGTCATCATGACCTTGTTAAGTTCAACTTAGAAAATGAGGAAGTCGTCCGCTGCCTGTTGGATGCTGTAAAGAAGTGGGTTTCAGAATTCGATATTGACGGCTTAAGGATTGATGCCGCTGACGTCATGTCTCATTCTTTTTTGCGGAAACTCAGAAGCCGCGCTTGTTCACTCAAGGAAAATTTCTGGCTTCTGGGAGAAGTAGTCCATGGAGATTATAACGATTGGGTAAACGATTCCATGCTTCATTCCGTCACCAATTACGAGGTATACAAAGGACTCTACTCATCCCATAACGATGAAAACTATTTTGAAATTTCCTATTCCTTAAACCGCCAGTTCGGTGAAGAAGGCTGTTACCGGGGGAAACTTCTGTACAACTTTGCGGACAATCATGATGTGGACCGTGTAGCGAGTTCTCTCGGGAATCCTCGTCACCTCTATCCACTGTACATACTTCTCTTCACGATCCCAGGGATTCCTTCGATATATTACGGTAGTGAATACGGAATCGAGGGAAAAAGAGATGCCTTAAGCGATTCCATGCTCAGGCCGGAACTATCTTTAGGAGAGGTTTATCAGACAGCAGAAAATTCTCATGTTATCCATACAATTCGGAAATTAGCCGGTATAAGGCGTGCTCATCCCGGCCTTCAGATGGGGGAGTATCGGCCCCTCCATACAGATCATACGTCCTTTGCGTTTTTACGGAGCTGCAATAATGAAAATGTCCTGGTTGCTGTTAATGCTGAGGAGGAAAGAAAAACAATACAGATAGCTGTTCCGTTAAAAAATGGTATGTTTGTGGATCACCTGAATGATATGAAACAGTATTCCTTTAATCAAGGCAGGTTGACCCTGGAGCTTTACCCTCATTGGGGGGTCGTTATGGTGCAATCTTCTGATTCGCAGTAAATTGATGCCTGATCCGATCCTGGGGTTTCCTGGAAATCCTGGGAAAAGCTACTCTGAGGCTGCAATTTAGAATAACCTTTTTACCTATGTTAAGCCTGGAACCCGCACCCTATTCCGGATAACGTTCTATCTGATATAATGCAGAGATTTCGATATATTGGGAACAGCATTGCAGCGACACACCATATAGGAGGATAACTTATGGGTATAAGAGGAGAAGTTTTTTCATCCAAGGCATCGACGGATAAACGGACCTATTTTTTCAACGTAAAGGAAAACAGAAAAGGTGATCTGTATTTAAATCTTGTGGAGAGCAAAAAGGAAAGCCAGGATGGAAGATTTGAACGGCATCAGATTGTTGTTTTTAAGGAAGATCTTGACAATTTTCTCCAAGGATTTGATAAAGCTGTAGCCTTTATGAAGCAGGAAAAATAATTTTTTAAAGAGTTTTACATTCATTGACCAGAACCATTCCTTAGGTTACAGTAACATATACGCTTAACTATCTGGGAGGGATAGTGTTTCTAAAAAGTATCGAACTTTTCGGTTTTAAATCCTTCGCCGACAAGAGTAAAATAGATTTCTCTCCGGGTATCTCAGCCCTTTTAGGACCAAATGGATGCGGAAAAAGCAACATCGTGGACGCGGTTAAATGGGTTTTAGGAGAACAAGCTACAAAAACCTTACGGGCGGACCGGATGGAGGACATCATTTTCAACGGTACCGAATCAAGAAAGGCGCTTAGTGTAGCGGAAGTAACCCTTGTTATGACCAATGAGGAAGGGATTCTTCCTCTGGATGTCCCGGAAATAGAGGTAAAACGCCGTCTTTACCGCTCAGGAGAAAGTGAATATTACATAAACAATACTCCGGTAAGATTAAAGGAGATTCGGGAACTTTTTTTCGACACCGGAATTGGAAAAACCGCGTATTCCATCATGGAGCAGGGTAAGATTGATCAAATTCTCTCCAACAAGCCGGAAGAACGCCGAGTGGTATTTGAGGAAGCCGCTGCCATAACCAAGTATAAAGTAAAAAATCAGGAAGCTGAACGTAAACTTGAGCGGACCGAAGAGAATATCCGTCAGGTTATGGGTATCGTTGGTGAAGTTGAACGGAACTACAATACTTTAAAAATACAATCGGAAAAAACACTTAAATTTCGACAGCTCAAAGAAGAGGCGTTTGTTTTAGAGCGGGATCTGCAGCTTTTAAAATTAAAAGATTTTCTAGAGGCCAAGGGGCGGAAAACCCAGGAACTTGCAAAAAAAATGGAGACCCGGGAAGAAGTTAAAAAGCAAATAGATACAATAAACGAGAATCTCGAAGAAAGCCTTGATGTCGTAAACAGCATGGAAAATAAACTCATAGAGAGCCAGAAGAAGCTCTACGGTATAGAGCTTGAACGGAATGGACAGGAAAATCAAATAAACATCTTGGCGGAAAGGCGGAATGAAATTGAAGGGGTAATTGCCGCTGACAGAGTTAAACAGAAGAATATAAAACTTAAAATCAACTCTATTAATACTAATTTAGAAAAGGTTGAAAAAGCAAAGGCGGAACAGGAAACGCAGGTTGCTGAAATTGAAACCAACATAACTGAATTTGAAGGGAATATTCAGCAAGCTTCAGAAAGAATTTCCCGGAATAACAAACTGAGAAAAGAAAAAGAAGAAGAAATCAGCCAGGCAGAAAACCAACAGGAAAAGCTGCAGAACGATTTACGCCTTCTCACTGACGATATTGTGGAACAGCTTGACAGCAGACTCAAAGAGTCCGGCTATTCCGCTAAGGAACGGGAGAAAATTGAATACGAGATAGAAAGGATAATTGAGAGTATTCGAATAACGGTAAAGGGAAAAGCAGACCGGCTGAAGGATCTAAAAGCAGCAGGCATTTCGCAGGAGGATAACGACCCCCTTTTTGCTGGAATAATTTCTACTTTGGATAATGCATTAGAGGAATTACAGAAGCTGCCGGCAGTATTTAATTCATATAGGGCTCTAACCCCTGCATTTTTAGATGAATTTTTAGCTCCTCAGGGCATCATCACAAAAAAAAGATCGATTGATGAAGAGTTACTGCAATTGCGGAATCTCGTAAAAAAGCGACGGGAAGAGATTGCAGCTTTGAGTCAGGAGAATACCCATCTTTCTAATAAGATCGAACAATACAGGCAAACCCTGGAAGAATTAAAGGTGGGAAAGGCCAGGATAAAAACTCAGATCGCTGGATTCAACGAGACTATGACCCGGAACAGACGCGAAATAACCGAACAGGAACACCTGCTTGAGGAAAACGAAGCGGAAATCTCCACGAGTACTAAAAGAATGGAGGACCTAACAAAACGGATTAATGAATTAGAGCAGAAAAAAAAATCTCTTACAGAAAAAGAAAAATCGTTAAAGAAAGAGTTATGTTCGTTAGAAAAGGGGATCTCAAAACGCAATAACGATCTTATGACGGAAGAAAAGAAGGTAAAAAGCCTCATGGATCAGCTTGGAAGGTACCAGAGTGAAGTTGAAAAACTCCAAATAGATATGACGGAAATATCCACAGAAATAAAAAACATATACTCGAATTTTCAAGAACGGCATTCCCGGGATTTATCAGAATTTGAATCCAGGGTTTTTGAGATAACCGGATTACCTAAAGATATACGGAATAAGCTTCAAAAAAACAATGAAGAGCAACGAAGGCTTGGTCACGTAAACCTCATGGCTCCTGAAGAGTTTGCTGAAGTCAAAGAACGTTACGAATTCCTCAAAACGCAGCTGGAGGATTTGGAAAAGGCAAAAAAGGATCTTCTGCGGGTTACCCAGGAAATAAAGAATGAATCATCCCAGATGTTCCTAAACACCTATGATAAAATAAAGAAAAATTTCCATGTGCTTTTCAGAAGACTTTTTGGAGGGGGAAGGGCGGAATTAAAACTCACCGATTCTGAAAATGTACTGGAGTCGGGTATCGAAATCTTTGTACAGCCCCCGGGAAAGAAGCTGGAGAACATCGCGCTGCTTTCCGGAGGAGAGCGTTCCTTGACTGCTGTGGCTCTTCTTTTCGCAACTTATATGGTTAAGCCGTCTCCTTTTTGTCTTTTGGATGAAATTGATGCCGCCTTGGATGAGAGTAATGTGGGCCGGTTTACCTCTATGTTAATGGAATTCGGACAGCGTTCACAGTTTATAATCATTACTCATAATAAAAAAACCGTAACTTGTGCCGAGACCCTTTTGGGTGTAACCATGGAGGAATCCGGTGTTTCAAAGATAATTGCTATACGATTGGATAAGGCGGTAGAAAAATCCTATGCCTGATAAAAAGATCATTCTTCTTTCTTTTTTAGGTTTAGGACTTCTAACGGTATTGGTAACAATCATCGCGGTATCTCTCTCTAATTCTGATAATAAAATTTCAGAGGAAGGATATACACTTCTCCCAGAAGCAACCGACGCTATAGAAGGATTTAAATTTCCCTCGGAAAAGCATGCCGGACGGGAATTTTTCCTAAAGGGGCCGGATATCTATAGGGAACAAAAAAATAAGTGGACGTGGGATGATATCAAAGAATTTTGGATAGATCCCAGAAGTATTGCGTTAGAATACCTTACAGAAAAAAATAGAAAATTTCTGGAGGAGATGTTTGAAAACATACCTTGATGGAAATCAAAGGTCCGGTACATCGTTCGTTGCTCATGCGGCGGGATTCTCATGTCACGGAAGAATATCCCGGCAGTTTATAAAATTCTCGGGAAGCCTTTCTGTTTTTCTTACGGTATGTATCATATTATTAACGGGCTGTAAAACCGCATCTAAAGCTGCAATAACCCCGGATAAACCGGTATCGTCCCCTATGGGTCAGTCACCGGACGAAATCGATCAGGTGAATCAGGAAAAAGCCGAGGAAGAATTTAGTATTCCTTCAGAATCATCTCCAGCCCGAATGAGGGAAGGAGATGCTGAAGCCGATATAAAGAGCCGCAACCCTTCAGAAGAGCTTTCTGATCCTGATATCGCCTTAGATCCTCCGGTATCTGTTCCTCGGCGTCTCAGGCGTTCCCGGGTTGCACCAAGAGCACTCGCTCAATCCCCTTTGCCGTCTCCTCCCGCTCCTGTAGCTGAAGAAGCACAACCTTCTCTGTTAACAGAAACGGAAGAAAACCGCATTATACCGGAAGACCCCGAACCAGAGGCAGTAGAACAACCGGAGCGTATTCCTCCGGAGCAGCCTGCTGCTGTTGTCAATTCTAAGCCTCAAGCAGAGGGGTCTTCCGATGGACCTGCCGGAACAACAGTGGAACAAGACTCCTCTGATAGTCCTCCGGAGCAGGAAGAATCATCACAGGAGACGTCTCCCATTGCTGAAGTAACAAGTGAAATAACCGAAGGTGATCAGATTTTGGTTGAACTTCCCGGAAGAGGTTGGATTTTCCTGGGAGCTCCAAACGTAGAATTTATCGAAAAGACAAACACGCAGGACGGCGAAGCTTTCAGATTAAAAATCGGAGAAGGGGAGGGAACGTATCGTTTGGCTTTCCAAAGGCAGAATTTCTCCACCGGAGAAACAGAAGAAGGAGAGGTGGTCGTAGAAGCTGTAGAGGATGATGGTGAGGAAAGTACAACTTCAGATGATTCGTCCGAAGAAACAGCACAGTCAACAGAGCTGGAATTACAAGACGGAGACGGTGAACAGCATTCAGGATCTAATGAAATAACGGTGAATGAAAACGATATTGAGAACGAGAACCAACAATCCGGTACTGATAGTGATTTTATAGCAAGACTGGATGAAGCTGTTAAGGATGGAGATACTGAAAATATCACTAACACAGCAAATCAAATTCTTGAAAATAATGGGCAAAATTTACCGGCGGCAATGGAATTATTAGAGAATTATGTCCTCGGATTTTCTGGAGATGAAGCCTGGAGAGCGGCCGTTCTCATGATGCTTGCACGGATGTATGAAAATGAAGAGCAGGTACGGGACATGAAAAAAGCCCTTAGTCTATATGAAACAGTTATAACCGATTTTTCATTAAGCAGTTATATTGAGCAAGCTGAAAGACGTAAAAGGTACATCAACCGCCATTTCATAGAAATACGTTAACTTATACTATGATGGCGGGTGACAATATGTGAGGAATTCTCATTTTATACCTTTAGGCAACAGAGAAAGGAATGACTGTAAAAGAAAGCCGTAAAATAATCGAATAAAATGAGAATTCCCACCTTCGATATTAGTAAGAAGGCAATTCTAAATTGTAAATTTTAGAATTGCTGACAATATGTTTTTCCGCCTTGACAATTGAGATACTTCAAGGTATATATTTGATACTGAAGAAACTTGTAGGTTCTCTGCCTGTTTTCTTTCACTATTTATCATGCAGGTAGTATATTTGCAGGATAATATATTAAGAAGAGGAATGTGCATTCATGCTCGATCGAATATCCCGGAAATTTTCTGATATCGTACGACAGGTTTCCGGGAAGGCGAAAATTTCCGAAAAAAATATTCAGGACGCGGTTGAGGAGATAAAACTTGCCCTTTTAGAGGCCGATGTAAATCTTCGGGTAGTACGGCGGTTTGTAAACCGGACTATCGAAGATGCCGCGGGAGATCGAGTTCTAAAATCCGTGACTCCCGGACAGCAGTTCATAAAGATTATACATGACCGTATGGTCCAGCTTTTAGGGGATGAACGGCAAGATCTTGAGCTAAAGGGACCGGATACACAGTCGGTTATCCTTCTTTTAGGTCTTCAGGGATCCGGTAAAACAACCACGGCGGCTAAAATTGCCCGTAAGCTGAACGAAGAGGGAAGAAAGGGGCTGCTTATTGCGGCGGACCTCCAACGTCCAGCTGCAGTTGATCAGCTGTCTCTCTTGGGCGGGCAGATAGGGATAGAAGTTTTTTCAGATAAAAAAGCCTCTGATCCTGTTGCCTTAGTAAAAGCAGGATTAAAGCACGCAAAAAAATCTCTCCTCAATACAGTAATTATCGACACTTCCGGCCGTTTGCAGATAGATGATGCGCTGATGGCAGAGGTTGAGAAGCTGAAAAAAGTCTCCGAACCCGTGGAAACCCTGCTTGTAGCGGATGCTATGACTGGGCAGAATGCCGTGGACATAGCGAAGGAGTTCGACAAGCGGATTGGGATTACCGGAGTTATACTGACTAAATTCGATTCCGATACAAGAGGCGGCGCGGCTCTTTCTCTTAAAACCGTTACGGGTAAACCCGTCAAATTCATCGGAGTTGGTGAAAAGCTCGATGATTTAGAGCCGTTTTATCCTGACCGGCTGGCTTCCCGCATTCTCGGTATGGGTGATGTTGTTTCTTTGGTCGAGAAAGCACAGGAAACTATAGATGAGGAAGAGGCACTTAGTCTTCAGAAGAAAATGGCCTCAGCAACTTTCACCTTAGAAGATTATCTAGAACAGTTTCAGCGGGTAAAAAAAATGGGAAGCTTACAGTCCTTAGTGGATATGATCCCGGGGGCAAAGGGAAAAATTGATGATTCCGATATAGACGAAACAGAAATAAAGCGGGAAGAGGCAATCATTCTGTCTATGACACCCGGAGAACGGCAGAATCATCGTATAATCGGACCTTCCCGCCGTAAACGAATTGCAAAAGGAAGCGGAACATCGGTTTTTCATGTAAATAAATTGATAAAGAAATTTGAAAAAATAAAGAATATGATGAAAAAGGTATCAAAGAATAAAAAATATCAGTCGCAATTAATGTCCCAATTCGGGAGCATGAAATAGCGGAAGGAGGATCGCGTGAGCGCAAGAATACGTTTAAAGAGATTTGGTACGAAGAAAAGACCTTATTATCGAATTGTTGTGATGGACTCTAAAGCCCCTCGGGACGGACGGTCTCTTGAAGAGGTGGGTTTTTATCATCCCATTGAAGTTGAAGAAAAACAAATTAATCTTAAGGAAGACAGGGTTAAGGATTGGCTCAGTAAAGGGGCGACACCATCCGATACGGTAAGGAGACTGCTCAATCGAATGAACATTCACCTTAAGTAGAGACAAAAAAAGAAAGATGAGGAGTATGTCGTGGAAAAGGAACTTGTTGAATATCTGGCAAAGTCACTTGTTGATGAACCGGAAGAAGTAGAAGTTAACATGATAGAGGGAGAAAAATCCACAATACTTGAATTGCGGGTTGCCCAAAATGATATTGGTAAAGTTATCGGAAAGCATGGAAGGATAGCTAAAGCTATCCGGACAATATTAAGCGCTTCCTCAACAAAATCAGGAAAAAGGGTGGTACTGGAAATTCTGGATTAATGGAAAAATTAGCAATTGGACTGGTGCGCGGTAAACACGGTCTTAAGGGAGAACTCAAGGTAAAGAGTTTTTCCGGTGAATCTGAGCATTTCTTCCCCCTCAGGCAAATCCTGCTGCGCCGTGGTGAAAGTCAATTGAATTTTAAGGTTGAGCATGTACGGGGGCATGATCCTGCTATCCTGATTAAACTGGAAGGCGTGGAAACACCTGAAGATGCATCGAATTATCATGGTTGGGAAGTTTGGGCTGATAGAGAGTATGCAAGTCCATTGTTTGATAATGAGTATTATGTGGCTGATCTCTGCTGTTGCACACTGGTTACCGGTACAGGGGAAAAGCTTAAAATAAAAAACGTTTGGGAAGGCGCGCCGGTATTAATGTTGGAAGTTGAGCTGGACTCCCGTGAGATAAAACTCATACCTTTTCAGAAGGAGTTTATCGGTACAGTAGATATAGAGAAAAAGACAATTGAATTGTTGTCTGATTGGCTTTTAGAATGAATATTACTGTGCTTACCCTCTTTCCATCCATTGTAGAAGGGTATTTTAACTCTTCTATAATGGCAAGGGCGGTAGAACAGCAGAAAATAAGCTATAAGGTTGTGAATATCCGGGATTACGCTTTGGATAAACACCGCACCTGTGATGATGCGCCATACGGCGGAGGTCCTGGAATGGTACTAAAGCCGGAACCCTTGGGAAGAGCCATTGAGAATGAGACAGGACCGGAAAGCCGAATTATTTATCCCTCACCAGGAGGGAAGCTTTATCATCAGAAATTGGCCGATGAGCTGGCTCTGGAAAAGGATGTTACTATTATTTGCGGAAGATATGAAGGTATTGACCAGCGAATAATTGATCTTTATGTAAATGATGAAATCTCTATAGGAGATTATGTGCTTTCTTCAGGTGAGATTGCGGCGTTAGTGATAATAGACGCCGTATATCGTTTAAGGGAGGGTGTTATTAATGCTTACTCCCTCAAAGAGGAAAGCTTTCAAGCGGGGTACGTAGAGTACCCGCAGTATACACGCCCTGAAACATATAAGGGGGTTGGAGTTCCTGATGTTTTGTTATCCGGACATCATGAAAAAATTGCAGACTGGCGTCTTAAGCGCGGCATTGAAAAAACGCTGGATAACAGACCGGATCTTTTAAGAAAGCGGAATAGGAAACAGAAGGTATTCCCCTTTCCGGAAGATGAAGAAAGAATTTTGGAAGAGGTCCTTCGGGATCGATTTAAAATAAATAGATAAACCTTAAGGAGTAGATAATGGATGCCATACAAGCCGTTGAAATGGAACAGATAAAGGACGGGGTAGAAAATTTTGAAATTGGAGATACGGTTAAAGTTCACTTCAAGATAGTCGAGGGAAGAACCGAACGTGTCCAAATATTTGAAGGACTTGTTATCGCAATTAAGAATTCCGGTTTAAAGAAAACCTTTACTGTGCGAAAGGTGTCGTATGGTATTGGTGTAGAGCGGGTGTTTCCTGTCCATTCTCCTCGGATACAAAATATAGAAGTGGTTAGAAAAGGCCGTGTCCGCAGGGCTAAACTCTATTATATAAGAGATAGAGTTGGGAAGGCTGCTAAAGTTCCGGAACGGATAAAAAAGAAACAACCAACCTCAAAGGAAAAGTAAGGGAAGTTTTTGATGATGATTTCCCGGGGAAGTAGTGCTGGGAAAGGCGGGGTGGTAGTACCGGTAACAGGAACTGCTAAATTAAAAGTTCCAAAGACGGATACCACCAAGGTAGCCCTTACCGTCTTAAAGCGCTATGGAGATAATCGGGTCTTATTGAAATATCCCGGTGGAAAATTAACTATACGTTTGCCGAAATCATTATTTAATCTTCCATTAAACCCCGGAACTCAACTTTCAGGGAGATTCACAAAGGATTCAGCGGGTAAGCTCACGCTGACATTTAATCTCCCTCTCCAATCAGGTTATAGTGCCATGCTGGAAAGGGCAGGAATTCCCCAGGATGGTCTTACATCAATCATTCTAAAAGTTTTTTACCGGTCCGGTATTCCCGTATCTCCTAATCTCATAAAACAGTGCAGAGCTCAATTATCGGATGCCGGGAAAGATCTAAAAAAGGCTAGATTATTTTCCCTGTTACATGAAAAAGGCATCATTCCTGATGATAAGATTATTTCAATTTTATCAGAAATTGTTGGAGAAAAAAACGACAGTACGGATTCCCGCGGAAAAAAAGAGAGCAGCCCCGAAAAACAGAAGGAAATTACTGAAATTCCTCTTAGCAGTTTTCTAGATGAACTGAAGAAGATAATATCAAGGAAAACCTCGGGAAACCATCCTATCCAGCTGTTCAATCATTTATACAAGAAAAAAGGGGAAGGTAACCATAATCATTGGATTATGATTCCTTTTTCGATGAATACTCCCGTTGGAAAATGTGATGGTAAAATTACTATGCTTTTAGATATAAAACGTTCAATGGTAAAAAAATCTTCAATAGAGGCTGGATTCAACGGTGAGGATAGATGGGGTTTCGATATCACTCTTGGCGGGGGCAAAAAAAATATATCTGTAATTCCTCCAAATAATAATAATAATAAAAGGCAAAATGTTAAAAATATAAAATCAATGTTCTTAGATTGCCTCACTAAAGACACCTTTTTTCCTGGTAAGATTGATCCTGATATTGACGATATTATAATAAAAGAGACCGAAGAAACCTTTTTTGACGGGTTTCCGGATATTTTAGAATTAACGGATATAAGTGGAATAAACACGGCGGTTTAGGTACAATGGATGATGCAACCAATAAAGCAGTGGCAGTTAAATATGATCCCGCGTTTCCCGCGCCATTTATAATAGAAAAGGGTAAAGATCATCTTGCGGAAAAAATAAAAGAAATAGCAAGTAATGCTGATGTACAAATCGTTGAAGATCCTGAGTTAAGTGATAGACTTTTCAATTTAGAAATAGGAAATTTTATACCTGAATCGTTATATGGTATACTGGCCAGGATATTAGCTTTTATATATGAAGCTGAAGGAAGAAAAGTAAAATAAGGTGATTGAATGAAGGCTGTAAAAACAGAAGAGCTAAAACCCGGAATAAAATTCACAGCACCGGTTTATGTGGATGGGGAAAATCTTTTTATCCCCGAAGACATATTGGTGCGGGAAAAAGACATTCTCCGGCTTAAGAAGTGGAAAGTAAAAGCCGTATTTACAGATGGAGAGATAATTGATCCGACAGATGGGTCTTCCCTTTTTCGGTCTATGGCGGATACGCCTGAACAGAGAGAAGTTTCCGGAACATACAACCGAGTAATCGAAACAATGAAAAAAGTTTTCGAGGCAATCCGGGAAAAGAGGGATATTAATAACCAGGAAATTGATGATGTTGTAGATACCGTCATTGGGCTTCTGGAAAATAGAAGGAATGAAACGATAAAACATGTCCTTTACGGTATCTCCGGTGACAGCGGTTATGCGGAAAATTCCGTTAATTGTGCAATCTTTTCCATTATGATTGCCCAAAACATGGGAATGGTTCAGCATAAAATGATTCAGCTGGCAACCGGAGCACTGCTTCATGATGTCGGTATGTTAAGAATGCCCGAAAAACTTCTGGTTAAAAAAGGGAAGCTAGACCGTATGGAGCTGCAGACGATGAAAACCCATACGGTACATACCTACAAGATTATCACTAAAGAATTAAAATATCCCGAGACAATTGGTCAAATAGGTTTGCAGCATCACGAAAGATGGGATGGAGAAGGTTATCCAAAAAACCTTTCTGGTACCAATACCAGTATCGCCGCACGGATAGTAGCAGTTGCCGATGCCTTTGAAGCCATGGTTAGTGAAAGGCCTTATCGGAGTCCTATGATAGGATATACAGCGATGCGGGCTATTTTAAGTGATAATTCTCGCAGGTTTGATCCGGAAGTTTTAAAAGCTTTTATAAAAAGCATGGGGATATATCCTGTCGGGAGTATTGTTCTGTTAAATGATGCCTCTATAGGAAGAGTAATTAACCACAATCCGGCATCTCCTCTTAGGCCGACAATTAAAATACTTATTGATAAAACCGGAAAAAGGTACGACCGCGATGATGGTGAAACAGTGGACCTCCATAAAGAACGGAAGCTATTTATAGCAAAGGCCGTAAATCCTAAAGATTTGATGGAAAAAATCAAAAAGTGAATAATGTTAAAAAGGGCCACGATGGGGAAACAAAAGGAGCGGAATATCTTGTCAACAACGGATACCAAATAGTTGAAAGAAATTTCAGGACGAACATTGGTGAGATTGATATAATCGCTAAACAAGATGATTATTTAGTTTTTGTGGAGGTAAAAACATGGAATGCGTATTCTTTTGAAAACATTGAATATGCGTTAAACAGAAAAAAAATTAGAAGAATAATGGCTGTATCAAAATACTTTCTTTTAAATTATCCGGAATATACCGATTCATTAATACGGTATGATTTAATTTTTCTGTCTCCTGATGGAGTTATATTGAAGCATCTTGAAGGGGCTTTTGAAGGGGCATAGCGTCCATGGTAAGAATATCAAAAAAACCGGATCCTAAGAAAATTGAAGAACTCAAGAAAAAGGTTAAAGACAAACAATACATGGATGATGCTGTACGCAGAATAGCCCAAATTTTAACAGAGGAGATTATAAATCCAAATGGAGAAAGTACATGGTAGAGAAAAACAAGGGTAAAGGGAATAGCCGCAGAAATAAAAACCGTCGAAAACGGGAAGATAAAAAAAGACAAAATCAAAAGACTCCCGCTAAAGTTTCTTACCATAGAGAACCGGTAATTGAAAAACCAAAAATACCTCAGGGAAAAGAAGCAACAACATGTCCTATATGCGGAAAAACAGTTAACGATCTATATACTGCGATTGCACACAAACAGACCGGAGAACCGACTCATTTAAATTGTATCATCCAGGAACTGGGAAAAGAGGAAAAATTAGAGAAAAA
Organism: uncultured Spirochaetales bacterium; assembly: GCA_964618265.1. GTDB lineage: Bacteria > Spirochaetota > Spirochaetia > CAYLLE01 > CAYLLE01 > CAYLLE01. Next base: position 153,571 of record CAZUAE010000001.1, on the reverse strand, counting down.
TGAATCTCTCTGTTACATCGGCAGCGGAAGTTTTGGAATAATTGAAAAAATTGGTGATGGAAAATTGAAGATACAAATAAAGAAACGTATCCAATATGTAGAAAAACACACTAATTCTTTTAAAAAGAATAAATGTGAAGATGATGATGAACAGGTTTAAGAATTGCTTTATTGAAGAGCAATTCTAAATTTGCAATTTAGAATTGCCTTTTTACTCATGTCATGCTTGGAATTCTCATTTTATTGTTTTCTGGATACAGTATCATAATCTTTTAACTGTTTTGCAGCCTCAATTGCCTTGTATTTAACTGCCTTTGTAAATGGACCGTTAGGAATATCCAATATCGAGAGAAATAGAGACACGTCGGAAATTCCCTTGTTCCTTCTGCTAATATTCTCAACAGCAGATATAAGAGAGAGAGCCAGATTATTATCATGCCAGATGAGGGTGTTCAACTTGATTGCCCTGGTAAAGGAATCAATTGCGGCCTTGTCGGGTTTTTCCAATATTTTACCAATTGCAAAAGCAGCCTCAGCTAAAACGGTTACATCAGCATCTTTTTTCAGTACATCAAGAAGGATTTCAGACGAACGTTCTCCACCAATGTAGCCGAGAGTTCTGCATGCTAAGAGCCTGGTTTCCGGAGAGTAATGATAACTGGATAAGCCAACCTTTCGGTTAGATATTCCTTCCGTAGCAAGATAATAGAGAAGTTCCAGCGATTCATAGTCCTCATTAGTAATCCTTCCCTCTTTTGCCAGTTGCTCCAATCCCTTAACAGCTTCTATTTTCATCTCCTGGTCTGAGGAACGACCGTAATAATCAAACACCTGAAGCTGTACAGGATCATCATCAAGGGACGGTCCTGACTCTTCCCATCCTTCACGGTCTGTATCTTCCTGAAAATTAGGCTCTCCAGGAAAAAGGGTAAACGCACCGGTAAAAATTAAGAAAAATAAAAAAAATTTCATTCATCAATAACACTAAAGGAGGCTGACTGCCGCGTCAAGTATGTTCGGAAGCATTGACCTGTAAAAGACAATCATTTAAACTTTCATGCATGCTTAAAGCTATAATACCCGGATCATTTGATCCGCCCACCAATGGTCACCTTAATCTTATTCACCGCGCATCAAAAATTTACGAAAAAATATTCATTGTTATTGCGGTCAATCCCAATAAGAGATACACATTTTCTCAAGAAGAGCGGCATCAGATGATGAAAGAGTTGGTGGACAATTATTCAAATATCGAAGTTCATATTTGGGACCGGTTGGTAGTTGATTTTGCAAAAAAAGTCGGAGCTAAGATTATAATCCGCGGGGTAAGGGCGGTCGCGGATTTTCCTTATGAATTTGAATTATCTATGATGAATAAAGGACTAAACCCGGAAATAGAAACAATATTTATGACCACAGATCCTAAATATTTTGTTCTTCGATCTTCAACTATAAAGGAATTGGCAGGATTCGGAGGGGATGTTTCTTCCATGGTCCCTCCTCCTGTTTTAAGAATGTTAAAACGCAAGGTGGAAGACGGAACAATCAGCAATCTCCGGTGATCCCATTCGCATTAAAATTTATAAAAATTTTTATTACAAGCAATTACTTAAATCGGCATCACCGGGAATTGCTGCGGGGCAATATAGTGTCTTGACGAGGAATTCTCATTTTATACCTTTAGGCAACAGAAAGAGGCGTGATTCCTAAAAAATGCAGTAAAATAATCGAATAAAATGAGAATTCCAAGCTTTACATAAGTAAAAAGGCAATTCTAAATTGCAAATTTAGAATTGCTCTGTCTTGACAATATACAGTGCATGCAGTAGTGTTAGCCCGATTGTAAGAAAAGATGGTGACATTGTCTTTTCCGTAATAAGTGTTTTAAGGAGTTTTTATGGCTGTACCAAAACATGGAACATCTAAGGCTAGGAGCAGGCGGCGATTATCTATTAATATGAAGCTGCAGACTCCAACCTTAATTTCCTGCGGTAACTGTGGAAATAAGATACGCCCTCACAGGGTTTGTCAAAAGTGCGGATATTACCGCGGGAAGCAAGTTATAGAGCCTGAGGAGATGGCTTAGACAAAAAAAGATCTTTATCTGAATCCCTTTCGGGGAAACTACGTTCAGGAGGAAACCAATGGATGAGCTTTTCGAAAAAATGAAAAAACTAATTGCTGAAAAACTTGAGATTGATGAGAATAAAATCACCCTGGATTCTTCCTTCCGTCAAGATTTAGGCGCAGACAGTCTCGATACCTATGAACTGGTCTATGCAATAGAAGAGGAAATGGGAATTACCATTCCGGACGAGAAGGCAAATGAGTTCGAAACCGTAAAAGATGCCCTGGAATACATTAAGTCACAGACGAAGTGACGTATTATCCGGAAAGGCAATGCATTAGTTATGATTGGACTGCCGAGTACGATTAATTCTGTCGTACTCGGTCGTCATTAATCATATTTCGTTCCGTTTTCTATCTAGCATCAAACAAATCCTCCTGATAGTTTTTTAGATTATATACCCCACAAGATCGATAAGGATTAAAAATCTATAGGAGGATCCTCCGCATGACCCTGAAAAAAGAGATTCTGGATCTCCGGACGCCAAAAATATCGCCGGAGAGAAAGAAAGAGTTACAAATATTTGAAAGATTTATTGGTATTAAATTTAAAGATCAGCGCCTTTTAAACTTAGCGTTCTGTCATCGTTCATACGCAAATGAAACCGATTTAGACATTGACAATAACGAAAAACTGGAATTCCTAGGCGATTCAGTTTTGGGGTTAGCTGTTAGTGAATACCTCTTTCTCAGCCTGCCTGATAAAGCAGAAGGTGATCTGGCTAAAATTAAGTCCCACGTAGTGAGTGAAGATAGCCTTTCTGAAATAGCAAAGAATATAAAAGTAGATAATTTTATACTTATTGGAAAAGGCGAGGAATATTCAGGCGGCAGATCTAAAAAAGCGATATTAGCGGATGGTCTGGAAGCAATAATTGGAGCCTATTTCTTAGACAGCGGTTTTAGGGCATCAAGAAAATTTATACTCAAGTATCTAGTTCCGGAAATAAATAAAGTACTGGAAAACAAGCATAAAAAAGATTACAAAACACTTCTTCAGGAATATGTACAGAAAAAATTCAAGTCATATCCTAAATATGTTCTCAAACAGAAAACGGGTCCGGATCATGACAAAACATTTTGGATACATGTAACAATTAATGGAAAACTCTACGGAGAAGGAAAGGGTAAAAACAAGAAAGAAGCGGAACAAGAAGCTGCCGGTTCAGCGTATAGGGAATTAACTAAAAAACATCGGGGAAAAAATCGATCATCTTCGGGAAAATAATTTTTTACCCGGAACAATTCTCTGGCGGTAATATCTACGTGCCATATTGATTAGTTTATCTTTTTTGTTTAAATCCGGATCATCCAGAACAGCTTCAAAAAGATAGTTAAGGACAGTTCCCATTTCCGGCCCTTTTGGAATATCTGCTTCGTTATAAAGGTCATTGCCGTTAACGGCTAAATCCTTTAACGAAAGCGCGTTATCCTGACTTAAGACATTATCTATCCTTTTGCTGAATTCCTGAACTTTATGGAGTGAACCGGTTTTCCCGTCCCTGGAATATGTTTCGGCCAGCCTTAATGCAAAAAGGTCCTCTATATTATCGCTTCCGACCCGGGATATAAAGCGGCGGACGGCTGCATCGGTCCAAGATTCTTGGTAATGGAACATGTGATGCCGGATCAAATGACAACACTTTTTTTCCACCCGGACAGGAAACTTAAATCGCCTTAAAATTTTATGAGCTTGTTCCTCACTTGCTTTTTCATGACCGAAGAATGTCGGAATACCAGTCTCCGGTTCTGTATCCTTTACTATTGGTTTTCCAATATCATGAAGCAGGGCAGCTAAACGGAGTTCCGTACAGGGCGGTGAATTTTCACAAGTATAAATAGAGTGGTAAAACACATCCAACTCGTGTACCCCCTTCTGTTCCACACCTTTACATGCAGATAATTCCGGTAAAATCATTTTTAGAATACTTGTCGTGTCCATTAGTTCTAATCCGTAGGAAGGATGGTCAGAGAGAATTGTTTTTTCAAATTCATCCCGGATCCGTTCCATGGATACCTGTTTTAAGCTGTCAAGGCAATTACTAATACCCCTTAAGGTATCCTCTTCAATAGTAAAATAAAGCTGGGAAGCAAATCTTATACCTCTAATAACCCGCAAACCATCCTCTGAAAAACGTTCGCGGGGTGCGCCGATTGCCCGAATAATATTTTTTTCAAGATCTTTAAGACCACCATGGGGGTCCAGTACATCACCGGTAAGAAGGTTTATTGCCATGGCATTTATAGTAAAATCTCTCCGTTTTAGATCTTCTAAAATAGAAGGGGTATACTTGATAAACCCGGGACGGCGAGCGTTTACATAATCCCCTTCAACCCGGAATGTTGTTACCTCAAATCTTTTCCCGCGAAAAAAAACCGTAACCGTTCCATGTTTTATCCCTGTCGGTATGACAGTTTTAAACATTCCAGATACTTCTTCAGGTGAAGCATCAGTAGCGATATCAAAGTCTACAGCTTTTTTTCCTAAAGCCATATTGCGTACAGCTCCGCCGACAAGAAAACATTGAAAATTACTTTCTCTGAATTTTTCTGCTAGAGGTATGATAAATTTAGGGATCTTAATTTTGTTTTTCATTCTCAGTTACGGAATATACAAAAAAACGGCAGTCTGGAAAAGACTGCCGTAGGATTTCTTTAAATGAAATCTTACTGGAATAGCTGTAAAACTGTTTGCGACTTGGTATTTGCCTGAGCCAGCATAGCGGTAGAAGCCTGGAGAAGAATCTGGTTCTTAACAAAGCTGACCATCTCTTTGGCCATATCGGTATCCCGGATCCGGGATTCCGAGGCTTGAAGGTTTTCAGCTCCAATATCCAGTCCTTTCCTTGCATACTCTAACCGGTTTTGATAGGCTCCGAGATCCGCGCGTTGCTTGTTGATTTTTCTCAGTGCAGCATCAACAACGCCGATTGCAGCATTAGAATTATCCGGAGTGGAGAGTGACAGGAATGTCGCGGTATGGGGGGGGCCGTTTTTCGCCTGGAGCCCTAAACCCTGGGCTGTCATGGTGCCGACATACACCCGTTCCCGCTGATCCATGTTGGCTCCAATATGAAGCCACATGCTTGCCGTAATGACGTTTTCACCGGTGTCTCGAGCGAATCTGCCGGTAAGCATGTTCATACCGTTGAACTGAGCGTGTGAAGCTATTCTGTTGACTTCATCAATCAGTTGAGATACTTCAACTTGAATCTGCATTCGGTCTTCAGCCGTGTAGATCCCGTTAGATGATTGAACTGCCAGTTCACGGATTCGGTGGGTGATGTCTTGGGTTTCTTGAAGATAGGCTTCTGCAGTCTGAATAAAGGAAATACCATCGGCAGCATTTTTTTCCGCCCGGTTCAATCCTCTAATCTGGGCCCGCATCTTCTCGGATACCGCCAGACCTGACGCATCATCTCCCGCTCGGTTAATCCGCATTCCCGATGAGAGTTTTTCCATGTTTTTATCCAGGGAAATGTTGTTAAACTTCTCCTGGCGCTGAGCGAACATGGCGCTCATGTTGTGATTAATAACCATATATCCTCCTTGATACACGTTACGGACATCCTTGTCCGAAATTTTCCTTCCGAAGAAGGGGTTTGTTATACTCATCGGATTTTCGGATTAATACTTAAAACTTTTTTTGATACAATTACCCATGAAAAAATCCACAGTATTTATTGGCGGTGAATACCCAAGACGGAAGCTTATAGAAGGTCATATAAAAGAATTCGGTTTTATAATTGCTGCCGATTCCGGAATACATGTCGTTGAGGAATATCAGCTAAATCCCGACCTTATAATTGGTGATATGGATTCAATTAAAGATCTTTCAATTCTTAATTCCTATTCTAAAGGAAAAATCGTACGGTATAATCATGATAAGGATGAAACGGATACCGAAATTGCTATTCGAAAAGCTTACGAGATGCGTGCTTCAGATATTACTATTATTGGCGGCGGAGGCGGAAGATTGGATCATCTAATAGCATTACTTTATCTCTTTGACAGAGGGAAAAGACCACATAGGTGGTTTACCAGGAGGGATATGGTCTTAAGTATTGAAAATGAAGTTAAAATCCAATGTATTCCCGGAGAGATAGTTTCCTTCTTTCCTGTAGGTACCGAATCGGCTACAATGAGTTCAAGCGGTTTAAAATGGCCCTTAGATTCTCTAGAATGGAATCGGGGTGAATTCGGTATAAGTAATATTGCGATAGAAGACCGAGTAACGGTTAGAATGAAAACTGGAAGATTAGTGATGATTAAACAAATTTCGGGAGTTACAAATGGGTAAGATAAAAGGCTTTTACGAATTGGCTAAAAATCTACCCATCGGAGAACGTAAAGAACTATATGAACGTATTCTAAAGAGCCTAAGTCTTCAAGAAGAAAATGATGAAGAACTCTACCGGCCGGAAGAAAGTCTTCCGGGCCAACATGAAATGATTCTTAACGATGTACAAAATCTGGGATTTTGGGAGCGTTTTAAGTTCTGGCTTCGCAGGCTTTTTTCTACAAAAACACATGATGAAATTTTTATAGAAATGAAAATAGACCAGATAAAAAGAAGGGTTCGCGGGATCAACCCCGATGTATATAAAATGGAAACAAAAACACTTACTTCTGAGTTTGCGGAACATCTTTATAATCTGTACAGAACTGTTTATCCTGTTATCCCGTTTTTTAACACAATGTGGACCGATAAAGATTTTTTTCAAAAAATGATAAATGCCTTGTTAGAGCAAACCATTCCAGAAGCAAAAACCATGGTGTATGACTTTGTACCGAAGAAAGACTTGGAAGAATTGATGATCCAGGATGATACTAAGAGAATTATCAGGAAAGAGCTGAAAAAACAGATAAATGAATATTTAACTAATATTCCTCCCGATATCTTTACCCATCTCGAATCAGGAATTATGCCGCTATATTTATTAAAGTACATAGCTCTGTTCCCCTTTGCTGAAGTATTATCGATGTTTTTACCGGAAGGCGTAATAAAGCGCGGTGATATACCCGAGGAAAACCCTCCTGATTTTAGGAATATCGGGGCTACACCAATAATGAATCGTTTGGAAAGCTTGTATTTTGCTCTATACGCAGCTTCTAAATTGGAAAAGGGTTTTACGATACATAAGGAGCTTATCGAGTATTATGTAGCAAACCTGGAGAATCAGGAACAAAATAAGGATTTCCTTATAAAAGGCATTCGGAAGTTCCTGCAGAGTATCCGGGAAGGTGCTTTAGATTTCAGAAACGGGATCCCCCTGGCCGAAATTATTAAAGTATATCACGCAAATCCGTATTTTAGATTTTTGGTATACCTTCCAAAAATAAATCTGAGAGAATTTTATGCCTCGGCTTTGACAATAGCCATTCTTTCTCAGCTTGATGAAATGCTGCCACAAATTCGAAAAGGTGTTGTTGAAAAATTAAAGAAAAAAATTTTTCATTATCCCCCGGCAGATTTTGAATATTACCGTCGTTCGGCACAGTCAACTATTAAGAAACTTGGCCTGCCCACATTTAAATACGTTAAATCAATAAATGTGTTGTATAACTATCTAAGAAGAAATTTTCGTCACTCCCTGCAGGATTTTATTGCGATACTAGATAAGATAATTCCGGTTAGATTCCGTGATGTACAAAGACGTTTGAGAAGCACTACTGCTGATCTATCCGATTTAACAGACCGAATAAGAGATTTTGACTACAGTTTTTCACCGGAAACGGAAGATGGTAAAAGTTTTTACCGTATACGGTATTCTGTAGAAAAGGATATCTCTCAACAAAAGGTCTATCGAATGTTAGTAGCACAAAAAGACCGGGAGGCAAAACAGCTTTTAGACCGCGGTATTGAAAATTTACTAAAGCTTGAAAATGCGCTTAAGGAGCTTAAAAAACACGCTTCACGGCCTATTCAGGAACGCTATTCCGCATACGATCCTCTAACCCCAGGCGATGTGCCTTTTGAAAAAGCCGTAGAACAGGAAATACAGTCTTTAGAGTCAATTAGAAACTTAGTATATCAACTACAGGCAATAGAGGAAGGAAGGTAATTAGAAATCTCAAAGGATGCTGGAAAGTTTTTTCATTGTTTCTAATGGAGATTCTATCAGGAGCCGTTTCCCGGCTATAAGATCTGCCATTCCGAGTTCCCGGTTATGCCTGGGAATTATATGCTGATGCAAATGATTGATCGAGGCTCCCGCAGCAGAGCCCATATTATAGCCTATATTATAGCCTGATGGAGTGTATAACTCATCAAGAGCGTTTAGTATTTTTCTTAAAGCTGCGTTAAAGTCTTTTTCCTCATCCTGGTTTAATTCTCTTATGTCTACTAAATGTCTTTTGGGAAAAATAATCAAATGCCCGGGGTTGTAAGGATATAGATTCACAGAAGCAACAAAAAATTCACTCCGGTAAACCGTTAAATCGACTACATCAGGGGATGAATCCCGAATCATGCATAATATACAGCCTTCCGGCTTTTTACCTTTAATGTACGCTATCTTATCGAAGTTAAAAAAATATTCCATAACCTTTCCAATTTTATTATAAAAGCTACGTTTTAAAACTGTGTTTTAGATGTAATTCAAATGTTATTGATTACTGTTAGAAAAAAAATCTTTGATTCCTAAAGGATCGGAATCGGTTCGTATTGTCATATCCAGATAATCCAATAAGATCGGATAATCGGAAAGTATTTCCCCGTATCTATCGAGGGTATCCAGACTGCCTGTGGCTGCAATGTTTTTTCTGATTTCTTTAGCCTTTGTTTCAGCCCGTGCTTTTGATTCGGACCTGACAATCTCCAAATAAGAGGATTTGGCAGTGGCGTATAATTCCGGATCGGGCAGTGAAAAATCCTGGAAAGAAACAGAAATTATTTCGAGACGGGGGAATACGGTTTCTATTCGATAAGTAACATTGTTTTCAACGGCTGCAAGCAGGAATGCTGCATCAACAGATGATGATTCCTGTCCTGTATTCTCCGCAATGCTGCCTATCACTTCAGAAATTGCCGAGATGGTTTCCACTTCCATACGGTGACTCATATCCTCATACCATTTATCCAAGGTATTGGGTCGAAGGCCCTCATCCTGAACCAGGGCTGTAAGGTTTGCCGGTTTTATGCGTACTGTTAAAAATATGGATACCGAATAATTAAAATCCACATTACCGGTAAGAGTGGTAGCGTATAAATCTCCTGAGGGCAGTGATCCTTCGGTGTTTATCATTAATTCCCTTGGACCCAAAGGAAAAAGGTATAATTTGAAATTTGTCGGGAGTAATCTCTCCATCTCCCACCTGAATTGTCCTGGAACTACGAGTTGTTCCTGCCAGCCGCTTGTTTTTGTGAAAATTACACCATAATGATTCGGCGGAACGGTAATCTGAACCCAGCCGAAGAAAAAGACCACACCGCCGATAATAATAAGAATGATTAAGAATATAAGAAGCTTTTTCATAAAAAATTCCTTCAGTTTTTATTTATATACCCGAAAACGCTTTTGCCAAGGAATCCCATTTTTTAATCCTTCCATTCGGGTTTAAGCTGATACATTTCTCATTATCTCTTCTGTCCCTATAGGATCTTTTGTCTCCTGCAAAAATGATTGTATTATATCCCTCTTTTACCGCAGGAAAAACATCATTCAGCATATCATTTCCGATATAGAGTAACTCATCACTCCGGTATCCCCATAAATTAAAACAGCGTTCTTTAACAAAAGCATGCATATAAGTGCTTGGTTTTGCAATGGAACTTTTATACGACCAAGCACAGATATTCCGATCAAAACCAAGCTTTTCTAAGGGTGCGCCTAATAATTCAGTTAAAAAAATTGGTGTATAAAATTGAGCATTAGAAATGATCCCCAATTTTATTCCAATGCTTTTAAACGTATCGATAATATCTATAATCCCCGGCATGGGCCATACTGGATTAGCATATACTTCATACAGCAGCGAAACCTGAGGGATTAATTCTATTATATCGGATTTGGATTTTCCGTGAAAGTGCATCTGCAGTACCGATTCCCATATCAAACGAATGTCTACTTCAGGGTATTCAATTCCTCCAGCTCTTAATGTTCTGTGTGCTTTTAGTATTTCATTGAAGAAGTCATCACGAATATGTTCTGCTTTTTCGCTAGTATAGATAGGTAATTCCGCTTCGGAAAGAACTTCCTGAAAAGTTTCAGGTGAACTAGAATCCATTGCGCTTCCTATATCGCCGGAATGAGAAATGAGCATCGTTCCATAAATGTCAAAAAGAATAACTTTTATATCGGACAACTCCGGAATTATCTCAGAAACATCCGCCGGTTCTGCTTTGAGAGGTTTTAGCTTATTAATGATCTCATCCAAATTATGATAAGTATTGTTCATACATATTCAATCTATATCAATAATATGGCAGTAGCAACAGCATCTTATGTATGCAGAAGAATTCCTCAAGTAATCAGCTGCCTGATTGATCTTGCATAAAGAATAAATTTACAATAGGTAACAAGGCAATTATAAATTTAGAATTGATGGGTTATATAGGCATTATGAAAATAACAGGGATACATTATACATTTCTAAAAAGTATTCATATCTTTGAGAGCGGGAGCATTTTTCTCTTTATTATGATGATATTGACGGGAGCTCTCTTCTTCTTGGGTAATTATCAATTATTTACCGATGAAACCCAAAAAATTCTCCTGAAACTTCTTAGATGGACGAGTTTGGCAGGGCTTATCTCTACAATTTATTATTTTTTGCTGCTTGTTATTTGGATGTTTAGAAGAAAGAAATTTCTCCCTTTAAAGATAACTTTTGCTGTGTCTGGCATCGCACTGGCAGGCATCGTCCTGTTAGGGAGCAATGTGATTCAGGCTGTATTATCTTCAGGATAAGGACAAATATATGTTCAAAAGAGTAAGTGCTGTACGCGGCGCGGTAATACCGGCGGATGACTCTCCATCAATAATTGAAAATTCTGTACATCGGTTAGTTGAAGAAATAATAACGTGTAATCGTATAAAGTATCGGGATATTATTTCGATACATTTTACTCAGACAGCAGATCTTACCTCGAAAAATCCAGCTGCTGCTCTAAGACTCAAAGGATTTTCCGATATCCCGCTGTTTTGTTCACAAGAACCACGGTACAGCGGAGAATTAAAGCCGGTAATAAGAGTACTAATTACTTACTATCGTCTTTTAGGCAGAAAACCGAAGCCTGTTTACTTAGGGGAAGCTAAAAAATTAAGAAGAGATTTAACCGTGGATATACCGTATGATTAAAAATATTCCCCTAAAAACATCATTAGAAATCGCGCGAATACGGCGAGCTTCGGAAATTGTTGTTTCTATATTTAATAGATGCATTGCCTCCGTAAAGGTCGGGACATCTCCCTTTGAGATTAATGAACTGTGTGGAAAATTGATTAAAGAATACGGGTTTTACGATATACGGTCGGCATATCCGGATTTTCCTGCGTGGATGACCATCTCTGTAAATAATGTTGCGGTACACGGAGTCCCTGGAAGTGAACTTATGGAAAAAGGTGACGTTGTAACACTTGATCTTTCACTCTCAGTGGATGGATGGTTTACAGATCTTGCGGAAACAGTAGTTGTGGGAATGCCGGAAACAGCGGAAAATCCTACCGTAGATGCTGCAAGAAAAGTATTTCTAGCCGGAATTGCCGCGTTGCGGACAGGGAATAAACTCAGCGATGTTGGAATAGCAGCGCAGAAGGCGGCGGATAAGATAGGATGTACAATTATTTCAGAGTGTACGGGACATGGGATAGGAAGGAATCCGCACGAAGAACCAAGTATTCTGCACACAAGGGGAGGTAAAAATATACCCGTAGTAAGCGGAATGGTCCTTTGCATAGAACCTGTTGTAACATTCGGCAGCGGAGAAATAATGCTGATGGAAGACGGTTGGGGTTATAAAACAAAAGACGGAAGTGTTACGGCACAATTTGAACATACAATAGCAGTTTTTTCTGATAAAACGGAGATACTTACAGATACTCACTAAAAAGAAAAGATATGCAACAGGATAAAATCGCAGCAATTGAGGCTGTCCGATTGACAAATGAAAATAAAATTTCTATATTTCAACAACGACAGCCCTTTACTGGGAAAAATGCCATCTTAGCTCAGCTGGCCAGAGCACGTGACTTGTAATCTCGGGGTCGTCGGTTCGAATCCGACAGATGGCTTAAACAGCAACTCCCGATGATGCCGATTTATGTAATTGCTTGTAATAAAACAATTTATAAAATTTAATGCGAATTTGATCACCGGATATTGCTGGGCTTAAAACTCCGGTGTTGACAGAAAACCATTCCATATGATAGGGTAATGCTTCATCGTTTATGGGGAGATTCCCGAGCGGCCAAAGGGGGCAGACTGTAAATCTGTTGGCTTCGCCTTCGAAGGTTCGAATCCTTCTCTCCCCACCTCTTTTAAAAGCCCTTCCTTATACGGAAGGGCTTATTTCTTTAATTGGTATTGAGGTTTATATTGATGAACAATTTTTACCGTGAAGGCTTGAATTTCAGCTGTAAAAGGTGTTCACGGTGCTGCAGATATGAAGAAGGTTTTGTATTTCTTTCCTCTCAGGACCTGATAAAATTAATGAAATGTTTTAATATGACCGCAAAAACGTTCATAAAAAAATATTGCAGGCGTGTCACATTAGGAGGTGTAGGAAGAATAAGCCTTAAGGAAAAGCAAAATAAAGATTGCGTCTTCTGGCATGATGGGAGGTGCGGAGTTTACGCGAATCGTCCGTTACAGTGTAGAAGTTATCCCTTCTGGGCTCATAATCTGATTAATAGAGAAACCTGGGATAGCCTTGAAAAAGAATGCCCGGGAGTAAATTCTGGAATCATTCATTCCGAAAATGAAATAAACAGTTGGCTCAGAAAAAGGGGAGAAGAACCTTTTCTTGATCCGGACCTACTATCGAGGCTATTTAAATGACAATAAAATTCTGGGGTGTACGAGGTTCTTTGCCTGCACCGCTTTCTCCCGATGATATCAGGAATAAAATATCCAGTGTTGTTCAGAGAATACGCTCGGATGATATAGAAAATTCGGAATCCCGGGAACGCTTTTTGGCGGGGCTTCCGGAATGGATTTTCGGAACAACGGGTAGCAACACCTCCTGTCTGGAGGTGCGGCCTGCATCAAAAGATTTTATAATATTTGATGCAGGCTCAGGTATTAGAGATTTGTGGAAAGAGCTCCAAAAAACAGGCAGATCACCTTTGGAATTTCATATTTTTTTTTCACATCTTCATTGGGATCACATTCAGGGACTTCCTTTTTTCGGCCCTGCATATGATCCTCGTTGTACAATCCATTTTTACAGTCCTCAGCAGGAGATGGAAAGGGCATTAAAAGGTCAAATGCAGCCACCATATTTCCCCATTACCATGGATGATAAAATGAATGCCAGACTTTTCTTTCATCATTTAAAAGATACGGAAATAACTATAGGGAATGCACAAATAAAATGGAGGAATCTTAACCATCCTGGAGGCGCGTATGCGTACCAAATTAACAGCGAAAAACGAAAGGTGGTTTATGCTACGGATGTCGAATTAGTCGAAGAAGATTTCAAGAAAATACCTGAAAATGAAGCTATATTTGGTAATGTGGACATACTGATTTTGGATACCGCTTACACATTAGGAGAAGCTATAGAAAAGTATAATTGGGGTCATTCTTCATTTAGTCTTGGTGTTGATTTTGCATCTGTATGGGGTGTTAAGAATTTATATCTTTTTCATCATGAGCATGTCTACGATGATAGAAAGCTTGACCGGAATTTACGATCAGCTAGGTGGTATGCTAATAGGCTAGAAGGTGAACCGTTATCAATACATCTGGCACGGGAAGGATTAGAACTACAGGTATGAGTAAAAAATATCCATTAGAACTAACTATAAAAGAAGCAGTTAGGTTATTCCTTTTTCTGAGGGATAAAAATATGCAGAAAGATCCCGTTGCATTTAAATTGCAGAAAAAACTCGAAGCTATACTGTATGAAGAATTGACTATTGACGAACTAGAGAATTTAGAAGAATTCTATAACCGGATTCCTTTATGAATATCGCTTTTATAAAAAAAATCGTTCTCAGCATTACAATTCTGATAATTACCTTTAAAGCTGTAGGGTATGAACCTCCGCCGGGAGGTACTGAACTCGATGAATTTTTGAATGCTGAATACCTATCTCAACAGGGAAGAGTGACAAACACCAAATCACCGTCCGCCGGGAGGATCAACCCTGCCTCTGCGGCCTTTACCCAGGGATTTTCATTTAACGGCTCTTATATTGGATTTGTAGGTTTTTCCGGTATTTCTGGAGAGTCGGGGCTGCGGGGGCATGCTATGAACGTGTCTTTTTCATTACCCAAGCGGTACGGAGTTTTTACTTTGGGAGGTGGATTTTTAATGCTTCCCTTTCAGGAAATGAATTTAGGTTATACGGGTAACATCAATTTCACCTTTTCTAAACAGTTTAACGATAACATGTCTCTTGGTGTTGGACTTGATTCTTATATCGGGTATTTAGACCGGTTTGATATAGGAATTATGATGAATATAGGATTTCTTCATTTTCCTGAGCTGCCTATGAATGATTTCAAATGGGGTATTGCATTAAAAAATTTAGGGAAGTTTTATGATCCTAGTATAGGAGCATCAGGGATTGACCGGTCACCATTTCCTCCTCCCTTTACTCCTGTAACAGGTTTTTCATTTAAACCGATTGTCGGAGAAAAAAGTTTCCTTGAGCTGTCTGTGGACACCGAATTCCCGTCATTCCAAAATATTATTCTTAGAACAGGAGCAACTATATCCATAGCCGGTTTCCTTAATATTCATACAGCATGGAACGTAGATATTAAGGAAGTAGCTGATCCGACTCTTGAGAATAGAAGTCTTATTCCATCCATTGGTTTTTCCTTAAATTTCAATAAACCGGAATCAACTGAATCTAAAAAAGAATTTAATTTCGCTGCTTCTGCCCGTCCGTTTTACAGTCAAATTTGGGGATTCGGCACAGGAGTTGATATAATATCAGACCATACTGACAAAAAATCTCCATTAGTAAAGATGGATTATAGACAAGTCAGTATTTCTCCGAATAATGACGGGATATCTGATGATGTTGTAATTCCAATAAGTATAACCGATGAGGAACCGATCCAAGGGTATCGATTTAGAGTTTATAGTTCCGACGGCACACTCTACCGAACAATCGAAAATAAAGAAAAAAGATTAGTGGTAAAGGATGTTGATACATTCCTTGATTCTTTTTTAACTGTTGACAAGGGTATTCCAATCCCGGAGTCGATCTACTGGGATGGTACCGATAATAATGGAAAAGTACTTCCTGATGGAGAATATATTATTCTGCTGGAAAGTTGGGATCAGAGTGGTAACATTGGAACATCAAAAGAGCATGCTGTTATTATCGATTCCACAGCCCCGGAAATTACCATTATTCCTCCAAGACAAGAAGAACTTTTATTTTCTCCTGATGGAGACAATCGGAAAGATACTGTAATGATAATGCAGCAAGGCAGTTTTGAGGAGGAATGGAGGGCTGTTATCGAATCTTCTAACTATGGAAAAACAATTTTAGAAAAAAATTGGCATGGGATCCCTCCCACTCAGTTTTCCTGGGACGGAAAGGATGAAAATGGGATATTGCAGCAAGACGGGATATACCGTTATCGAATCTCATCCCGGGATGCTGCCGGAAATGAAACCATCCGGGTTGTAGAAAACATCATTTTAAGAAGTCATGTTCCAATTATTGAACTGAAAATCTCTCGAAAATCCTTTTCACCAAACGGAGACGGAGTATATGATATACTGAATCTTATCCCATTCGTTTCTTCTTCACATTCAGAAGTTAACAATTGGATTTTTCGAATTAAGGATGAGTCAGAAAAAATACTCATAGAGGAAAATGGATATGGTTACATTCCTGATAAGTTTACGTTTAATGGATTAAGTAATGATGGTGTATTCGCAGGAGAAGGAGAATATAAAGCGTATTTAGCAATAGAATACAAAAACGGAGGGATAGCAGAAACAGAATCACCTTCCTTTTTTATTGACATCACACCACCTGCAGCCTCAGTAAAATCAAATTACGGTATATTTTCACCTGATGGTGATAACGAAAGGGACGGAATCGTTTTCTATAATGAATCTTCAGTGGAAGAAATTTGGGTAGGTAAGATAACTGATGAAGAAGGAAAAACTGTAAAAACGTTCCGATGGAACAATACCGCGGAACCGAGGGTCTCGTGGACGGGACGTACCGATAAGGGAGCTATTGCAGAGGATGGAAAGTATTTTTATCAACTAACTGCCACTGATAAAGGAGGTAACACCGGTAAATCTGAACAAATTTCTTTTATAATAGATACATCGAGAACACCCGTTGTTGCCACAGCATCTGCTGAAGCATTTTCTCCTGACTCGGACGGTAGAAATGACACGATTCAGTTCAACGCCAGGCTTTCTAAATCTAAAGGCAGAGAGGAAGAAATTGTATCTACTTCATGGGAGATTGCGAATGCTGAGAATACAGTAGTTTGGTCCAGAATAGATCCGGAAAACTTTATATCCGATATAATTTGGAGAGGAACTGATTCTAGGGGTATTTATGTAAATGATGGTGAGTATATTGGAACAGTTACTATAACTTGGAAAAACGGAAGTAAAACGCAAGCATCTACTAATTTTATCAGAGTTGATACTGAAGCCCCAAATGTTAGCCTTTTAGTCAAGTATTCTCTGTTTTCTCCAAATGAAGACGGAAGAAAAGATACAGTATCGATTATTCAGAAAACCAGTAGAGAGGATCAATGGGAAGCTCAAATAAAAAATTCTGAAGGCAAGCTAGTACGGAAGTATTTTTGGTCGCAAATTGCACCCAACTTGATTTGGGATGGAACCGATAGTGCGGGAAACGTTGTTCCCGATGGAAGGTATGCCTACAGCATTAGTGCAATGGATGCTGCCGGAAATACGGGTTCAGCAACGTATCCTGAAATAATAGTGGATAACAGAAAAGTGTCTCTCTTTATTACTGTAGATAAAAACGGCCTTTCTCCAAATGGAGATGGTATTGCCGACACCGTTACTTTTACGACGTACACAACAATACCTGAGCATGTAAATAAATGGAATATTGAGATAAGAAATGAGAATGGAGATACGGTAAGGTCCTATTCAGGTAATAGTATTAATGAAAATCGCACCTTCTCCTGGGATGGAAGGGATAAAAACGGAAAAATTCATGAAGGAATATACAGAGTTCATTTCGCTGCAGTGTATGATAAAGGTGATGAACCTAAAACAGTTAGTTCCCCCTTTATCTTGGATGTAACTCCTCCAAGCCTGAAATTATCCGCGGCACCCACCCCATTTTCGCCGGATAATGATGATGAAGATGACGAAATAAAGATTTCAGTTTCTGTGGCGGATATAAGTAAGATAGCTTCTTGGAAAATGAATATTATTGATCAAAACAACCATTTATTTAAAACATTTTCCGGTAAAGGAAGCCCCACTAGAGAAATTATGTGGGATGGTTTATCAGATGATGGAAATTTAGTAAATTCAGCAGAGGATTATCCGTATCAATTTATTGTAACTGATAATTACGGAAATACTAGTCAAAAAATTGGTCTTATACCTGTGGATATCCTGGTAATTCGGGATGGAAACAAATTGAAAGTTAGAATACAAAATATCAACTTTCAGCCTGACAGTCCAAGGCTAATAGTAGATCCTGCATCGAAGGAAGGAAGAAAAAATCAGAAAATATTAAGACGGCTGGTTGAAATATTCACAAAATATAATGAATATTCAATACAGATAGAGGGACATGCTGTTAATGTCACTGGAACTGAACGGGAAGAAATTGATGAGCTGCAGCCCCTCTCCCTTGCGCGTGCCCGGATGGTTGAGGAGGCCTTGATCACGCTTGGACTTTCTGATAAAAGGATTACGGCTGTAGGAATGGGAGGAAAAGATCCCATAGTACCTCATTCAGACATTGAAAACAGGTGGAAAAACAGAAGGGTAGAATTCATCCTGGTAAAATGATTACTTCAGCAGGGGTCTCCTTAAAAATAAGATAAAGTATGAAAGCAAGAAAAATTATAATTACAATAGCTGCATTTTTACTAGCAGCAATACTAGTTGGGGCAGGAGTATTGGGAGCTTTTTTCTATCTAAATTCTCCGCCTGATACTTACAGACAGCCGATTCATTTTACTATTGAAACCGGTGAAACTCTCTCTGCAATAGCCGGAAAATTAGAGAATGCGGGGGCTATACGTTCTTCATTTCTATTAGAAACTATGGGAAAATTGAATAAAACTGCTGGGTCATTTCAGAAGGGCGTTTATTTGCTTCCTCCAAAGCTAACAACTATAGAGGTTCACGATTACTTTATTTCAGGAAAACAGATGCTGAAAAGTGTTACCATTCCGGAAGGATGGACTCTGCGGAAAATCGGAAACAAACTTGAGGAGTCGGGAATTACACAGGCTGATGATTTTTATAAATATGTTCGGGATAATACGGTATTAGAAGAGTTTGGTATTATCGGAAACACAGGTGAAGGATTTTTATATCCCGATACGTATAAGTTTCCTGTAGATTATCCGCCGGAATATGTTGTCCGGCATATGTATTCCCGTTTTTTTGAAAAGTTGGAGATGATTTATCCGGAATACACTGATTTGTCTTCCAAAGAAATTTATGAAAAAGTGATACTTGCTTCAATAGTTGAACGTGAATATATGCAAGAGCAGGAAGCACCTCTGATCGCTTCAGTTTTCTATAATCGTTTACATAATAATATGCGGTTACAATCCTGCGCTACAGTAGTATACGTTATTACGGAAGAACAAGGGAAAGCTCATCCGGAAAAACTGTTTAATCAAGATTTAGAAATTTCTTCTGAATATAATACTTATAAAGAATGGGGCCTTCCCCCTGCACCGATATCTAATCCCGGAGAAATTGCGCTTAGAAGTGCGTTTATACCGGCGGAAACAAATTATCTATATTTTGTTTTAAAAGGAGACGGACATCATCATTTTTCCGATAATTATACACAGCATACTGATGCCAAGTACTATTATTTAAAGGGAAATCGATGATGCAGTATGGATAGTGAAGATACCGGAAGAAATAATAGATAAGATAACCGATTCTGTAAATATCGTCAGCATAGTAAGTGAGTATGTAAATTTAAAACATCAAGGGAAAAATTATACTGGACTTTGTCCTTTTCATACCGAGAAAACTCCTTCTTTTAATGTAACTCCCGAAAAAAATATGTATTACTGTTTCGGTTGCCAAAAAGGCGGGTCTGTTATTAATTTCATTATGGATATAGAAGGATTATCTTTTCCGGAAGCTGTAAAACGGCTGGCGGATAAAGCAGGAATTTCTCTTCCGGATAATTATTCAGGTCACCCGGATGGTAAAACAAAGGGACTTGAAGAGTTGTACGAAAGGTTAACGGTTAGTTTTAACTATATGCTAATGAAGGACCCGAGAGGAGAAGGGGCACGAAACTACCTTAAAGAGAGGGGAATTATCGATGATACAATTCAAACCTTTTCTTTAGGATATTGTCCAGCGCAGGGAGACTGGTTATATCGGTTCTTACGGGGGAAAAATTACTCTGATGGTTTTCTTGAGAAAACCGGTCTTTTTTCGAGCAAGACGAAGGGTTGGACAATTTTTACCAACCGGGTGATGTTCCCCATACGATCCCGTCATGGAAAGACAATAGCATTTGGAGGAAGAAAATTAGGTGATTTTGGACCGAAGTATTTAAATTCGCCGGAAACTGAGCTGTTCAAAAAGGGTAACAATCTTTACGGTATACACAACAGTCAAAAAAAAATACGGGAAACAGATGTTTTTATTCTAGTAGAGGGGTATACCGATGTTCTTAGTCTTTTTCAAGCCGGTATTAGAAATTCTGTTGCTCCTTTAGGTACATCCTTTACTGAAAACCAGGCCAAATTGTTAAGGCGATTTGCCTCTAAGGCAATTTTGTTCTTCGATGGAGATGAAGCCGGTATGCGGGCTGCAGAAAAAGCCGGATATATTTGCGAAAAAATGGGCTTTTATACCGAAGTTGTACAAAATGAACCGGATACTGATCCGGCGGATATTCTTAAAAAACATGGTCCAAAAATGTTGAAAAATAAATTAAAATTTCGTATATTTTTCTTTGAATATATATTAAATAAGGCGGTTTCTCAGTACGGTACAACAACTCCAGATGGTAACGAGCGCATAACCGGGGCTGTATTTCCATATATAAGGATTATTGATTCTGAAATCCGGCGGGAAGAATATTTATCAAAAATCGCCGACCGCCTTGGTGTAAGTGTGCGTTCTGTTATAAATGATTTTCATTCAGGGAGAAGGCGTCATTCAGAAAGTAATAAGGACAGGAATAATTCCCGGGGGGAAGATAAACCAAAAAAAACTAAAATTTCCACTGATTTGTATCTCATGTTAGCGGCCGCTGTTAATCGTGAGTATTTTCCTTTTTTAAGGAGCAATATTAGTATTGAAGATTTGGAAGACAGCGATGCTA
The DNA here is from genome assembly GCA_964618265.1 of uncultured Spirochaetales bacterium. Taxonomy (GTDB): domain Bacteria; phylum Spirochaetota; class Spirochaetia; order CAYLLE01; family CAYLLE01; genus CAYLLE01. The sequence continues at coordinate 132,762 of CAZUAE010000001.1, read as the reverse complement.
AAATGCTTTACTTTGCTTTGGAGGAGTGCTACCGAAGAGATGAAACTTCATCAGCAGCTTTAATTGAGCGTCTCGATGATGATAAAATCAGAAATATTGTCTCAGAAAAGCTCGTCTCCCAAGAATTAAAAATAAATAAAAAATTAATTATTAAAGGCGGTGTTAACGAAATTAAAAGAAGGAGCCTTTTGAGAAAAAAAAATCTTATGATTCACCAACTAAGTGGAGATTTAGATAATTTGGAAATTCATCAGCTCCAGGAAGAGATTATTTTTATTGATAATGAATTGAGGAAATTGGAAGGTAATGATAATGAGTGAGCTTGAACAAAATCCTGAAATTCTTAAACTACTCGAGTATGCCAAAGAAAAGAAGAGTATATCCTATGATGAAATTACCGATATGCTTCCGGATGCTATAGTTAATTCTGATAAAATCGATGAGGTTTTATCGCTGCTCGCGAAAAACAGGATAAATATTGAAGAAGAAGATGTGCCTTTAGATGAAGATATTGAAGAAGCTCCCAAAAAAGCTGACCGAAAGAAAAAAATAGTTATCAGTGATAAGGAGTCTTCTATAGACGATCCTATACGGTTATATTTACGTGAAATAGGTAAAGAAAACCTTCTAACGGCAGAACAAGAAGTGGAATTGTCCAAAAAAATGGAAAATGGAGAAGGGATAATCAAAAGCGTAATAAACGATTCTGGAATGCTAATTCCGGAATTTTATTCCCTTGCGCTTAGGACGTTCTCTAAAAAGGACCCGAGAGAACTGAACTTGTCTAAAAAGGAAATATCAGAATATTTAGCGGAGCGCAGACGCCTTCAGTCCTATTATAAGGAAAACCTTACAGAATTACATCAGTCATTAAAGCAGTATATTGAATATAAAGGCCAAGTAGTGGCAAAAGGTGAAGATATATTAGAAGATGAAAGACTTCAGAAGAAACGAGAAAACCTCCTGAAGGAGCTTCAAAGCATCGATCTGCAGCAGGAAGAGATTTTATCTTTTTCTGATAAGTTCATTAATGCTTCAAAGAAAATTCGGCGCTACAAGAGAGATCAGGATCGTATAGAAAAAAGATTACGTGTGACTAATCTTAGGGAATTAAGAGTTCTGGGCAGAGGCTTAGCTATATCAAACCAGCGAAGTAAAATTGAAGGTGATTTAGGATTATCCGCGGATGAGATAAAAGAAAAAATCAGGCTAATTCAAGTAAACGAAAAGAAGCTTCGGAAACTGGAGATGGAATTTGAAAATTCCATCGAAGACATTTTGGAAATGTCTAAGGAGATCATCCACGGAAAAACGATGATGCAGAATGCAAAGGACCGTCTTATTAAGGCGAATCTCCGGCTGGTCGTAAGCATCGCTAAAAAATATACAAACCGGGGTCTGCATTTTTTTGATCTAGTCCAGGAAGGAAACATTGGGTTGATAAAAGCTGTGGAGAAATTTGAGTATAGAAAGGGCTATAAATTTTCAACATATGCTACGTGGTGGATTCGGCAGGCCATTACGAGATCGATTTCTGATCAGGCGAGAACTATCCGCGTCCCAGTACATATGATAGAACAGATCAATAAAGTAATTCGTGAATCCAGGCAATTAATGCAGGTTTTAGGCAGAGAACCTACAGACGAAGAGGTAGCGGACCGGCTTGGATGGACTGTTCACAGAGTTAAATCGGTAAAAAATGTCGCCAGAGAGCCAATCTCCTTGGAAACTCCTATTGGAGAAGAGGAAGATTCTCTTTTGGGTGATTTTATCGAAGATAAAGATGTTGAAAATCCAGCTCATCAGACAGCCTTTACCCTTTTACAGGAGCAGCTTCGAGGAGTCTTATCTACCCTTCCTGCGCGGGAACAGGAAGTATTAAAAATGCGTTTTGGTTTAGAGGATGGGTATTCCCTCACTCTGGAAGAAGTCGGTCTTTATTTTAATGTTACCCGAGAAAGAATTCGTCAAATAGAAGCAAAAGCCTTACGTAGATTACGGCATCCAAAGCGTAGTAGACGATTAAAAGATTATTTAGATCATTAAGGGAGATATATTATGGAAAAAGTATTTGATAAACTAAGATCCCTGCAGGATATCCTTTCAAAAAAGTTTCTAATTGAAAATGAGATAAAGGATATACCAAAAAATTTATCAACAAAATCTGAACTGCTTGCCCGATTAAAAAAGAGCTACATAGAAAAAAATGAGCAATATGATGCGGTAAAATCTCGTTTAAAATCTATTCGGCAGAAAATGATAGATGCGGAACAGGAACGAGAAAAATATGAAAAGCAGATGGATGAAATAAAAACACAGCGTGAATATGAAGCTTTGGATAAAGAGATAAGAGATGCTTCTGAGCGTGAACAGCAGTTAAGAAAAGAGATGCAGCGGGAAGAAAAAGTTCTTGAAGAAATGGCCAAATCTCTCGAACGGGAAGAAACCATGATTAAGCAGCAGGAAGAAGAACTATCTGAAGAACAGGATAAGATAAAGAGCGAAAGTGCCGCAAAGGGAGATGAGTTAAAGGGCCTTGAAAAGGAAGAAAAGAAGCTGCTTCCCGGACTCGATGAAGATATGATATTTAAATTTCAGAGAATAATCCGGAGCAAAGCGGGTGTAGGAATTGTACCGCTGAGAAAAGGGGTCTGTACAGGTTGTCATATGATTCTCCCTATGCAGTTCGTAAATGATGTAAGAAAAGGTGAATCTATTCTCTTTTGCCCTTATTGTAGTAGAGTTCTGTTCTTTCAAGACGAAGAGGAACAATTTGTAGCAGAGGAAGAGACTGAAGGTCTTGCCGATCTTGTAGATGAAGATGAACTTCTGGATATGGAAGATGAAGATCTGCTAGAAGAAGAGGATGAATTAGAAGATGAAGAAGTCGATACTGAGGAAGAAGAAAAGGAAGAAAAGGATACAGAAGAGGACGCCGAAGAAGAGTTCGAGGAGTAATGAAATATAGGGAACGGATTGGACCGTTGCCGTCTATTTTTATAGGCGGAGGAAAGTCCGGGCTCCATAGGGCAGGATACCAGGTAACTCCTGGACCGGTAATAATTGCCGGATAGAAAGTGCCGCAGAAAAAATACCGCCAAGTATTCAGGTTTACTGAGTGCTTGGTAAGGGTGAAAAGGTGAGGTAAGAGCTCACCGCGCTTCCGGTAACGGAAGCGGCATGGTAAACCTTATCCGGAGCAAGGCTAAATAGTGGGAGAATTGGCCCGTTCGAGTCCCACGGGTAAGCCGCTAAGATAGATGACGGTCATCCCTTACTGGGATACAGAACCCGGCTTACAAATCCGTTTCCTTTTTTTAAATATGTATTAGATCGTAACACTTTCAAAAAGATAAAAAAATATTTGAACCGGGAGATCGGTTTTTTTTAATAATAGACACAGCAATTCCCCGACATTACACAGCAATTTCCGGTGATGCCGATTCATGTAATTGCCTGTAATAAAACAATTTATTAATTTTGATGCGAATGAGATCACCGGAAATTGCTGGACATTACAAGTTCTGATTGACATTTTAAAGAAACTGTATTTTAATATGTATGGTCGTACATGGTGTATCGTAATTACTCATCAAAGAACAGAGCATCTATAAAGGGATTCCCGCTACATAGCATAATAATTGCCGGCGTTGTATTTATAAGCACAATGATTCTTATTTTATACTTTTCTGGTGTATTTGAAGGTATCGGTAAAGGAGGTTCACGGAAAATTGAGCAGGCAATGGCTCTTTGGAAACAGAAACAGTATGATGAGGTAATAAAAGTTACGGGGGAAATGCTGGAATCAGACCCGCTGCATAAGTATGCCCTTGCGTTGCATGGTTTTGCATATTATTACACTGGTTTATGGCAGGTTATTGAAGAAGAAAAAATAGATCGATTAGAAAAAGCGGTTGTATCTCTCCGTAAATCTCTTTTATACGGGAATCATGAATTGTCAGGAAATATTTTTTATGTTTTAGGCCAAACATATTATCATAAGGGAAAATATTATTTAGACACTTCGGTACATTATTTAGAAAAATCATTGGAATCAGATTTTACGGGACCGCATATCCATGAATACTTAAGTCTCGCTTATGCCGGATTAAATAACTATGAAGAAAGTGTTTATCATTTCAAAAAAGCGATTGAAATTGGTGAAAATAATAAATATTTACTTTATAGGGATTTAGCGCAAACATATATAAATTGGGGTAAGTTAGAGGATGCGGAGAAATACCTGGAAAAGGTTATTTCTGAGGCAGATGATGCCGATATCATAGAAAAATCCCGTTTTTTATTGGGTGATGTATACTATAAACTTGGCGATTTCAACCGTGCCGAGGAACAGTATAAGAGTATATTGGAAATGAATCCGCAGTCTGCGGAAGCTTATTATCAACTTGGAGAAGTCTACCGGGCTGTGGACGAAGACCCACTGCATGCTCGTGCAAGAGGTGCATGGAGAAAGGCCCGGGAACTCGACCCTGATCATTTAGGCGCACTAAAACGTTTAAATGAGTAAACATCGGGACAAATAATCTGGAGTTATTTATATGGGTAAACTGTTCAACGGATTTTCGCCGGATATCGGCATAGATTTAGGTACTTGTAATACTCTGATATATATACGTGGGCGCGGTATCGTTGTAAATGAGCCGTCTGTTGTTGCCGTAGAAAGAGGAACGAAGAAAGTAGTAGCAGTAGGTGAAGATGCCAGGAGAATGCTGTGGAAAACACCGGAAGATATTATTGCCATTCGTCCATTACGCGATGGTGTCATCGCGGATTTGGAAACTACTGAAAAAATGATAAGATACTTTATTTTCAAGGTCCTTCCGAGGAAATGGTTAGTAAAACCAAGAATGGTTATTGGAGTACCATCATGCATAACCGAGGTAGAGAGAAGGGCAGTGGAAGAGAGTGCGTATAAATCCGGTGCGCGAGAAGTTAAGGTTATTGAGGAATCATTAGCTGCCGCCATCGGAGCTAAGATTCCTATTTTTGAACCTGCAGGACATATGATATGTGATATTGGTGGCGGGACGAGTGAAATATCAGTTATATCTCTCGGCGGTATGGTAGTAGCTAATGCTATACGACTCGGCGGAGATGAATTTGATGAAGCAATCATAAAACATGTACGTTCAGTTCATAATCTGATAATAGGCGAACGTACCGCTGAAGATCTCAAGATGAATATAGGTAATGCTAGTCCCGAAAAGAAAATTGATAAGATGGAAATTAAAGGGACTGATGCAATTACCGGCCTTCCTAGAAGACTGGAAATAGATAGTGTTGAAGTAAGAGAAGCACTTCAAGAGCCAATAGGAGCAATTGTAGAAGAAATAAAACGTACGCTAGGACAAACACCGCCTGAATTAGCGGCTGATATAGTTGAACGGGGAATTGTTATGACGGGAGGAGGTTCTCTCCTTAAAGGATTAGATACATTAATTGCAAATGAAACGGGGGTACCGGTATTTAAAGCGGAGGATCCACTGAATTGTGTTGCTCTAGGTGCGGGTATGTATTTTGAAATGACAAAAGGTAGAGATAGTAGCAGGAATATATACAATAAACTAAACCCCTAACATGTTGAATAACATTTAGACTTTAGTTACAAACGGATCTAAATTAGTGAAGATAAGAGAAACAGTAAAACAACATAAAGCTGGAATTCTTTTTTCAGTTCTGCTTATTGTCTCTTTACTTTGTCTCTCATTTTCTACTCATACTCTTGTTATATATCCTAAGAAAATTGGACATTCGGTAATTGGTTTTTTTCAGGAAGGTATTAATGCGGTGGGATCTTTTTTCGGAGGGACTGTTGAATCGATAAGAGGATATAAGGAGCTCAAAGCGGAATATGCTGAATTAGAAAAAAGACTAACTGAATACAGAGCAAATATGGATAGAAGTGTAGAACTCAAGTATGAAAACGACCGGCTGAGAGAATTTTTAAATTTCCGGGAAAACATAGATTATAAAACAATACCTGCGAAAGTTATTGCTAAGGATCCGGAAAATATTTTCCCAACGATTGTAATTAATAAAGGCAGTATAAATGGTGTTGAGCAGAACATGCCGGTATTAGGTATTCAGAATGGTGTTGAAGGTTTAGTTGGAAAAGTATTGGAGGTTAGTCTTAAAACTTCGAAAATCATGCCTCTTTCGGATACAAATTGTTTTGTAGCAGCTAGACTGCAGAGTTCACGGTACGAAGGATTGGTGAATGGCAAGGGCAGCCATAAAGAAACGATACAGATGCTTTACATCACTGAACATGCCAGGAATACCATGCAGACTGGTGATACTGTCATTACATCTGGTATGAATTCCCTGTATCCACCGGGAATAAAAATAGGATTTGTTGAATCAATATATAGTAAAAGTTATGAAACATCATTAAAACTTGATTTAAAACCAGTCATAAATTTTTATAAATTAGAATATATAACTGTTGTAGCTAACTTGATGGGTGATGATGAATGAGATATGTTTTCGTACTCCTTTTGAGTTCAGGCGCTGTAATCCTGCAATCAACAATTTTTAAATATATATCTATTGCAGGTGTAAAGCCAGACCTCGCTTTAATAATTATTTTATTCATTGCTAATTCAAGAGGAAAACTGGAAGGGCAGGTTGTCGGTTTTGGAACCGGACTGATTGAGGATATTCTAAGTATTTCTCCTCTAGGTTTTCATATGTTTATAAAAAGCTTTATAGGTTTCATTTACGGTATTACAAAGGGAACTATATTTATGGATCCTCTTCTGATGCCTGTTCTGCTTACTGTGACGGGAACTGTTGTAAAGTCTCTTCTTGCGGTTCTTTTATCCGCTATATTTTCTTTGTCCCTTAGTTTTTCTATAGTTTTTTCGCTAAATTTTTTAATAGAATTAGGATATAATGCGATAATAGCTCCGATCATTTTCGCTCTCCTTTCTTTGATAAAACCGATATCCTCTCGGAGGGATTAGCCTAAGATATGGGACTTGGCTCAAACAGGACAATACATGATAGATCCACAAAATTAAGAATAATAATCTTAGGCGTTATTATTTTATCTATAATGGTTATATATATAGCCTATCTGTTTTCAATTCAAATAGTGGATGGTTATATTTATACTCTAAGAGCGGATGAAGTACGTAAAAGGACTGTACCGATTTCAGCCCAAAGAGGTCAGATATACGATCGTTCATATGAAATTCCTTTAGTAACAAATATTGATTCTTTTGCTGTTGTTATAAATCCGGCAGATATTCCAAGGGGGAAACATAAAGAAATATTTAAAAAACTCTCGGCATTACTAGATATACCATTAGAAGATATCGAAAAGAAAATTCCCGAGCAGAATTATTCAAAATACCAAAGTATACAGGTCCAGACAGGTGTACATCTTGATACGATAAATAAACTAGCTGAACGGATTAATGAATTCCCAGGTGTAGATTTTATATCCAAGCCGACTCGGTTTTATATAGAATCAAATTCATTGTCTCATGTCCTTGGTTTTGTAGGTGATATAAATCCGGAAGAAGTACAAGTCTTATTTAACAAAGGGTATAATATAAATTCTGTATTAGGAAAAAATGGAATAGAAAAACAATATGATATGATATTAAGGGGCAGGGATGGGAAAAGGGTTCGGATTGTTGATGTTCAGGGAAGAAAAGTAACGGAGGATGATCAGGAAGAGCTGCCTCCTATACCTGGAAAAAATATTGTTCTTACCATCGATCGGGACATTCAAAATCTTTGCGCGGATGCTTTAGGTAAAAATGTCGGTTCGGTGGTAGTATTAAAACCTTCGAATGGGGAGATACTAGCAATGGTCTCATATCCGAATTATGATCCTAATATATTTTATTCAAAAAGGGGAAAGGAAAAAATACAGGATCTGCAGTTTGATCCTTCATTTCCGTATATTAATAGAAGTATTCAGTCAGGATATGTTCCGGCATCAACTTTCAAAATAATAATGTCAATAGCTGTAATCGAAGAGGAGGTGTTTCCTCAAGATAAAACAGTAACTTGCACCGGCACAATGCAAATAGGGAATAGAACTTTTCATTGTCACAAGGAATACGGTCACGGTTCATTAAATTTATCTGAGGCCTTGGCTGAATCGTGTAATATATTTTTCTGGACCATGGGATATGAATACCTGAAGGAGGATACAATAGCACAGTATTGCCGTGAATTTGGTTTGGGGTTCCCGACTGGAATTGACCTGCCGGATGAAAAATCATGGAAAATACCCACACCTGAGTGGAAGGAAGAAATATATGACACCCCTTGGGTAGGCGGGGATACAATGAATATTTCAATAGGTCAAGGATTTTTACGGATAACTCCGCTGCAAATGGCGGATGTTGTCGCTATGATTGTAAATGAAGGTCTTATTTATCAGCCCCATATATTAAAAGAAATTCGTGATCCCAAAACAGGCAAGGTGATTAGTAAAACAGAACCGGAGATTCTTCATACATCAAGTATTAGCAAAGAATCATTCCGTCAGGTCAAAAGAAACATGCGAGGAGTGATAACCGATGGTACTGCTCAGGTAGTGATAACTACGGATGCGGTAGAAATTGCCGGCAAGACTGGAACGGGAGAAACAGGGATAGAAGAAAACATGCATTCATGGTTTGTTGCATACGGCCCTTATGGTGCGGATAATCCTGAGGATCAAGTCGTTGTTATTGTAATGGTAGAGGGTGTAAATGAATGGAATTGGTGGGCTCCCAAGGCCGCTAATATTATTTTTCATGGTATTTTTAAGGACATGAATTTTGACGAAGCTGTAACAGACTTAGATATACCGGCTTGGTATAATATGCCGGAGATTGATTAGATATGAAAAGGGGTTCTTCACTACGATTTGATATAATTCTCTTAGCATCTGCTGTTTTCCTTATGACTGTGGGTATTATATTTATATATTCAAGCGGGGTAACAGCTGCCGGAATTGTTTTTTCAAATGAATATTTACGGCAAATTATTTGGGTCGGCACCGGATTGATTTTTCTTATAGGAATAACCTTCTTTGATTACGGTCGATTAAAAGAATGGATTCCTTATATCTACGTATTCTTTTTATCACTCCTTGTATTGACACTCTTTGTCGGAAGAGTTGTAAACGGCGCAAGATCTTGGTTAGGTCCTTCCGGATTTGGAATACAGCCTTCAGAGTTCGCAAAGGTTGCCACTATTCTCATGCTAGCGGTTTACCTGGAAAGGACTGGACGTAGAATAACCGAAATACCAAGGTTCCTTTTTGCTGCTTTAATAGCGTTTTTACCTTTAGGATTAATACTCATTCAGCCTGATTTAGGAACCGCTATAGTCTATATTCCAATTTTTCTTTCCATGATATATATTGCAGGCGCGAAAACATCCCATATTATTTTTATTCTGCTGACAGGTTTCTTTGTCCTGGTATTTACTGTACTTCCGGCTTGGCAAGAATATGCATTAGAACGTGAAATATTGTTAATACAGGTTTTCTCTCAGCAAAAGTTTGTTGTATACATTTTATTTGCTGTACTCATGATTTTTATATTAGCTATGATTGGTTTTATAACTTTAAAAAAACGTTACTTCTATTGGATTATGTATGGAGTCTCAATTTCGGGAATTTCACTCTTGGGATCAATGTTGGCGAAAGTCTTCTTGAAGGATTATCAGATAATGAGATTGATTATTTTTTTAGATCCCTATGTTGATCCTTTAGGCAGTGGATGGAATATAATACAATCAAAAACTGCTGTCGGTTCCGGCGGTCTGATAGGGAAAGGATTCCTTGAAGGTACTCAGAGTCATTATCAGTATTTACCGCAACAGAGCACCGATTTTATATTCTCAATTTTTGCTGAAGAGTGGGGTTTCCTTGGTGTTCTGATTCTTTTTACTGTATTCGGAATAATTCTTATGAGGGGATTAGTAATTGTGAATTTATCAAAAGATAAATTCGGTTCACTTCTCGGGGCAGGTATTCTGAGTATGTTTGCCTTTCATTTTATTGTAAACATAGGAATGGCAATCGGGATTATGCCTGTAACAGGAATTCCTCTCTTTTTCATGTCATATGGAGGTTCTTCGCTGTGGACAGGAGCTTTGTCAATTGGGCTGCTCATGAGTATATATCAGCACCGGTATAGATATTAGAATGACAAATATAAAATATTCAGTAGAAATGCACAAAATTCTCATGGGAGTTGAAAATCCTGTGCGTTATGTCGGGGGAGAAGCGTTCTCAACCTGCAAGGATGACGCAGCCGTTTCTTTCCGGATTGCACTTTCCTTTCCCGATGTGTATGAAATAGGTATGTCCAATAATTCAATAAAGATTTTATATACCTTTTTAAATAAATTAACGAATATCCAGTGTGAAAGGGTTTTTGCGCCATTACCGGATTTTGAATCGGCTTTAAGGACTCACCATATTCCTCTGTATACTTTAGAGAATGGTGTACCCCTGAATGAATGTGACATGATTGCGTTTTCAGTAGGGTATGAGCTAACTCTCACAAATATGATGAATATTATGAGTATAGGCGGGGTGTCTCCCCTTAGGGTTGAAAGAGGAAAAGACAGTCCTTTAGTAATTTCAGGCGGTCCTGCTGTTACAAACCCCCATCCCTTTGGACCTTTTTGTGATGCGGTATGTATCGGCGAAGCAGAAGCCGTTTTACCTCAAATAGTGAATGATCTTGCGGAAATTAAAAAGAGGGGCGGGGATAAGGATGATCAGTTAGAAAGAATAAGAAATGAAAAATCATTCTGGTATCACGGAAAACAGGTTACTACAGAACGTGCGGTTTGGAGAGGATTTGGGAAAAAATCGTTTAAAATAGAATTTCCCCTTCCTAATTGCAGAATAATACAAGACCAAGGTGTGGTGGAAATAATGCGCGGGTGTCCCGGAGGATGCAGGTTTTGTCACGCAGGAATTTATTACCGTCCGATGCGGGTTAAGAAAGCAGGCGCCGTCATGGAAGAAGTATCTCATTTAATTGATTATTATGGCTATCGTGATATTACTCTGTCATCTTTGAGTTCCGGAGATTATCCTGATATAGATGGTCTTATTCAAAGAGTCAATGGTATGACTGTTAAGTCTGAAGTATCTATTGCGCTGCCGTCCCTTAGAGTGGATAGTTTTACGCTCCCGATAATAGAAAGCTTATCACAAGGAAAAAAAAGCGGTTTGACATTTGCTGTAGAGACCCCTCTTCATTCTGGTCAAATAGTTATCAATAAGATAGCAGATAAAGAAAAGATAATTGCAATTCTTAAAAAAGCAGTGGAGCAAAAATGGAGGGTTGCGAAGTTCTATTTTATGGTTGGGTTGCCACTGGAGGATAGTGATACCGAGGCAGATGATATTATACAGTTTCTTCTGGATGTAAGAAAAGAAGTACCCATATCAATCAACGTTAATATCGGTACATTCATTCCGAAACCACATACGCCTTTCCAGTGGGCTAAGCAGCTAAGCGAATTTGTAGGGTTAGATCGAATAATGCAAATTCGCAAAAAGCTGGGAAAGAAATCTTTTAAGGTGGGCTACCATTCTCCGTTTGCTTCATTATTAGAGGGCATTGTCTCAAGGGGAGATGAACGGGCAGGTATGATGTTCTATGATGCCTTTTTAAAAGGGGCGCGGCTGGATGCTTGGGAAGAGCATTTAGACAGGGATTTTTACCGGCAGCTTATTAATGAACAGCCATGGGATGTCCAGAACGAAATTTGCAGGGAGAGGTCCGTGGATGAGATTCTTCCTTGGGATGATGTGAATTTAGGAGTAAAAAAAAGATTTTTACTAAAGGAATATGAAAGAGCTGGTGCAGAAATATCTACTAAAAAGTGCAGTACAAATTGCCGGTATCCTTGTGGTGTGTGCGGTGATGATTTTAAAGTACAAGAAGAGAGGGGAGAGTACCCCGATGTCAAGCAAAGGGAAATTTCAGATGAAGGGGAAAGGTTCCTTCTGCTCCTCAAGTATAGGAAAACCGGAAAAGCGGTATATATATCCCACCTGGGAGTAATATCTGTTTTCGAACGGGCCTTAATACGTTCCTCTCTTCCTGTCAGATTTACGCAAGGATTTAACCGAAAACCAAAAATGGAATTTGCTCAACCACTTTCATTGGGCTACTCTTCGGAATATGAAGTTCTTGGTGTTGAATTATCAGTTCAAAAATATGATGTAATTGAAAAGGATATCCAGAAGCTGTTAAAAACTCCTTTACCGGAAGGATTGTCATTCTTAGAGTACCATCTGATACCATTAGAAAAAAAAGTTTCCCTCATGGCTAATCTTTTTGATATTGATTATCAATTGAATTGGCATGGAGATGATGTTCTAGAATGGGAAAATTTTTTAAACTATCTTAAGAATAGGGATGAAATTGAATTACAAAAGGCTACTGAAAAATCTTGTATGATCATATGGAAGGCAAACATCGAGGGAGGTAAAGGGCTCCCTAAAATAATAAAAGATGCTAATATTTGTCAACATGTATTAAAAATAATAACAAAAAGATTGCAGTTGCACGGCGAACAGCGAAAAGATTACCTTAGTTACCTTATAAAAATTGTTAAATAGTATATTTATTTATAACATATCTTTAATTTCACGCCATATTTTATCTAATTCAGTAATATTTCCTAAGTTTATTTTTGTTCCCCGTTCGGCGGCGATTTCTTCTAATTTTTCGTAACGTCTCATAAATTTATTAGTGGATATTTGCAGTGCCTGGGCCGGATCTGTATGCAGATGTCTCGACAAGTTTATCACGCTGAAAAGCAAGTCTCCAATTTCTTCAGTAACTATTTCTTTTCTGGTAAGGGGTTCGGTGATTATTTCAGCAAGTTCTTCTGTTTCTTCCCGGATTTTTTCCAAAGGGCCGTCGAAGGATTTCCAGTCAAAACCAGCCTTTGCGGCATTTTTCTGTGTTTTTTCTGCGCGAAGGATGGGCGGCAGGCCTTTAGGGATATTTTTGAAAATTGATTTTGAACCTTTTCCCTCAATCTCTGTTTTGATTTTATCCCATTGTGTTATTACTTCCTTGGAATCTCTTGCTTCGGAATCGGAGAATACATGAGGGTGGCGCCGGATTAGTTTTTCAGAAATATCATTCAATGAATCGGATAAATTGAATAGGTTGTCCTGCTGTGCAATTATGCCAAGCATTGTGGCAACAAGAAACACATCACCGAGTTCTTCTCTCATGTTATTTATGGATTCGTCCAGGTCGGAGTTTGCGGCTGCTTCGGAAAATTCATGAGATTCTTCGATCAGGTTTGGGATAATAGAAAAAACGGTCTGTTCTTTGTCCCAGGGGCATCCGTCGGGTCCTCTTAATGTTTTGATTATGCCGCAAAGTCTTTCGAAGCTCTTAATTGTTTTTGATTCACAGTTTTTGTGCCGGTCGTCATTCATTTTAGATACATCCTTTCCGTCTCATACCCAGGTCCGCAGAAGTAGACAGAATATACATTATCAGAAGTAAATGGAGCAAAAAATATTATAATCAATCTTTGCCTCCGCTGATTTTTGAAAAGATAACAAGAAGTAATATTGCTGTAATTACTGGGGGAAACATATTTACAGAGTCATTGATATTGGATAATGCTTCAATAACGTCATCAAAGAAAAGATCAATTATACCCCCTAAGAAGGAACCTATTAATCCTACTATTAAGGCTCCCCAGAAATTTCCAAGAAAATGTTTCCGGAAAACATAATAAAAAAGTATTGCTGAACCGAGCCCAATTAAAAGGTAAGTTAATCCAATAATAAAATAGTACGTTGTGTCCATTAGAAAGCTTCTCCCGATAAATAAAACTAAAAAAGTGAAATATTCCCTAATAGAAGAGGTTCGCTATAGAAATATCTGAACTGTGAAAAATCATATCCGTAGGTAACGGTATAAAGAGCGATAGATAAGCTTGGATCCAGGGGATCATAAGCATCGGGTATATCCGTGTCTTCCGGATCGTACATTTCGGGAAGGAAAGGTTTTTTTTCATCATCTCCAGTATCCGAAATTGACCGTCTAATTGTTATGATACTGTTACCACCCCATGCAGCATACGCTTCATCTGTATTATATACTGGATTCGGTTCGAACCCGACGATAACTTCGGTTTCCTCCTGCTTTTCACTTGAAGAAAAAGAAATTAATGGTTTAGTGTCGGATGGAATTGAAGGACTTGTTACGCGGAAATAAGAACGGGACGAGAGAATGTTGGGAACGTTACTTCCAAAAACGGCGTTATTTTCTATATATGCTGTATCCTCCCGGTAGACATCATTTTCTAACCCCTGAGCTGTATAAAATTTATAAAAAAGTTCATATCCCTGAAAGATATCAATGTCATTTGCCGGATCATGGATAAAAATAAACTCATCTAAAATATCCCCTGGAGATTCCGTTTGCCGGGGTCGGAGAAGAGTTGGATATTGAGCCAAACCGCAGGATAGCATAATCATCGGAAAGCAGAAGAATAGAAAAAGTCTAGCTGCCCCTACCCTGCCTTTGTTATGCCTGTACATTCTGAAGGTTTTCCTTTTTCTTAACAGTATTTTCCAAATTCGGATCTAAACCTTCCGGTACATCTATCAACTCATAAATTACCACAGGTCTATTCTTACCTTTCACCCGTACATTATCTAATTCTCTCGCCACAATTCTATCTTTTACCAGTCCATACGTACTTTCACTTATTATAATGTTTGTTAAGTAGTGTTTATTGAGTCCTTCCAGGCGGTTTCCGATGTTAACTCCGTCCCCCATCAGGGTATAACTCATTTTTAAAGGGGAACCAACATTAGCCACTGTCATAATTCCTGAGTTGATTCCGATACCGATGTTAAGTCTTTTCTCAGGCGGCCATTCTTCGTTGAGCTCTTTGAGAATCTGCATTTGCTTTAAGGCGCATTTACAGGATAAGAGTGCATGATCTTTCTGCGGAAGCGGAGCACCGTAGAACCACATTATTTCGTCACCTACATACTTATCGAGGGTTCCTCGGTATTGCAGAATTGTGTTGGTCATAGCGGTGAGATATACATTTATATAGTTTACCAGCTCCTGAGGTGTCATTGTTTCCGAGATTGTGGAAAATCCTCGGATGTCTGAAAAACAGACCGTTACATCCTTATCGACGCCGCCGAGTTCGGGAGGATTGTCGAGAATTTGTTCAACCACCTTCGGATTAACATATTTCCCAAAAATTTCCCTGATTCTCCGTTTGTCCTTTTCCTCAGTCATTGTCCGATATACGGTGATAACTAAGAAAGTAAATATCGCTGCTAACGCGGGTGTTGAAAAATTGAGGATAAATGATTCCATATCAAAAATAACGGATACAACAATGAAGTAAGCGAGAATAAAAACAACGGTGGTTATGAATGAAATAACCGCTGAAAGTCTTGAAGAGAGAAATGATACAAGCAATACAACTCCCAAAAGAATAATAAGGTTTAACCAGGATGGAGCATACCAGAGAGGGTTGTTCATGATAATTGTGTTTAATGCGTTTGTATGGAACTCTACTCCGTACATAAGTCCAAGGGGAGTAGGTTTTTCATCTGCAGCAGTACCTTTTTCGAAGGACCCAACCATAATTATATTGTTTGCCAGCGCTAGTGTGGGAGGCCAATACTCCTTTTGGGGAGGCGGAGCGGCCTGTGAATATCCATAAAAACGGCGGACCGGAAATGTTTGGTGTCCATCGATGGATGCACTCGAAGGAGGACCCATAAAATTAATGAGCATTTCTCCGTTTTCATTTATTGGAATTATTATTTCTTCAGGAGTTTCGTATTTTCCTTCCTTTACGATGTTTCCGTCTTCATCATATACAGGACGTCTTCGAGTTATCCTATAGGGTTCCCATTCTCCCGATTCAGTATTGAAATGCTCGGGAGCCGGTATGCGGATTCGATCACCCAGGACGACTTCCACATCAGATAGATCTTTATTAAAGTAATCCAGGGCAAGAGACAGTGTTATAGAGGGAATAAAAAAGTCTTGATAAAATTCAATAAGGTAGTATTCTGAATCCGGAGTTCCGTCTCCGCTGGTGTCCTCTTTTACTAACGGAGCTTGATCCTTTAATTCCTTTTTAAGGGATTTGAGAACATCTTCAGTTATGGGATATTCAATAGTATGATACGCTCCATCATTATCCATCCAAGCCATACGCTGGAAAGACTCTATATCTAATTGGACGTCGGTATCCAGGTCGGAGTAACGCATGGCACCAAGATAGATAGAGAGTTTCGCAACTAATTCCTGACGACGGAATACCTCGTCTGAGTCTTCATTGGCATTTACATGACCATATCCAGCACTTACTTCTCCAAAGGGACGCAGCGGCGGCTGCTGTCCATAATATGCCTTCATATCCTGCCAATTTCCGGAAATATCCGTAATACTACTGTGACGGTCGAAAAGAGATAGTTGCCGTGCTATCATTTCTTCCTCTAAATTCAAAGGAAGCGGATTAACCTGAAGATATAATTCTAAAAAAACCCTGTTATTTTCTTCTATACCCTCCAGCAGACGACTGTCCGCGTATGGGTTTCCGGAAGGATCGGCAAAAAGAATATCTAAAAAGACCGCCCGCTCTCTCTGATCCTCTTCTTGAATCCTTGCAAAGGTGTTAAGCAGTCCTCCGTAGACGTGGCGGGGAAAGGGCCATCCATACTCCTGGAGAGATTTAAAATCAATACCTACAATAACCAAATCATCAGAAATATCGGGATTTCTGACCTCTTTCCGGACTCCGGCCTGTGTAGTTGTTTTTCTAATGGTATCTTTTAAATAAAAATGTGTATCTAGAATTTTTAATTCTAAGTTTGAAAGGATTGTAGTAGAGGATGATATAATTAAAAAAAGCCCTGCTATTAAAATCCCTAAGAGGAGTCCGAAATATTTTGTTTCAAAAAACTTGTTCCGCCCCTTACCGCGCGCCATGTTCCCTCCGATCCGGAAGGGACCCGAATTTCTATTCTTCTTTGTTCAGGATACCCTTCGTATTTATCTCGATTATACGGTCCTGGGCTAATTTTGTCCAACTACTCCCTGGATACGAATCGATCAATTCATTATAAGTCTCAACAGCAAAGGCGTAATCATCATCAGTCTCATTAATACGGCCGAAGGAAAATAAGGCATACGGGCTAAGGGCATTATCGGAATAACGGTCAGGAATAATTCGGTATCTTTCTGCAGCGGCTGTAGGATCTCCTCTGTTTTCTGCAGCAGCGGCGGCATTAAAAAGGGAGATAGCAGCAAGATAGCTTTTAGGAAAGCGGTCATATAGGTTCATGAAGTCTTCTTCCGCCTCCTCCCAACTATCGGTTTGAAAATAGTATGAACCTCTTAAAAAAAGAGCCCGTTGTCCCGCGTATAAATTAGGATACTCATTAATTATTGAGTCTAATGACGATAACATGTCTTTGCCAAGCTCTGCTTTACCTTCTTCATCTTCCATGGTAACCCAGGTATCGTAATCTTCCTGCACGTTTTCGATAAGGGCTGCAGATTTATTCGAGCGGTGGTTACGTATTTCGATGAACACTATCAATCCAACTATTAATATTGCTATTGTAGAAATTGCAATTATAAATACTTTTCGATATTTTTCCAGGAAATTTCCTATGTTTTCCAATAGTTTTGTTTTATTATCCTTTTCGGTTCGGCTTTGCTGCATGAAATATCTCCTTTGTTATTTATTTATGTCTAATTCTTTTATCAGTCTTGATAGATATGTTCTTTGAATCCCTAAGGATTTTGCACTTTCAGTTTGATTCCAGTTATATCTCTCCAAGGTCCTGGTTATAAGGTGTTTTTTAAACTGATTCATTGATTTCTTTAACGGCATATCAATATAGGGAATCTCATTTTCCGAATCTTTTGTATCCAACGATAAATCGTCCGGTGTTATTTCATCACCTCCGCAAACCACTACCGCCCTTTCAACGGCGTTTTCGAGCTCCCGGACATTCCCGGGCCAAGAATAGGATAGCATGGCATCAATGGCGAAGTTGGAGAAACCGTTAATCTCTTTTTTTGTTTCCCTGGAAAATACTTTTAGAAAGTGGTCCGCTAAAACAGAAATATCTTCTTTTCTCTGCCTTAAGGGCGGAACAATAATGGGCAGAACGTTCAGCCGGTAAAACAGATCCTGTCTCATTTTTCCTTCCCGGACCATTTTTTCAATATCTCTGTTCGTTGCCGCGATTATTCTTACATCCACTTGAATTGTTTCGGATGAGCCTACCTTTTCGAAACTCTTACTCTGAAGTACGCGAAGCATTTTTGCCTGAAGCGGTAATGTCAACTCACCAATTTCGTCTAAGAAAATTGTACCGGTATGGGCGAGTTCAAATCTGCCACGGCGTTCATCAACTGCGTCTGTAAAGGCACCTTCAACGTGTCCGAAAAGTTCACTCTCTAAAAGCGCAGGAGGCAGGGCTGCACAATTTACACGGATAAAAGGTTTATCATTACGCCTGCTTCTCATATGAACCTGTTCCGCGAATAATTCTTTTCCTACACCGCTTTCGCCAAGGATTAAAACTGAGGAATCGGTACTGGCAATTCGGTCAATCACCTCCAACTGCTCTTTTATTATCTGGCTT
This sequence comes from uncultured Spirochaetales bacterium, assembly GCA_964618265.1. Lineage (GTDB taxonomy): Bacteria > Spirochaetota > Spirochaetia > CAYLLE01 > CAYLLE01 > CAYLLE01. The sequence continues at coordinate 114,089 of CAZUAE010000001.1, read as the reverse complement.
CCAAAAACAAAAGAATGATATCCCTTATCTGTTAGAACTTGATCCTGAAGGTTGGACACTTCATTTTTTATTTTCTGAAACGATTTCGCATTTTGTATAGCCAAAGCGGCCTGATTAGCCAATAATTCTAACCAGAAAAGGTCCTCTTCGATAAAGCCTTTAGAACCTTTTTTATTAATCATCTCGATAACGCCGATACAATGATCCTTTATTCGCATCGGGACAGCTAAAATGGAAGAAGTCTTAAACCCGATGCTTTTACTGATTTCAGAAAAATAACGTTTATCATCTTCTACATCATTTACAATGAGAGACCGGTTTTTTTCAGCTACCCATCCGGCGATTCCTTCACCGATGTTCAGAGAAAACTTTTTTACCTCAGGTCCTTTAGAACCTAAGGCTATTTCAAAATAAAGTTTATTATTTTCCGGATTTACAAGAAGAAGAGATGATGCTTCACCTCCGGTTAATCTTGTAGCAGATTCTAGAATTCTTGTAAGAACTGTTTTAACATCCGAGTAATCGGAATTGATGAGGCTGTTTATTTCGATAAACGTGTGAAATTTTCCTATGTCGACGGATGTTTTGAACATTTCTAACTGTACTCATTCCATATTGCAAAGAGTTACTCCGTTTCACCGCCTTCGGACTCGTTGTCCATTAGCACGTCGCCTAATGTAAATGTAGATTCATCATCATCATGTATATATTTCTGCAATTCAGCCCTTCTTTGCTTACGTTCGAGTTCACGAATGGATAATGAGAGTTTTTGTCTGGCCGGATTTATTTCGGTAATTGCAGCTTTAATGTGATCACCGGTGCTGTACTGCTTTACAGCTTCTTCAAAACTCATTTCCTTTGGATTTGCCAGATTACTTTTATTTATTAAACCTTCTATTCCTCCCTGAACTCTAACAAATACCCCAAAGTCTGTTATGTTAGTGATTTCGCCTTCAATTATGCTGTGCTCAGGATAAGCTTTTTTAAGGGAACTCCAGGGGTCTTCAGAAAGCTGTTTTATTCCTAGTCTTATATTGTGATTTTCAGTATCGACATCAGTAACTATAATTTCGTACTCTTGACCTTCATTAAGGGCTTCTCCAGGATTACGGTATTTTTTGGTCCATGATATATCGTCCACATGAAGGAATCCATCTATACCTTCTTCCAGTTCAATAAATGCCCCGCTATTGGTAATCTTCTTAACCGGACGGGTAAGGCGCATTCCAACGGGATATTTCTCATCTAATTCATCCCAAGGATTTGGAAGAACCTGCTTTACCCCGAGAGAAACCTTACCAGCCTGTACATCATAGTCCAGTATTTTGACTTCTACTTCATCCCCTACAGAGAGAATTTCTTTCGGATGCTTTATCCGTTTTACCCATGATAATTCGGAAATATGAGCAAGACCTTCTATTCCTTCTTCTAATTCAATAAATGCACCAAAATCGGTCAGTTTTGTTACCGTTCCTTTTACGTTATCATCAACTTGATATTTCTCCTCAAAGCTAAGCCAGGGGTCCTCGGAGAAATGTTTTAGAGAAAGATTGATTTTTTGATCTTCCGGGTCTAAGCGGATAACCTTTAATTTAATTATTTGGTTTTTCTTCACATAGTCTTTTGGACGAGTTACATGCCCCCAACTCATATCGTTGATATGAAGAAGACCATCAAAGCCGCCAAGATCAATAAATGAACCGAAAGAAGTGAAGGATTTGACTTTTCCTTCAACGGTGTCACCAATTTTAGTTTTTGAAAAGAATTCATTTTTTCTTGATTCAATCTGGTCATCCAGCCAATCACGGCGTGATAAAACAATATTTACTTTGTTGTTGCTGTATAGTCTCTCAATATAAAAATTTGATTTCAGGCCAACATAATCTTCCGGTTTTTCAATACGTTGTAAATCCATTTTTGAAATTGGATTAAAACAGGTTACTCCGTGGCCTAAAGCTACGGTATATCCGCCTTTGATGCTCTTAACCACTTTACCCTCGACGGGTTTATGTTCTTCGAAGGCTGTTTTTAATTCTGTCCAAAAAAGTTTTTCGTCCGCTTTCTTTTTAGAAACGACCACATCACCGGAACGGCCTTCTTTTGAAATGAGTACAACATTAACCGTATCGCCAATTTCAGGTTTCTCATCGAATTCTTCGGTGGGTATTTTCCCCTCCGATTTATATCCGATGTCAATAAAAACTGTTTCGGGGGTGACTTCTATTACGCTGCCTTCAATTATCTGTCCCTCTTCTAATTCGTCGAGGGATTTTAAGTATTCCTCTTGAAGTGCTTCCTGAAGCTGATCCTTATTTTGAGCTTCAGCGTTACCCTGATCCTTATCCGTCATAACTTCCATACTACTCCCGCTGTTTTTTCCAACTGTGGATGATATTTATTACTTTCTCACATACTTGATCGATGGTCAAGTCGGATGTATCTAAATAGACTGCATCCGGGGCTATTTGCAGACTCCCTTCAGCTTTATTCTTGTCTATCTTGTCCCTTTTTATGATATTTTGACGGATCTCGTCAAGGGAAGTGTTGCCAATCCCCTGCTGATATCGCCTTTTAACTCTGGTTTCAACGTCTGCATCAAGATAAAGCTTAATTTCGGCGTTTGGGAAAACCACGGTGGTTATATCGCGTCCTTCCATTATTATGTCAATTGATTTAGAAACATCCCGAAGCCTTCGATTAACCTCGTGCCGTACAGGAATGATCGCGGAATGTTCTGAAACCCAACGGTCAACATTGGGGTTATGAAGTTCCTCTTCCACTTCCATGCCATCTACATTGGTGTTTCCATCTTTTATATCGATTAAAATATTCCTCGCAACATCAATAACTTCATTAGTGTCTTCCGGCTCTCTTTTCTCATTTAATACTTTCCAGGTTATGGCACGATAAAAATTTCCAGAATTAAGATAAAATAGATCTGTTTTTTTTGACACAAGAGAAGCAATAGTACTTTTACCAGCTCCGGCTGGACCATCTATGGCAACAACCATCGTTATAAGTCTCCTTTGCTTTTGTTTTTAAGGATTTCAATTTCTTTTCTTGTTAATGGCCGAAAAGATCCAGTTGGAATCCCCTTTACACTCACAGGACCGATACGAATTCGGTGTATTTTAGAAACGGGACAATTAAAATATTCAAAAATGCGTCTAATCTCTCTATTTTTTCCCTCTATAAGGATTAATTGGACTTTCCTATGTGTCTTTAAATGATAATTTACGAGGGTATAATCTATCCCTTCAATTTCAACACCCGATTTATAATCATCAAGCAATTTATTTGGGATAGGGTTTTTCGTTTCCACTACATATACTTTCTTAATGCCGCCTTTTGGATGAGATATTTTTTCAGCAAAGTACCCATCATTAGTTAAAATGATAAGTCCGGAGGAGTTTAAATCTAATCTGCCTATGTTGTATATTCTCTCAGTTACCGTCGGTTTTAGCAGATCTATCGCTAACGGACGGCCTTGCGGATCGAAGCTGGAGCAGATATATCCTCGTGGTTTGTTCAAAGCAAAATACTTGAGATTTTCAGTCCCTCGAACATGTTTTCCATCTAAAGTAATCGTTTCCTGAGGAGTCACCTTTGTTCCAAGTTTTGTAACGACATCTCCGTCAACCTTTACCCGTCCTTCGCGGATATACTCCTCGCACTTTCTTCTGGAACCAAATCCTGCCTTAGCCAAAAAAACTTGAAGACGAATAGGAGTTTTATGAATCTTATTATCACCCATTTAATTCAAACCTATCCTGTTCAACATCATCTAATTTCGGCAAATCCGCAATACTTCCTAAACGAAATACCGTAAGAAATTCCTTAGTGGTACCATATTGTACCGGTTTCCCGGGAGCATCCTTTTTTCCTACTTCTTTAATTAACTTTCGAGTGAGCAGCTGACGAATCATTCCATCGGCAGATACTCCTCGGATATTTTCAATTTCTGCACGGGTGATCGGTTGTGAGTAGGCTATAATCGAGAGGGTTTCCATAGCAGCCCTGCTTAAACGAGTATTATTATGTTTTCCATAATGCTCCTTTAAGGATTCCCACAGTTCTTTTTTTGGAATTATCTGGTAAGCCTCCCCTATTTTAATTAGTTCTACACCCCGGTCTTCCCTGCCGCAGTCTTTTTTTATTTGAGATATTGCCTGGGATATTATTTGATTTTCTAAATTACTTATTTTAGATAAAGATTTTATATCTATCGGTTCGTTTTCGAGAAAGAGAATAGCCTCAATCAGAGCTTTTTCAACATTCAAATCCATCTGCTGCGTTCTCCCGATCCGACTGGATTATTTTTTTTGGTTCAATGCGTATGTCTCCGAACATGCGGTTTTGAAGGATGGTGATTTTGCGTGCCTTTACCGATTCAAGGATTGCAATAAACGCACAGACAACATCCATGGAAGACCCTTTCTTTGTGATCAATTCGGTAAAAAGAAAACTGCCTTTTCTTTCTAGAAACTCGTTTATGAGGGTCAGCTTTTCATTTATTGTTACTTCCTCGGTTAAATCAATAACCTGTTCAGAAGAAAGCGTTTCAATTAGGTTTGAGAAAGTTTTTAAAAGTTCCCAAACATCTAACTCTTCCCACATATCATCGTCTTCGGGAAAGGGAAGTGAACGTTGTTCAATATCGCGCTGAACAATCCACTCTGATTCCTCGCTTTTATCACTCATCAGTTCGGTGAGTTTTTTTATACGCTGGTATTCGATGAGTTTATCCACTAGTTCCTGTCTAGGATCTTCCATTTCATCATCCATATCAATATCTACTGGTAGAAGCATCCGTGATTTAATATAAATCAGTGTGGTGGCCATTAGGTAAAATTCCGTAATATTATCAAGATCAATCTTGGCCGCATAATCAAGATACGAGAGGTATTGTTCAGTTATCTCGTGGATTGGAATATCGTATATATTTATTTCTGACCGTTTTATGAGAAAAAGGAGAAGATCGAGGGGGCCTTCGAAATTTCCAGCTTGAAATTTTTGATTGTCCTTGGATTTTACATCTATTTCGCTATTCATTTATTACCGTAAAATATTAGTATATTCGGTTATCGAAGAGTAGTAAATACCTTGGCGGGGAAGACCGTTTAGAAACTTCCATAACTTTATTCCCGTTAGCGGATCAACCTGTTCAGGCTCTATTTCCAAGAGAGGTGTTAAAACAAATTTTCTTTCCCGTAACCGGAGATGGGGAATAATCAATCTGTCGGTACGAATTATCTTTTCTCCATAAAGAAGTATGTCTATATCAAGGGGTCTTGGGCCCATTCGCACCTCTTTGCTTCGGTTTCTACCGTATTTTTTTTCTATAGAATGACATTCCTCAAGAAGTGCGAATGGTGAAAGATCAGTTGTTCCTTTTAAAACAGCGTTTAAAAAAGGGGGCTGAGAAAGCAAATACTTAGGTTCTGTTACATACATATGAGAAATTTGGAGATCTTTCAAGGTATGGGAGAGGCATTTATATGCTCCCTCTATATTTTTTCGAATACACCCAACATTAGAACCAATGGCAAGAAAAACATGATGGAGATCTTTCATATAAATTGCGTACCTAATTCCTGGTTTTAATAAGTCTTGGGTCGGTGGTTTTTTATTTTAGAAGAGAGCTTCTTTTTCGTCGGAACCGCCATTATTCTTCTTGCCCTCTTTATTCTCTAATTTAGTTTGTGGAAATATAATCTCCCTTAATTTTTTATCTAACTCATCCATTAATTCAGAATGAGATTCCAAAAACTGTTTTACGTTTTCCCTGCCCTGGCCTATCCTCTCATCACCATAAGAATACCAGCTTCCGCTTTTTTGTATGAGGTTATGTTTTATTGCCGCATCTAATATGCTTCCGGAAGCAGAAAGACCTTTGCCGAAAATAATCTCCATTTCTACCTTTTTAAAGGGCGCAGCTATTTTATTTTTAACGATTTTCACGCGCACTTTATTACCAATGGCATTATCAGTTCCGTGAGTAATAGTTTCAATTCTTCTAACCTCCAGGCGAACAGTTGAGTAGAATTTAAGTGCTCTTCCCCCTGTGGTGGTCTCAGGATTTCCGAACATCACCCCTATTTTCATCCGGATCTGGTTGATGAATATCAGGCATGTTCTTGATTTAGATATTGTGCCTGTTAATTTTCTTAAGGCTTGACTCATTAGCCGTGCCTGAAGACCCATGTGGGAATCACCCATGTCTCCTTCAATTTCAGCCTGTGGGGTCAAAGCGGCAACAGAATCAACAACAATTATATCAACAGCTCCTGATCTGACGAGGGATTCTGCAATTTCAAGAGCTTGTTCTCCAGTATCGGGTTGCGATACCCACAATTCATCAATGTTTACTCCTAAATTTCTTGCATATGTTGGATCAAGCGCGTGTTCAGCATCGATAAATGCAGCAATTCCCTTTTTCTTCTGTGCTTCCGCTATTGCATGAATGGCAAGTGTTGTTTTGCCAGATGATTCCGGACCGTATATTTCTATAATTCGTCCCTTAGGATAACCGCCAAGACCGAGTGCTTCATCCAGAAGAATAGAACCGCTGGGTATGGTTGGAATACTTATGTCATCTACTCCCCTACCCAGTTTCATAAGGGATCCTTTGCCGAACTGCTTTTCTATCTGCAGTTTTGCAGCTTCAATTGCCTGCTCCCTTTCTTTCTGATTGACATTGGTCTTCTGACTCTCTGTCTCTTTTTTAGCCATTATAATCTGTGCTCCTCATCTATATTTTTAGAAAGAATATGCTTCCCATATATATATACTGATTTAAATTTCATTTTGATTTTATCAGGAATTTTTTTTTTAGTGAATACAGCAATGGATGATATTGGTATGACGAATCCCTCACGGATTTCTCAAAGAAATGCTAAAAATTATTGCAGAAAATATTAAAAACATATTTAATAAGAGAAGAAAGTTGAGAAGGTTCCGATGAACATAAAAACGTGCGTTGGAAAGTCATAAAAAAAATAAAAAGGAATTCTGACAGATAACAATGAAGGGTGATCTTATAATATTAGCTACTCGGTCGATGCATAATTACGCTTCCAGAGTAGCCCATCAACTGGAAACGTTTCCGGATTTTTCTTTAAGCGGTGAAAGGTCAAGATTCGTTGGAGAAATGCGCGCCATTAAATTTGCAGATGGTGAAATGGAAGTTGAAGTAAATAACTCGATCAGAGGAAAAGATGTCTTTATATTTGCTAACGCCGCCAGAAATGATTGGGGACTAACGGTGGAAGAGAATAAAATAGAACTGTATCATGCTGTGGATGCGTTAAGACGGTCTCAAGCGGGACGTATAACACTTTTTGAACCTTACTGCAGTTCTTCCCGGTCCGACCGGCCTACACGAAGAAATTCCGTCGGATTCTGGGTGCATTATAAAACTCTTGTTAGTCTTGGTGTTAACCATATAATTACATATCAATTACATTCGGATAAATCGAAAACAATTGTGGATCCAACCATTGCTGCTATCGATGATGTACCAATTATTTCTCTCCTTAAACAATATATAGCAGATACCTTCATAAAAAATCGTGAATCATTGGATCATCAGGTAGGACAGAATTGGATTTTTTGTTCCGTAGATGCGGGAGGAGAAGGAATCGCAAAAAAGTTTGCAAATTCATTCGGAGCTAGACTGATTATAGCCCATAAACAGCGGGATTATTCCAAAACAAATACTGTGGAATCAATTAATATATTATCCGATGCCCCTATAGATGGAAAAACTGTTTGGATTGTTGACGATATGATCGATACGGGAGGCTCTATTTACGCGTTGGTAAAGGAGTTGAAAAAAAGGGGCGTCGCTAAGGTTCATATAGCGGTTGTTCATGCTGTATTTTCCGATCCTGCGCTGAAAAGACTCAATGATCTCTATGAAAATCAAATGTTGGAATCAATTGTTGTGAGTGATACAATCCCGGGGCTTAATGGAATGAGGAAGCAGTTTCCCTTTCTTCACGTGGTTTCTTCGGCTCGAAGAAGTGCAGAATTAATCATGAACATGCATAACGAGAAATCACTTTCAGCTTTCTTTGATCCTTTTGATGCTAGGGAATATTTATCTACATTAAAATTATTTCTGTAAGTAAATGCCTTCTTGCTAAAGTAAAGCTTGGAATTCTCATTTTATTCGATTGGTTTACGGATTTTCTTTTAAAATCATGCCTCTTTCTGTTGCCTAAAAATATAAAATGAGAATTCTTCAGTAAATGTAAGATCTCAGGATTCCACTAGAATTGTAACAGGGCCTTCGTTTGTATAGGTTACTTTCATTGATGAGCCAAATTCACCGGTAGCTACTGAGAAACCTTGTTCGTATAATTTTTTTACCACTAAATTGTAGAGTCTTTTTCCTTTCTCCGGGGACGCAGCATCATTATAGGAAGGACGTTTCCCTTTCCGTGTGTCTCCATAAAGGGTAAATTGGGAAACCACAAGGATTTCTCCCCCGGCTTGGGAAATATCGAGATTCATTTTTCCCTCAGAATCTTCGAAGATACGAAGTCCACTGATCTTATTTACAGTAAAATCAACGTCAGATTCAGTATCTTCCTTGGATACTCCTATATATACCAGCAATCCGGATCTGATAGAACCTGTTTGTCTTTGACCAACAGTAACTGAGCATTCAGAAACCCGCTGGACTACACTTCTCATTATCCTACTCCTTTTGTTCCACATAAATTTGATGAATGGCGATCCCCGTTAAATAGAGTTTATTATTGTCTGAAAATGCTAACTCTGCGAGTATTTCATAGGACTCTCCGGGATTAAGTTCAGCAGCAAAGGGTAAATGAACTCCTATGATTCCTTCTACTACATTACCGGTATGATAACCTATTAGGAGATCAAAACGGACAGGTGCATCTTTCCCGCTAATATTCGAAATTTTCCCCTTCCACTTTACATAACATCCGCGGTACAGTTCAGGGTCTGTCATTACTTCTGAATAGCTGAAATTGTCTTTTAGTGAAGTAAAATCAGGTTTAGTAATATGGCCTAGTAACAGATGGACTTTTTCTTTGACAAGATTAGAAGCATTTGATAATAGAACACGGTTAGCCTCACGAATTACCATATTGTCCCGGTATTCGTTAAAATACCTTATTATTTTGTCAAGAAGACGGTTTATTTCATCTTCAGTATAGAAGTACTTGTATTCACCTTCATATGAAACTAAATTATCTGATGCATTAATGTCAGAAATTGCATTTTCTCCCGGTCTGGAGGTATTGTCATTAATCCTGCTCATTAAAAGAGGATAAGTGAAAAATGCTGTACCTGCTAATATCAATACGGTAGATATTATACCGATTATTTTAGGGGTGTTTGCCGGCGGATTCGGGAAAAATCTTTCCTCTTTTCCTGTCGTACTGACATCCGGAATAGAATCGCTTCCAGCATATTTTTTTACAAAATGTAATCCTCTTTTTGCGGTTGGATTACCGGGATCGGAATCGAGTATTTCAAGCCATAATTTAAGTGCTTCTTCTGTTTTTCCTCGACGGAGATAAATTGCTGCAAGACCGAGAATAGTGTTTTCATCCTCCGGTTTTAACTGCACGGCGCGATTTAAATACGTATGAGCTCCGCCATAATCTTTGGTATACAGGCAGGATATTCCGAGAAGATAAAAAAAGGAAAAATTTTCTCGATACATAAAAACCTGAGGTTCTAAGTAACGAATTACTTCACTAAACTTCTTTTTACGGAATAAAATTTGAGCCTGTTTTAGTCCTTTTTTTTTCATCCCTTTATGAACCTTTACGAACAGAAATTTTAAATTTGCATTTTAGATTTGCCTTCCTTATAAGATATAAGGGGGGAATTCTCGTTTTATTCGATTAATTTTATGGCTGCTTCTATAAAATTATACTGTTTCTGTTGCCTGATGGAACAAAATAAGAATTCCTTCTTTGAAAAGAGTATATATGAGATTTTAAAATTAATCTTGGTATTTTTATTTATATGCTTGTTTCCGCTGCTCTAAGCGTTTTAAAGCTTTATCTAATACTTCAATTTGTTCCTGGGTGATCTCTTTGCCGGGGGAAAGAATATCATTTATTTTCTGGATAAGATTATTTACTGCAAGCAAATCCTCACGAAGACTTGGTTCGGTTCCTTCATTTTCATTCCCCTCCGCCGCGATACTGTTTAATACATTTTGCTCAGTAGCCTGGGAAGCTGTAAAGCCTGACTTGTTATCATTACCAAATGCTGTAACTATTGTTCTTGTTTGTCCTTTCGAAAGCTTTTGAGGCATATAAAACATTGCAGCTGCTGAATCATTTATTGAATAGGGTAAGAGATTAAAGTTTCTTCCGGAATTTGTCTCATAATTCCAAGTGGATTCAGTAAGCCGTTTCCAATTTGCAAAGATTACTTTATCGGGTTTTGTGATTCCGGAATTATAAATTTCCCACCTGAGACCAAAATCGTCACCAACGTTTTCCTTGGATAGCCAATACTCTTGATCGGATCCGGGGGTTATCGTTTTCTCAGCCGTTACAGTATTGATTTGTTCAGTTATAAAATGGGTATTTGAATCTTCACCTAAATAAGTATCTATAAGAAAGCGGACCCCCACGGATAATGAAGTCTCAGAATTATTTGTAATTGCCAATGTCATTTTCAATCCATCAGCAAGAGAAGCGTCTTTAGAAGCAATAAATGTGAAGGTCTGATGTATTGTGAGTGAATTGGATGACCAGATATATGCGGCGCTATCTGAGGAAATTTCAGTGTCTAAAGAAAATGCTCCGCTATCACCAAGGCGGTAAACTTTGTTGTCTACGGATAAACTGATATAGGAGGTACGGGGATCTTCTGAAACAAAGAACGGCTTATAGTTCTCACCTCGTATATCAGTTAGGTAAAATGGTGTAAACCTGCCAATGTTTTCATGTAGGTGTAGTTTTATCCTGCCAAAGCTAATCTCCCGTGAAGAGAGGAAAAAAGAAATGAATAAAAAAACAATAATAAAAGATAGTAATTTTTTATTAAACATCAATTTGACTCCGATTCTGCTATTTTATCAAGATAAAAAGCTTTTAATTCCAGGGCTTTGTTTTTCAGCATCAGGAGTTTTTCCCTGGAATCGGAAACAGGAAAAGCTTGTGGTACAGTTTCAGATGTTTGTGAACCCTGCCCTAGAGTGTCAATCCGGTTTTTAAGTTCTGCAATTATCCTTTCTTTTTCAGAAATATCACTTTTTAATTCTTCTGTTAGAGATAATAACCTTTCTGTTTCTTCTGAGTTAACTAGACCAGAAGTTTCCGTTTCCTCCGAAAGAGAGGCAATCTTTTTTTGATATGCCTGGATAGCTTCCTGGTAATTTTTTTCTTTTTGCTGAAATTCCTCAAAAGCTTTTAACGCTTCTTCGTGACTCCATTTAAGAAGTTTTACTAGTTCATCTTCTCTTTTTTTCAAATCAATTACAGAAATCTTATAATTAGCTCCTTCCACACGATAACTTGTAGGGTATTGGCTGACTACGATTTCAAACATTTCCTTAGCGTTTTCGGCATGTCCTAAGGAGAGAAGGCTGTCACCCATCCAGTAATAAGCATTAGCTACATAAGGGGAATCAGGATACTGTTCTATAAAGGAAGAAAAAAGCTGAATAGCTTTTTCGTAATTACCTTTGAGGAAGGCAATCCTACCCTCTTGATACCTCGCTTGGGAATAATAGTCATTTTCTGGAAAATTTTCTAAAAAATATTCTAAATCTTCTGAAGCTTCATCGAGAAAACCTAATGCCATATTTGATTTTGCAATCCAGAAATAGGCACCTCCCTGATACTCTTCCAATTCCGGATCTACAAGAATTTCCCGGAAGGTGGAAATTGCCTGATTAAATCTAGAATTTTGAACCGCGGTAATACCTTCATTTAGTATTTTTTCTCCTTGATCGGATTGACTGTAAATATTTACGGATACGATGGAAAAAATGAGTAATGTAACTATTTTGATGACTCTTTTGGTTGTCATGTGGAAAGTCCCCTTAATTAATTGTCGTAATTATTATAAAAGAAAGTGACTGTTTTTTCATCTTTTAATCCCAAACAGCCCTGAGACTCGCTATTTCATTTGCAGGATCTTGAGAATTGAAAAACGCTGAACCTGTTACGAGCAGATCTGTTCCTGCGTCTCTTATTTGCGGAGCTGTATCGGTATTAACTCCCCCGTCAACGGATATTAAATACTCATAATTATTTTCTCTTTTCTTTTCTGCTAAATATTTTACTTTATCTAAGCATTTAATAATTAATTCCTGACCACCAAAACCTGGATTTACAGTCATAACAAGGATTAGATCGACAAAGGGAAGTATTTCATCTAAAAGACTTGCCGGCGTAGAAGGAACTATAGAAATTCCGGGATGCTTATTGAGGTTTCTGATTTCTTGGATAATTCGATGGACATGTACCGCTGCTTCATAGTGAAATGTAATATAATCTGCACCGGCTTCAGCGATTTGGGATATGAGTTTTTCCGGGGTATTTACCATTAAATGTGCATCGAAAGGAAGTGGTGAAAGATCTCTTATATCTTTTATCATTTTAGGTCCGAATGTGAGATTTGGCACAAATTGCCCATCCATAATATCTAAATGGACGAAATCCCCTCCGCTTTTTTCTATTAAAGCTACATCTCTTTCCATATGAGCAAAATCTGCGGAAAGTACTGATGGGGCGACGAGGGGGCGTTTGTTTATCATATTTTTATAATAATGAAAAAATAGGAATAAATGCAAACAATTATTTTTATTAGTCATTAATCGTCGCTTCATTCCAAGCATGACATGAGTAAAAAGGTAATTCTAAATTGCAAATTTAGAATTGCTCACCTTCATTCAGCAATTCCCGGTCAACACCTTGAAGACGTGATGCGAATGTGATCACCGGAAATTGCTCACCTTCATTGACTAAGCTTTGCTATATGGTATAATAGCTTATAACCCGCCGAATATATTCGGTAAATTGCATCTGGACAGTAAATACATTGAAGGATATGACCCAGGAAAGTAAAGGAAGTCAAGATATTCAACTCGACTCGATATTGGAAGATGCTTATACAGCCATAAGGGAAGATGAATTAGATAATGCTATCGAGTTGTTAGAAAAAGGATTATCAATAGATTTTGAAAATACAGAAGTGGTTTCTGCCTTAAAATATGTAAATTTCTGGAGGGAGAGAGAACGGGTATTTTCAGCTATAAACAGCGTGTTCGAAAAGGGTGAATACTTATTAAATCAGTGGAAGGTATTCAACGATTTTTGCGACCGCATTGGCAGAGAATCTGAACGGTGTCTAAATTCCTTAAGGCAGTATGTTTTTTCAAAAGCTTTACATTTGTTCGAATCGCTTTTAGATGAAAGCGGAAATAGCGATGGAGAACTGATGTTAAGGATAGGCAGATGTTATAAGGGCAAGGGAGAGTATGATAAAGCTCTTGAATGTCTTTCATCTGCCGCGCGTGAAAGGCAGGAAGACCCGGAGATCCTTGCTGAATTGGCTGATTGTTATGCTTTAGTTAATGAGGAAAATTCCGCGAAAGTTTTTTTTAGGGAAGCATTTTTTATTGCGCCTCAAAAAATTGATATAACAAATTTAGAATCGGAGATGATTAAAAGGCTAGTAGATAAAGTTAAAGAGATGGGATATCAGCATCCGGTGCTGGAGGAATGGATCCCGGTTTACGGGGTTTTGTTTGGAATTTTCACGGTTAAAAGGGAGTTACGCTCAATAGAATATGGAAAGTTAAAGCAATCAATTTATGCTCTTGAGCGGGAAAATAGAGAAAATTCCGGCGATAAAGATATCGTTGTTCCACGCCTTATAAACAGGTATTTCTGGCTCATAGATTATTATATGAATGTAAAGGATGGAAGACAGGAAGACCGAAAGCGAATAAATGAAATCCTCCTTAAATTAAAAGAATTGAACGCTGCGGTGTATCATCAATATGCACGGTAAGGAGAATCTTAGATATGAATATGGAAAGAGGAGTTTTATAATGTCAGAACAGGTGATTGAGAAGGTAACTGAACTGTTAAACGAGGAAAAATGGACTCGCGCTGCTTTGAATAATTATACCGTCAGTAATTTTAAAGAATTAGATACAGTTTTAGATGATATTTTTGAAAATGAAGTAGAAGAAGAAATTCTTGAAATTTGCGAAGAGCACTTGGCTCATACTAAAAACAGCATAATTGGTCTCTATATTTCCGGAATAATTATACTCAGCAGACAGATAGTAAATGATACAAATCTGATTTCCCTTATTCGTATTTTTTCGGATAATCATAAATGGAATGTTGTAGAGTATCTAGCAAATCGGATCCTGCAGTATGGTGAAAATAAAACAGCATTGCAGACATTAGCAGAGTGTTATCGGAACGAAAACCAAGAAGAAAAGATTTACGAGGCTTGGGAGAGGTTAATCCGTGTCGATTATGAAGAAGCTGATATTGTACGACATCTTGCGGAATATAAACTCGAACAGGGAAAAAAAGAGGAAGCTATTGATTATTACAAAAAGGCGCTGCATCGATACATAAATAAAAAGTCATTTACCAGTATTAGAGAAATATGGCATATATTAATTGATAATATTCCTGAGGAAACCGAATTTTTCTATCATGCTGAAGGTAAGGTGGCAAAAACCCTCAGTCCTGAACGATCTGTACAACTTCTTGAAGAGCTGCACCCCTATTTTCAACGGGAAGAGAAGTGGGACATTGCCATTGATATCCTAAAAAGAATATTGGAATATGATCCAAAGAATGCCGATGCCCGAAAAGATATAATTGAGTGTTATAAGAATAAATATAAAGGTCACAGTCATCTCGATGAATATATAAAAGTCTCAAATTTAGCACAAAGTTGGCGGAATGTTCATGATGCAATCTCTGATTTTGAAAAACACATTGCCTTTGATGCTGGGAATTTCGTGTTTCATCGGTCTTGGGGTGTGGGGCGTATAAAATCAATAAAAGACGATGAGATCGTTATTGATTTTGTGAAGCGCCGCGGGCATTCAATGTCCCTTAAGATGGCAGTCAGTGCCTTGGATATTTTAGGAAAACAGCATATTTGGGTGTTAAAGAGCGTTACTAAAAAGGAAAAGCTAAAAAAGAAAGTTAAGGAAGATCCTTCCTGGGCCCTTCGTACGGTTATCCGCAGTTATGATAATGCTGCGGATATGAAAAAGATAAAAAATGAACTGGTTCCGGCAATCCTTACGAACGGAGAGTGGACCACATGGAGCAGCGAAGCTAGAAAAATACTCAAAACCGACAGCTCTTTTGGTAATCTTCCTGATAAGCTCGATCATTTTGTGGTTCGGGATCAGCCGATATCCTTTGAAGAAAAGACGTTTAATAAATTTAAAGCGGAAAAAGATTTCTTTGATAGGGTCGATACGATAAACGATTTTATGAATGAAGAGAAGGCGGATATTGATTCAGATTTTTTCCGTGAAATGTTTGAATATTTTGTGTCTTTTTTAAAAACTTCTACTACAGTGAACGAGTATGTGGTAGCGTCTAATCTCCTAATAAAAAGGATTCTCCAATCCATTCCCTACCTGAATCCGGGGGTTAATCTTGATTTTAAGGCAATGTATACTAAAATTGAAGATATCGATGATGTTTTTGTAAAACTGAGAAATAATGACCTGAAAAAAGATTTCATTCTTCAGATTCGAAAGAATATTAAAAATTGGCCGGATATTTACGTACGTCTATTCCCATACTTTTTAAACCGTCAGATTGTTGACCAGCTTCGCGAAAATGATCAACATGAAAAGCTTGGAGAGTTGATATTGTTGATGTACGATAGCTATAGAGATTACCGCGAACCTTTTGTGTGGGTTGTAAGGAATTGCGCTGACGAAAAATGGTTTCAAGAGATAAGTATTTCCTATGAAAAACTTCTCATTGCTATGATACATTTGCTGGCAATAACCTTCCGGGATATTAACAATAGAAGAGATGTAAGCTTTAACCGTAAAATAAACCGGCAAATTCTAAATTATCTCTTTAAAGAAAATAAGTTACAGGATTTTATATTGACTGTTGATGAAGATTCCGTTAACCGAATTTACACCTTGGTGGAAGATGTAAAGGATCTTGATCCTTCAATTAAATTGTCTCTAAAGCACAAAATCATCGAGAAATACCCTGATTTTAAGTTTTTTGGAAAAACAGATACAGATAGAGTTAGTAGAGGGTTTTATACCACCGCTGCAAGCTATGACGAAAAACAGCGGAAACTGCAGCATATTATTGATGTGGAAGTACCAGAAAACTCTAAAGAAATCGGCGAAGCTAGAGAACTTGGCGATCTCAAGGAAAATGCTGAGTATAAGGCGGCTAAGGAGCGGCAGGTTATACTCAGTAATACCGTAACCAAACTGAAAGAAAATATTGAACGTGCACAGGTATTGTCAAAGGACGATATAGATTCAGATAAAATTGGGTTTGGTACTAAAGTAACGTTAAAAAATGAAGATACAGGAGAAATAGAAAACTACACAATTTTAGGACCCTGGGAATCTGACCCTTCAAACCAAATATTGTCGTATATGTCGCCTTTCGGCGGAGAACTGTCCGGGCATTCCAAAGGCGATAGTTTTGAGTTTTCAATAAACAATCAATTATATCATTACACTGTGGAAAAAGTTGAGATGGCAGAACTATAAGCCGGCTATTTTAAATTTGCAATTTAGAATAGCCGTTTTATCTATGTAAAGCCTGGAATTCTCATTTTATTCAATTATTTTATGTCTTCAGGTGTATTATTCCTTTTTTAGTTCTTCTAATGCCGAAAGTGCCTGTTTTCGGACGGCGGAATGGATTCCTTCTTCTGTTAATTTTTCAATACTGTCGGCGGCTTCTGTAAAGTTGTTTATCATGATGCCCCGAATTCCATATATCTGAATGACGATATTGGGATGAGTAAGAAAATGGGTATATATACTCAATAATTCATTGCCTGCTTTATCGGTTTCATGGGTAGATATAATACCGCCTATTCTGTTTAATAATACTGATTTATCCTTCTCCCACTCTTCAGCAATAACTTGTCTTAATTCATCAATAAGGTTGTTTAATCCGTTGTGTGTAAGCTGCTTGAAAGCTTCTATCCTAAGATCAATGGAAATTCTTTCATTAAGAAAGTATTCTTTTAAAAAGGCTGTTGCTTCTTCTCCGCCGATTTTCCCAAGGGAGCGGAGTGCTTCGGTCCTTATAACCTTTTCCGGATCTTTTCTTGCCTTATAGATAATGATAGGTACCGCCTTTTCAGCCTTTCGCTTCCCGAGAGTTTCTAAAGCTGATTTTCTAGTTCTCCAGAAAGAATCCCGTAAGGCTTCCATAAGGAGATCCGTCACGTCTTCTCCTTCTATATTCGCTAAAGCTGATGCGGCATATGCCCGTAATAGAGCTTGGTCATCGGCTAATGCCTCTTTTATTACAGGCAGATATTTTTTGTCGCCGAGTGTACCCAAAGAATGAACAGCATATTGACGGAAAACTAGATCTTCATATTCGTCTTGTATGATCTGAACCAGCATATCCGCAGCGCTAACCGCTTCCATTTTTCCCAGAGATAGAAGTATTTGTTCCTTTACCAATCCCGGTGTTTCGGTTTGATTGAACAAATCAATTAAGAAATTAATAATTTCTTCTTTCCGCTCTTCAGATACTGAAGTGGTACCAAGGCTCATCACGGCTCGGGATGCAAGACGGTCATTTGCGTCCTCGGCGAGTTTTAGCAGATTATCTAAATATTCTGAATCTGTTTCCCTTGTCACTGCTGATATGTAGGAGAGAGAAGCGGTAACCAGCGGATCATCCCATTCCCGGTAGGATTCTACAATTTTATACGCCTTATCAAGACCGTCTCTAAATTCGTTTTTTTCAAAAAAAGCAAAAATCTTTTCTAGTATTTCTCTGTTAATTGTACCTTCAAGGATGTCAACCAGTAAATCGTTGAATCCTTTCCTTTTTTCCGCTTGAATCTTATCGATTACCTCAATAACTTCTGAATCGATTCCGTATTTCAGTGTTTCTCTCCACTCGTCAGTAATTGATTTTACATCATCTTCACCGTGCACAGTAAATATGGAACCTGTAAGAATAATGCTCAAAAATATATATCGAATATTCATTTCTTTAATCTCCTTGAAAATATAGATTTAACCACCTCAACCTTCAAAATAAAATAGCTCATAATTATTACACCCACAGATATTATTCCTCCGGATAATAGGAAAACAAGAGTTTTTAGGGTTCTGCCTTCCCGCCACCAATCGCCGGTTATTCTTAAGAACAGTAAAATATAAATAACGAGTGGTATCATCGCTAGAAGAGTTTTTCCGGTGGTTAATAAAGTTTTATTGAGAGGGATGCCTCCGATTACCCTGTTAGCCCGAAAATAGAGGATACCTGCACCTACCGTAAATGAAATTGTATTAGCCAAGGCTAATCCAACCACCCGTAAGCTCGTACTCTTCAGCCAAAGAGATAAAACGATATCCAAGACAAGAACGATTACTGCTGAAATAAGAGGTGTTTTGTATTCACTTTGGGCGTAAAAAAATCTTTGAAAAAAAGAAAATGTGCCGACAGAAAGTAATCCTATAGAGTATCCAGTCAGCACATTTGCTGTAAGTATTGTATTCCATTCTTCAAAACGTTTGGCCTGAAGGGCGACGGATATAATCTCCTTACCCATCATACAAAAAATGATAGCTGAGGGTATGAGAAGTGCAATAAGATACCGGAATCCATACTGCAAAGTTTCTCCTAATCCCTCAGTGTCTTTTGTTGCGGATTGCCTGCTCATGCGGGGAAATAGAACAGTGGTGATGGATGCTGAAAAGATTCCGAATGGCAGCTGCCAAAAGACAACAGCGTAGGATAACGCTGAAACACTCCCCTCCTCTAACCCGCTTGCAAAAAATATGGCAATTTGTTGATTAATTGTGAATATTGAAGCTGTCGCCACCACTGGAAACCATTGTTTTAAGAATTGTCTGAAAGCGGGATTAGAAAATGTTAAATTTGGTTTAAAGGTATAACCAAGTTTTTTAAAGAGAGGAACCTGGAACATCAGTTGGCCAATTCCCCCTGCTATGACTCCGAAGGCCACTGCAAATATGCCGAAACGATCCTTGAAAATAATTATTGACCCAATGACTGCTACGGAGAACCATATTGGTGTAAGAGCGGGAATTAAAAACCGGTGATGGGTGTTTATTACGCCCATAAGTACGGAACTCACACTTATCAGAAGCAGATAATGTATAAGCCAACGGAAAAGTTCAATGGCCATTTCGGTCTGTTCAGGAGAAGAAAAATCAAGAATAATCCTAATTATTGGTCCGGCAAAAATTACAGATAGAAACATTAAAGGTATAAGAACAATTAGCTGAAATGTAATGATGTTTTGAACTATACGCCTGGAAGAATTACCGGACTCATCAGATACCAAGGAAGAAGATAGGACAGGAATAAAGGCAGATGATAACGCTCCTTCAGCCATGAGTTTGCGTAAATTGTTTGGAATGTTGAAAACAGCATTCAACACATCGGCTTTATAGGATGCCCCGTAAAAAGCGGCGATAACTGATATCCTTATAAATCCAAGGAGTCTAGAAAGAGCGGTGAGAGACATAACCATTACGGCTTGAAGACTGGATTTTCTTAGTGTTGGGGTTTTTGTCATATGCGTTTATTATTATCGGAATCCGAAAGGGTATTCAGGAAGGATTTGTAAAAATCATTAAAAGTTCCCTCTTCAATACAAGTATGAATTCTCCTTAGAAAGTTTTTAAGATAGTACAAGTTATGTAGTGATGCAAGCATTGGACCCAGCATTTCAGAACATTTGAAAAGATGTCTTAAATATGCACGGCTATATTTATTACATACCGGACAACGGCAATTTTCCATGATGGGACCTGTATCTGTTTTATTGGTTTCACGCTTAAGCGATATCCTTCCCTGGTCGGTGAAAACCGTTCCGGTTCTGCCGGTTCTTGTGGGGAAAACGCAGTCGAACATATCCATACCGTTTTTAACCGCCTCCAGGATGAAATCGGGCGTGCCAATTCCCATGAGATATCGCGGTTTATCCCGAGGCATTTCCGCGGCAGTCATCTCTAAAAATTCGGAAAAAACTTCTTGGGATTCTCCGACGGAAAGACCGCCAATTGCATAACCAGGAAAATCTAAGGAAGTGATCTGTTTTACGCTTCTCTTTCTGAGCTCGGGAAAGAAATTCCCTTGAATAATCCCGAATTGACCGCCCCGGTATGCAGGGTGTTTTTTTACTTCAGTGATACTCCTTTCCGCCCAGCGGGAGGTTAATTCGGAGGCCTTTTCCGCCTCTGCTTTGGTAATTCCGGAAGGAGTACACACATCCAGTACCATCTGGATATCACTTCCCAGAAGTACTTGAAATTCCGTCACAATCTCAGGGGTTAAGGTATGATAAGAACCGTCAATATGTGAACGGAAGTATACCCCCTCTTCTTTAATCTTTCTAAAGGGGGCAAGTGAAAAAACCTGGAATCCGCCTGAATCCGTTAGAAAGTTTCTATTCCAACCGGTAAAAGAATGAAGTCCTCCTGCTGCTTCAATAGTTTCTGGACCAGGACGTAAGTATAGGTGGTACGTATTGCTCAGAATGAGAGAATATCCCATTTCTTCCAACTCATGATGATGAATACCTTTTACCGTGCCATTGGTACCCACCGGCATAAATACAGGTGTTTTGACAGTTCCGTGCGGGAGAGTCATTTGACCGCACCTCGCGTTTGTTGCTGTATCTTGGTTAGTAATAGTAAATTTCAAAACAGCTCCTTGTTTATGTTTTGGCCAATCTGAACAGGAATAGAGCTAAGATAAAAAACAAAATGACTCCGCTCCAAGCCCCTGACAGAGGAGAAATATAACCGTTTTCAGCCATGATAACCAGTATCATTCTTAAAACATAATAAACTACAGAGATACCTAGGGATATGAGCAGGCTCATTAGGAGTATATTTTTTTTAAATCGTCCTCCAATTGCACTCGATATGAGGGCAACAATAAAGGGTGTCAAAGAAAAAGCGTAGCGTTCCCAATATTTTGTCAGTTCTTTTCGAAAGGAAAGACCCGATGTTTTTAAAGATTCAATCCATTCTTTCGTTTCAGCAAGAGTCATTTCATCAACATCCCTAACAGTTCGTTTAAAATTGTCAGGTTCGAGATCAAGCCAATCAAATGTTACCGTATCAGCATTTTCCTCTGTTATTGAATCATTCTTCCACCTAAATATCCTTGCATCATGGAGTTGCCATTTACCGTTTTTCCATTGTGCCCATTCAGCATTTATTCTTATTTTAGGTGCGCCGTTTTCATTTCTAAGTACTGTTAGTAATCCTGTTAAAGTGACATTTTTATCATTGTAGTAGTTTGCATGATAAACCGCTAAAGAATCGGGACTCATCCTGGTTACGTTGGCATTGTTAAAAGAAATATTTCTATTGAGGAGAGTTCTCTGTAACTCATTTTTTTCACGGAACGTATCGATTACAACTTTTTCTTCAAACCAAAATATCCCGGTACTTAAAAGTAATCCGGTTACAAGAAATGGTAGAATAAATCGGTACAAGGAAACGCCGGAACCGTAGACTGAAATTAGTTCATTATTGCTGTAAAACTGTCCTAATGAATAGGAAACTGCAAAAAGAAGTGCAGGGGGAAGGGAATAACTAATGGTCTTTGGAAGATAGAGCAGATGTACCTTGAGGATAGCTGACAGAGGTACTTCCTGGTTTAAATATCTTATAAAGTTGGAATTAGCAAAAAGGTCAACTAGTTGAAGCACAATAATAAAAAATAAAAGCGCCATTAGGAAAATAGGGAAAAACTGTTTAAATACCATTCGGTCTAAAATAATCATCTGCTCCACCTTATAGTGAAAAAAAACATTCCCAAAAGCAGAATAATTATATTAGGAAGCCACATCGCTAGAAACGGTGGAAAATTTGACTGTTGTTGTCCTATGGTATGGAATGCAATAAGAAGACCCCAATAGAGTATTGAAACTAGTAGTCCGATACCAAAACCAACGGTACGGCCGCTTTTCCTGGTTAATAAACCGACGGGGAAGGCAAAAACCACGAAAATCAGACACGCAAAGGGGATAGAAAACTTTTTAAAAAATTCTATCTGGGTGATCTGGAGGGTTCTAGAGGTTATTCGTTTATCTTCTTCTTGATTCAAACTGATTAGGTCCTGTTGCAGTTCTCCTACCGCTCTTTCGATGGATACACCTTCTCCTACTGCTCTGGCGAATTGATGATATTGCTGAATAAAGGATATCTTTTTTATGGCTGTCTTTGCTGTCTGTTTTTCCCGTAAATTTTCGAGATTCGATTTTTGATCCTGGATATCTCTGTGTACATCATAGGATGACATTTCCCGGGCGGTAGGATTGAAAAGTGCAAGGCTTAGATCTTTCAATAATATATTGTAAGTCATTGCGGAAGCGACTGCGTGATCAAACACACCTTTTTTCTTTAGATCAACACTATGAGATTCAACATCTTTAAGATTAAGAGAAATAATACCCCCCTTGAAATTTTCGTTCTCCGATTCATCATCAATCAAGGAAGCTTCAGAAGCTGTAATGATACGTTGATCAGGAGTTCCTTCTGTTCTATCGATTATAAGTATATTATCTATATTAGTATCTTTAACTTCTCCAGTTATGATAATCCTATCTTGATATTTCTTGATGGCATTACTTTCTAATTCCAGTTCCGGATTTGAATAGATCAGCTTTCTATACAGACGGTTAAAATTAATGTTTCCCAATGGAAGGAAATAGTCGTTTATTATAAAAGAAGTTACCGATAATATTAATCCAATAAAAAGCATAGGAATGAAAATCCTGCCTCTGGGAATGCCGCCGGTCTGCATGGCAATCAATTCATTATCCGATGAAAGTCTGCCGAGTGCCATTAATGCACTTACCAGAGTAGCAAAGGGAAAAGCTAACGCTACAACTTGAGGTAAAACATAAATTATCAGAAGAGCAACTTCTTTAAGAGGAACGTTCTTCGATAATATATCCTCCGCTAATAAGAGCATATTATTAACAAAGAAAATGAAAAAAAAGAACAGGAAAGTTACTATAAAAGAGAATAAAAATTCTTTTGATACATAGAGTGAAATTCGATAATATCTTCTACCCGCCATATATCCTGCCGAGGAAAATGCGGTTCAGCTTCCGGTAGAACCGAATCCCCCACTCCCCCGTATTGAAGATTCTAATTTGGATACTCCGAGAAATAAAGCTCGAACTACAGGAGCAATTATAAACTGTGCAATACGTTCTCCCGGATAGATAGTATAAGTATCCGGTCCGTGATTGATTAAAATTACCTTAATCTCACCCCTATAATCAGAGTCAATAGTGCCGGGAGAATTGAGACAGGTTATACCATGTTCTATTGCCAAACCGGAACGAGGGCGTACTTGACCCTCGTAACCTTCCGGTATGGCCATTCGAATACCTGTGGGAATAAGGGCGCGTTCACCGGGCGCAATTTTAATTGGATTTTCCAAAGCGGCTTTAAGGTCTGCCCCGGCTGCTTCTTCAGAGGAGTATGCGGGAAGATGTTCTGAGTTTCCGGTGCAGTGAACGGTTATTCTTTTATCTGTCCTCATCTTCATCCCGGGGACGTCTTCTCTTATTGTCATCGAAATTTCTTTGTTTTGATTCCTTACGGCTGTTATTCATTTGTTTGTCCTTGCCTTCGGATTCATAAATAAGGCTAAGATTAACACGGCCCATTTTATCAATTTCGATGATTTTTACCGGCACAACTTGATTGAGTTCCAATATCTCGTTTACATTATTAATTCTTCTGTCAGCCATCTTTGAAATATGACACAGACCTTCCTTACCGGGAAGAAATTCTATAAATGCACCGAAATCGACTATTCGTTTAACTATTCCATCATATGTTTTTCCGACCTCCGGTTCTTCCATCAGCTTCATGAATGCTTCCTTAGCGGCTTCTGCTCCAGCTTTCTCTTTTGAATAGATAGTTACCGTTCCGTCATCATCAATGTTGGTATCCACATCGTATTTTTCTGAAATACCTTTAATAGTCTTGCCCCCTGGTCCGATTAGTAAACCAATCTGATCCTGATCTACTTTGAAGGATATTATTCGGGGTGCAAATTTCGACAAGTCTTCCCTTGGCACATCTATAACTTTTGCCATTTCATCAAGTATGAATAATCTTCCCCGTTTTGCCTGATTAAGAGCATTCTTCAACAATTCGCTGTCCACACGGGATATTTTAATATCCATTTGAAAAGCGGTGATTCCGTCCTTTGTACCCGCAACTTTAAAATCCATATCGCCAAAATGATCCTCTTCACCAAGAATATCACTTAGAATTACGGATTCATCTTCCTCCTGTATCAACCCCATAGCAATTCCTGCTACCGGTTTTTTAACCGGGACTCCAGCGTTAAGCAGAGATAACGAACCTCCACAAACAGTTGCCATGGAAGACGAACCGTTAGATTCGAGTATTTCACTGACAACCCGAATTGTATACGGGAACTCTTCTTTTCCGGGAAGAACGGCTTCTAATGCACGCTGTGCCAGGTGACCGTGACCGATTTCTCTCCGTCCTGTGAACAATCTTCCGGTTTCACCTACCGAAAAAGGCGGGAAATTATAGTGAAGCATGAAACTTTCGTAGCGTTTCGCTCCGTCTATATCGTCAATCAATTTCTCATCAAAAACTGTACCCAATGTGGTGGTTGCCAGCGCTTGGGTTTCTCCGCGAGTAAACAAAGCAGAACCATGGGGACGGGGAAGAATATCTATTTCACAAGAGATGGGACGAATGTCTTCGGGACCTCTGCCGTCGGTTCGGGTTTTGTTTTCTATGATGGATTTTCGAACAATTTGCTGTTCCATCTCATCCATTATTTCTTTGAATACTTTCTGGTATTCTTCGGTAATGCTCGCTGCAAATTTTTCCTTCGTGTCCCCTGCAACTTTTTTTACTGCATTTGAACGGTTATCTTTGCCCTTAACAAAACAGGCTTCTTCCATTAAGGGATATGCGTATGAGCGGATTTCCTCTGCATTGGGGGGTTCGGGTGAAGATTCAAATAGCGGGAGTTTTTCCTTACCTTCATGAGACCGCAGTTCTTCCTGAATCTTACAAATTCCTTGTATTGCAGGAAATGCTTTATCAATTGCGGCAATCAGAAGGTCCTCCGGAACCTGATGGGCTCCCCCTTCCACCATGGTTATACCGTCTTTCGTTCCGGCAACGATTATCTCAAGTTCACTCTTTTCAACTTGATCAAATGTCGGATTTATTATGAGTTCTCCATCCACTGATGCTATACGTACGGCAGCCACCGGCCCGTCGAAGGGAATGTCAGACACTACTACAGCTGCTGATGATGCAACCATCGCGATTACATCGGGAGTGTGAACCATGTCACTGGAAATGACGGTCGGTACAACCTGAATTTCCCGTTTGAAATTTTTGCTGAAAAGAGGCCTCATCGGGCGATCAATAAGGCGTGAAACAAGTATCTCTTTATCTTTAGGCCGCCCCTCTCTTCTGGGAAATCCTCCGGGGATTTTCCCGGCTGCGTAAAATTTCTCGTTATACTCTACCTGAAGGGGTACAAAATCTAAATCTTCTTGAGGGGAATCTGAACAACAAGCGGTAGCTATTACTGCAGATCCAGCATACTGTGCATATACTGCGCCATTTGCTTGTTTAGCCATTTTCCCTGTTTCCAGGATAAGATCATGTTCACCTATTCGTATTTTTATCTGCTGCATTTGTATTTTTTTCCTTTTATGACAAGTATATGTCTATTTAGCTTTTGGGACAATGTATGAAATAAAAATCTCCGCTAAGGGGATAAATTATTTTCTTAGACCTAGTTCTTTAATAATTTCCCGGTATCGGTCCAAATTTTTCTTCTGGAGGTATTTAAGCAGCCTTCTTCGTTGTCCAACTAATTTAAGCAGGCCTACCCGGGAATTATGGTCTTTTGTATGAATCTTGAAGTGCTCAGTAAGCAGTTGGATCCTGCGAGTCAGAAGCGCAATCTGAGCTTCAGTATGACCTGTATTTTTTTCTTCCTTACCGTGTTTTTTGATGATTTTTTGCTTCTCGTCTTTTGTTAAGGGCATTTTGTTCTCTACTCCTTTCTTTTACTGAAATAGGACGTTTAAATAATAATCCTTTTATCCTATTATTTTTGATGTAATTAAATATCTTGTCAGATTTAATCTCTTTTTTTTCAAGGCAAGTCCACTCAATGGTAGACTCACCGATTTTAATCACTGCTTCTCTATGTAAACTGTAATTTTCAAGAATCAGGTCTCCGCTATATTCACCAATTGGAGGTATCACCTGATGAATATTCTTTCTTGAAAAAAAACCCGATGAATAATCGTTATTTCTATCTATTCCGATTTCTGATGTATCCAATATGTATGAATTACCCAGTAATGGAATTACCTTATCAACCTGGCCATCGAGAATAAGATTTCTTATCCTAGTGCTGCTGACCGGAATTCCATTATCGACAAGAGGTGGTATAATGTCAACCCGTACCCCTCTGGATCTAAGAAAGGCAGCAGTGTCTTCTGAATCGGTATCCATGTTTCTTCCGCAATGAAAATTTGATCCCACCACAAGGTGTTTTATTGGCAATTTAGCTAGAAGCATTTCAAGAAACTGAACTCCCGGGATCTGTGAAAAGGACTTGTCGAAATGATTAATAATAATATCAACAATTCCTCTTTCAAGCAATTTGTCAATCCGCTGGTCTATTGATTGAATCGAACCTGGAAAGGTTGCAGCGGAGACAACTTCTGCCGGATTTGGGTCGAAAGTTATAACTCCGGGTGAAAATCCTTTGGAATTTCTAATAGCTTTGTCTAAAAGGGACGTATGTCCTATATGTACACCATCAAATACTCCCAGGCAGAAGGAGTGGGGATCTTGAGGGAAATCTTTTACGTTTTCCCAAGAAAATACTGCCATAATTGCTCCTCGTTATAAGCTATTCACAATTTTTTAGCTGGACAACCGACAAAAAGGTAATGAATTCCATCGGATGAATTATTAATAATTGCTAAAAAATCGTTATCTTCGTTGAATGCTGCATGCAACCCGATTTCCGTTATACGGTTCTTTAAAAATATTTCAGGAGGTGTGCCATGGGATATTCTTTTCTCATCATCTTCTGTTACAACAATTTTCTTAATCTCCGGTATATCATCAATGAATGTTTCAGGCAGGATAATATCGTTTTCTGGGTTAAATTTATCCGGTAACACCGAGTCCTCGATCCTGTAGGGGCCGATATTTATTCTCACGAGTTTTTCGACAGAAGCTGCAGAACCGCATTCTCTTCCAAGATCACGGGCTAACGAACGGATATACGTACCTTTCGTACATTTAATTATAAATTCCGCCCTATTTTCTGTCCAGTTTAATAAACTGAATTTTTCTATTTTCACCTTTCGGGATGGAATTTCAAATTCTTCTCCCTTGCGTGCTATCTGGTATGCCCGTTTACCCTTTATATGGACAGCAGAATATTTAGGAGGTTTTTGATCTATTTCTCCTATGAATTTGCTAAGATTCTTAAGAATACAGTCTTTTTCTGGTGAAGCTGAGTTTCTTATTATCTTTCCCGTAGAGTCTAATGTATCCGTTTCTTCTCCGAATTTGAAAACCGATTTATATATTTTATCCATATTCGAGAAGAGTAAATTAAGTTTTGTACATCTGCCTACCAGGGCAATAAGAAGACCCGATGCAAATTTATCCAAGGTACCTGTGTGTCCAACTTTGCCGGATACTCTATTTTTTATATAACTCAAGGATTTAAATGATGTTATTCCTGATGGTTTGTTAAGGAGTATTAATCCTCCCAAAATACTTTTTTGGGGCATTTTTTTATACATCTTGTTTGGATTATTCCTCAGGTTTTGAGGTGTCAGAATCAGGATTTTCTGAAAAAAGACTATCTATCTTCTTGGTCATTTCAAAACCATGTTTAATGGTATGATCGGCGTAAAAAATTAGTTTAGGAATTGTTCTGATCTTTAGGCTTTTCCCTAATTTCCCCTGGATAAATTTCGAGGCATGATTTAATCCTTCCGCGGATTTTTCCAGTTTCTCAGATGGCATGTATCCGGCGACCCCTATTTTCGCGGAGGAAAGATCCTTTGAAATTTTTATTTCTGTCAGGGACAACATAGATGTAACCCGGGGGTCTTTTATCTCATCCCGAATTATCATAGTGCTTATCATCTCCCGGATTACATTGGCCACCCTTTCTAACCGGTGACCTGTCATTCCTTAGCCTCCGATAGTTTTTTTGCTATTTTCTTTATTTCAAAAACTTCCAGTCGGTCTCCAACCCTAAGATCATTATAATTTTCTATTCCAATACCGCATTCGTATGAGGACTCTACCTCTTTTACATCATCCTTAAAACGTTTCAATGATGATATTGTACCGGTCTGTATTTGAACGCCGTCTCTTATTACGTGAACTTTACTGCCTCTTTTTATTTTGCCGCTATTTACATAGCATCCGGCAATCATGCCTATCTTTGGAACTTTAAAGGTATCTCTGACTTCGGCTGTACCGATTACCTCTTCTTGGATATCCGGTTCCAGCAGTCCCTCCATGGCTGATCGTATATCATCTACTACATCATAGATAATATTATACTTTCTGATTTCTACCTTTTCGCTTTCCGCGATACTCTGAGCTTGAGGGGTTGGCCGTACATGGAAACCTATTACGATGGCGTTTGATGCGGAAGCGAGCATGATATCACTTTCATTAATTGCACCCGCACTGGCATGAATTACCTGCAGTCTTATCTCTTTCGTACTCAATTTTTCTAAAGCAGACTGAATTGCTTCTACCGATCCGTGTACATCACCTTTAATAACTACCTTAAGTTCCTTAATTGCTCCCTGTTGAATACTATCATATAAATTATCTAGGGTTATTTTCTTAACGTTTTGTGCTTCCTCTACCTTTTTAAGCTCTTGTCTTTTATCACCAACTTGTCTAGCTGTTTTTTCATTTTGAGTAACTTGAAAGGGATCACCAGCATCCGGGATACCCGTAAATCCTAGGATTTCTACGGGAGTAGAAGGTCCGGCAAATTTGATACGCTTACCTTTATCGTCGAAGATGGCTCTAACTTTTCCTGGATAAATTCCCGCAATAAAACTGTCGCCAATCTTTAATTTTCCTTTTTCGATAAGGACGGTGGATATAATACCACGGCCTTGATCGATCCTGGATTCGATAATAGTACCTTCCGCTTTGCATCGATCGTTTGCCATCAATTCCTGCATCTCTGACTGAAGGAGTATTGTTTCTATTAGATTTTCAATTCCGTCTCCCTTTAGCGCAGAAACATTCACGAATAGAGTGCCTCCTCCCCAATCTTCCGGAATAAGTTCGTGTTCCGAAAGCTGCTGCTTAACCCGGTCCGGATTAGCATCCGGTAAATCGATCTTGTTAACAGCGACAATGATCGGCACTTTTGCCTC
Source organism: uncultured Spirochaetales bacterium (assembly GCA_964618265.1). Lineage (GTDB taxonomy): Bacteria > Spirochaetota > Spirochaetia > CAYLLE01 > CAYLLE01 > CAYLLE01. The sequence continues at coordinate 84,395 of CAZUAE010000001.1, read as the reverse complement.
TTTAGCATGGTTGATTGCTTCAATGGTTTGCGGCATAACACCGTCATCCGCTGCTACAACAAGGACTACGATGTCTGTAATGTCTGCGCCTCTAGCACGCATTAATGTAAAGGCTTCGTGACCCGGAGTATCTAAAAACGTTATTTTCTTTTCATTATACTCAGCTATATAGGCTCCTATATGCTGCGTTATTCCGCCATGTTCTCCAGCTAATACATTTGCAGAACGAATTGTATCTAATAGTTGTGTTTTTCCATGATCCACATGTCCCATTATAGTAACCACTGGAGGACGAGATTCCATTTCCTCTTTTTTATCTGCAGTTGTTTCAATAATAGTTTCATCATATAGAGAGACAATGTTAACTTTACATCCAAATTCAGCAGCAAGCATTTCCGCTGTCTCAGCATCTATCTGCTGATTAATTGTCACCATCTCACCCATACTCATCAATTTCGATATGAGCTCAGAGGCTTTAAGATTCATCTTCTTTGCCAGATCAGAAATAGTTATAACTTCCATTATATCTATTTCTTTAGGTACAGGATTTTTACGCTGGGTTGGCTTTTTTTTGTAGTGTAATTCTTTCTCTTGGTTCTTTTCCTGTACCTTCTCCCGTTTCTGATAGTTCTTCTTTTTAGTCTTATAGAATTTTTTACCGGCGGGTTTACCCGACTCAGTAGGCGGCGGAGGCGGCGCCTGAAAAGGTTTCGAGGGACCACGGGAAGGACCAGGACCACGGGAAGGACCTGTGTCTTTTCTTTGAGGCTTTCCCCTGCCCGATTCTGCATATCTATGAGGACGTCCTTCTCGGGATGGATGTTCTCGACGTTGAGGTCGCTGACTCTGTTTTGGTTTTTGACTCACCTGAGATTCTTTGTATTTTTTCTCTTCTTCAGATCTCTGTCCCTGAGATACTCGAGGTTGTTCCTGCTTAGCTTCGGATTTCTCTTCAGTTTTTTTCTCGGCTTTAGGCTTTTCCGCTTCTTTTTGTTTTTTATCAGCCTTTACTACAACTTTAGGTTTTTGCGGCTTACTTTTTATTACTACCCTAACCTTTTTCTTATCGGTTTTTTTTTCTTCCGATGGTACTTCTTCTCTCGGAGCAGAATCTTTTTTCTGCTTAATAAGGGTTGCTTTTGGTTTATTTTTTTTATTCTGATCTTCAGCCATAAATCACCTTTTATTCCTTTATGCAAAACCTGCTAAAACATGCAGTATATGCTTTTTGCAGACTTTTATTACGAGAACTACTCCTCACTCGTTGAAGTTTCATCCTCCTCTTCTTCTTCTTCAATTTCAAAACTCAGTCCCACACCGCAATTAGGGCATGTTGTCATATCAATAGTAATCGGTGCAGAACATTCCGGACATTCAAATGTCTCCTCTTCGTATTCTTGATACTGCTCTTTTCCTGCAGCTATTTCTTTTTCGGGTTCTGTTTCCCTTTCTGCAGTTTGAACATCTGCTTTTGATACTTCAACGTTCTCTTCTGCGGATACGCCCTCTTGTTCAATAATCTCTACATTCTCGGTTATAATTTGTTTAATAGTTTCTATCTCATTATCAGTGATATCTGAGAGATTATGTAGTTCTTCCTCCGATAATGATACCAATTTTTCTATAAGGTTAATACCATTTTGACGTAGTTTCTCAACAACCTTTTCTGGAATTCCCGGAAGCTCAGAGATATCAGTAATTTCTTCCTCTTCTTCGACAGCTGCTTCCTCTTCCTCTATTTCTCCAAACAATTCTGATACTGCTCTCTTAGTTTCCGCGGTAATATCCATCTCTGCAAACTGGGCTTCAGTTTTTACATCAATGCTCCAATCTGCAAGGCGGTTAGCCAATCTTACATTAAGTCCCTGTTTTCCTATGGCAAGGGACAGTTGATTTTCCGGAACAACAGCAAGAGCTTGTCGTTTAGCCTCATCCAGTACGATAACGTGACTCACTTCAGCAGGGGAAAGAGCATTTTTTATAAATACCTGAGGATCTGTATCATATTTAAGTATATCAATCTTTTCCCCTTCCAATTCACGTACAATTGCCTGGATTCTTACACCTTTAACTCCCACACATGCACCGACCGGATCCACGTCTTCACGATTTGAATACACAGCTATCTTTGTCCGATAACCAGGCTCTCTAACTATTTTGAATATTTCTACGGTTTTATCGTATATCTCTGGAACTTCCAGCTCAAAAACTCTCTTAATAAAATCGGTATGCGTTCTTGATAAGATTATTTCCAATCGTGATTCCGTTTTTGTTACTTCATATATAAGAGATTTTATTCGATCTCCCGGATGATATACTTCTCGAGGAGACTGATACCGCTTCGGTAAAAGACCTTCGGTTTTCCCTAAATCAACATAGATGTTTCCGCTGCGTTCTCTTTGGTAATAACCGATGATCATCTCGCCGACTTTATCTTTATATTCGGAATGGAGATAATCTTTTTGGATATCCCTTAGTGTTTGACGGGCTTTTTGTTTCGCGCTTTGAATGGATACCCGATCGAATTCCTTTGGATTTATTTCAATTAGTAATTCATCATCGATTTCACTTTCGTCATTAAAGACAAGAGCATCTTCCAATGATATTTCTCTTAAAGGATCATATACATCTTCGACAATTTTCTTCTGCGAAAAGATAGTTACATCGTTGCCATTTTCACCGAATCTGATAACGGCATTATCCACAGACCCAAACTTACGTTTATAAGCTGCCAAGAGAAAATCCTCAATTGTCTTCATGATCAAGTCTTCCGAGATTCCCCGGTCTTGTACGAGAAGTCTGATTGCTTCTCCCAGTTCAGAAGCCATGTGTTTATGTGACCTCCTGTGTATAGTCAAGTTTTGCTTTTTGTATATCTTTGATAGTAACAGACATTTTTTCCGTTCCTTTATTTAACATAACTATATTATCGTCGGCGGTGTCAATAACACCGCTTATCCACTTTTTACTCCCCTTTTTAAGGATTTTTAAACCCTTCCCCGTGAATATTGAATATTCTCTTGAATTCCTGATGGTTCGGGAGATCCCCGGGGATGCAACTTCAAGACGAACATCACTCCTGTCCATTATTAACTCAATTCGTGGTTTGATCAACCGGTGTATCTCGGCACAGTCATCGATTGTGACACCATCCGGTTTATAAATAACCGCCATAATATGAATACCTTCTCTTCGTTCGGTTCCTTTTATTTCAACTACCTGAAATCCGGATTTTTCAATAATGGGAGCAATATCTTTATAAATCAATTCGTTATCATATCGAACCATTGTATTATTACTACTCCTCTCTCCGGTCCTTTGTACTTAGGGTAAATGATTTTTGTCTCTGGAATGACTGCGAAAAAAAAGAGTCGAACAATCGACTCTTGGCACCGAACACTAAGCTGATTACAATGAGAATATAGCAATTCAGACAAAAAATGTCAATAATTACAGTGATATAATTATAGTGATATTACGGCAATTCCCGGTGATTACATTCTCGATAACAAATGTAAATGATTATAATATAGATAATTACATCAATCTAAATTGCTGTGAATCGGTTCTTTTAATACGGCTTGCTATGAAGAAAGCTTTAAGGAGCCCCTAGTCAGCGGCGATGGTCAGACAGAAAATTTGTTTTACACCACGATCTTTTAATACTCTGGAACATTCATTAAGGGTCGCGCCGGTTGTGTATACATCGTCCAATAATAAAACTTGTTCCGGAAGGTTTTTTATAGATTTGATTTTTACATTTCCCCGAAGATTGGTAAGCCGCTGGTTATAATCCAGGGATTTTTGTTGTTTTCCTCCCTTGCGTTTTAGAATTCGGATAATTTCTAGAGCATAACCTGTATGCAATTCTTTTGTAATAAGGTCAACGGGATCCCATCCCCTTTTCCTTTTTCCCTTTGGTCTTGGGGGGACGGGAACAATGGATATATTACCATAACGATACAGTATTGGATTAGCTGAAAGTTCCGCTATGAACTTAGCTAACAGTCTGCGGCCTTGGAATTTATATGCTTGGATGAGTTTTTTTGCGTTTCCGTTATATGACATGAGAGAATAATGATGTGTAAATGATAAGTCTTTTACACGGCATTGAAGACATAATGTCTTTTCAGTCAGTAAAGGCTTTCCGCATTTTTTGCATAATGTCCCATTTCTTAAAGTAAATGAACCTTGACAGGTATTGCACAGCGGGACTTTTTTTTCTTTTTCTAATACTAGTCCGGTTCCGCATATGATGCACCATTCAGGATATAAAACGGATAATAGCTGATTTTTAAATTCAATTATAAGATTCATTTATAATTAATAACGCATAATTGTTCTAAGAAAATTCAAATTAATGAAAAAAATTAGAAATTAACATAATTGCCTTTTTGCTGATGTTAAGCTTGGAATCACGCATACGGTTATGATTAAATAGTATCTTGATGAGTATCGGTATATATTTTTTTCCAACGTGCAAGAATGTTTAATGCTTCTATTGGAGTTGTGGATTCAGGGTTAAGTGAACGCAGCTCTTGAATGATAAGATCATTGTCAGAAAAAAGAGTCCCCTGTTTCGGATCATTGTCTGTCTCTTTCTTCGTTTGAGCAACTTTTTTTCCATTGCCCTCCCGTTCAACTAAAATAGCAAGTATGCTTTGGGCTTTAACAATCACCTCGTTAGGCAAACCAGCTAATTTAGCTACATGAATTCCATAGGAATTGTTAGATGGGCCGGGTATCACCCTCTTAAGGAAAATTATTTCTCCGTTATCTTCAGTTATGCTTAAAGAAAGATTCACCATTCCCGGTAATTCCATGCCCGTTAACTCATGAAAATGGGTGGCAAACAGTGTTCGACTTTTTAATATTGCTGCAATGTATTCACTGACCGATTGCGCTATAGCCAGTCCATCATTTGTACTGGTGCCTCTGCCTACTTCATCCATGATTATTAAACTTTCTGAAGTTGCAGTTCTAAGAATGTTTGCTGTTTCGTTCATTTCTACCAGAAATGTTGATTCACCTCTTGCTAAATTATCTGAAGCACCGACTCTGCAGAATATTTTATCCACAATTCCTAATTCAGCCTCCTGAGCGGGAATGAATGAACCGGCCTGGGCCATCAGAACAATAAGAGCTGTTTGTCTAAGGTATGTGGATTTTCCGGCCATATTCGGTCCTGTAATCAAAGCAAAAAAAAGATTTTCAGAATCCAGGTCAATATCGTTCGGTACAAAATTTCCAGCATGTATATAATTTTCTACTACAGGATGTCTTCCATCTTTTATTTTCAATCCGCCTTTAGAATTCACTTTTGGTTTTGAATATCCATTAATTGTGGCTGAATAGGCAAATGATTGGAGGCTGTCTATCCGTGCAATCCGATCGCAGACTTCGAGTATACCATCGATTTTATGTTTTAACTGATTTCTCAATTCCAAGAAAAGTATTTTTTCAAGTTCTATAATTTTTTCTGAAGCAGAATTAAGTTGTGATTCTAGATCTGAGAGTCTTTCGGTGGTATAACGCTCGCTGCCGACAAGTGTTTGCCTTCTTATAAAACGCTCAGGTATTGACGAAAGGTGCGTCTTAGTAACTTCCAGAAAATGACCGATTATTTTATTGTATTTAATTTTAAGGGAGGGAATACCGGTATCTTTTTTTTCTTTTTCCAGATATTCGCTGAGTACCGATTTTGAATTAACTTTTAATGTCCGAAGATCATCTAATTCATGATTGAAGCCTTCCTTAATCAGGTTTCCTTCCGTGAGTGTGACGGAGGGATTTTCTGCAAGTCCCCTTTCCAGTAAGTTGATTATTGTCTTACAGGTTTCTTCATTTTTATCATTCATGAGGCTGAAGTCTTCGGAATATTTCCATGCTTTTATACTTAAACCTAATTCCGCTGTGTCCAAAAGTGATGTTTTTATGGCCAAAAGATCTTTTCCGTGAGCCTTATCAACAGCTAATCGGGCACAAAGCCGTTCTAAATCGAGTATCCCCGTTAGGCGTTCCCGTATAGAGTTGAGCATCGTTTGATCCCGGTAGAGCAGCTCTACTTTGTCGAGACGTTCCTGAATAGCTTTAACCGATTTGAGGGGCGAAAGCAGCCACTTTTTCAATAACCGCCCCCCCATGGCTGTTTTTGTTTGATCCAAAACGGAGATTAGAGAATAGTGCCTGCTCCCATCCTGCATGTTCCCGATAATCTCAAGATTACGCTGTGTAGACTCATCCATTTCTACTATTTCATTATTCTTGAATTTCTTAAGGGAACGGATATGGGGCAGCAGACTTCTAACATTATCCTCAACATATTCAATTAGGATTCCCGCGGTGACTATTTCCGGATCATCATCATTAAACCCGAACCCCTTCAGGTTTGCAGTTCCGAAGAGAGTTAAAAGTTTTTCTTTTGCTGAATCTAAACCAAAAAGCCAATCGGGATATCTGTTTAAGAGTATATGATTCTGTTCCAGCATGAAACGTCCGAAACTACTGTGTTCCTCCATAAGGGATTCCTGAATAATCAACTCCCTCGGACGGAATCTGCTCATCTCCCGTTTTAAACCTTCCATGAAATCTTCTCCGGGAAAGGAGGTACTGATAAATTCTCCAGTAGAACAATCTAAAACGCTGAAGCTGAATATTTTTGTGCCTCCCTTTCCGGGGATTAATGCCGCAGATCCAATATAATTATTATCTTTTGCATTTAGGATATCTTCTTCTACTACCGTGCCTGGAGTTATCACCTCCACCACTTCCCGCTGAGCAATACCTTTGCCATTTTCAGGCAGCTGTATCTGTTCGCATATGGCGATTTTTTTACCCGAGGCTAAAAGGCGGGAGATGTAATTATGGGATGCGTGATACGGAATCCCGCACATGGGAACACCGTTTCTAGCGGTTAGTGTTAACCCCAATATTTTGGATGCTTCCTGGGCATCCCCCTGAAACATCTCATAAAAATCCCCCAATCTAAAGAAGAGTATAGCATCCCGGTGCTCCTTTTTAATTCGGGAGTACTGTTTCATCATAGGGGTAGATGGTTCAGCCATTTTATACGATCCGGAAGATTATCTGCTGCTGCTTCGAATGCGCTGTATTACCTGCTGAGTTATATCTATTGATGCACTGGACCAGAGGAGGTGTGGGTCTTTCTCCTCCAAAATTACGGTGAACCCCCGCGATTCAGCAATAACTTCAATGGCTTCGAATAGTTCGGTACCAAAGGATGAGCTTAAGAAGCTGTCTTTTGCTACCCGTATTCTATTTTCGTAAACCCTTTTTACTTCACGGTAATAATTCGCTTTTTCTTCAATTTTCCTTTCTATATCGATAACTTCCAGAGATTTATTCTGCTCCGTTGCTTCTACCTTTTCCTCTGTAAGTTCTTCAATTTCATTCACAATTTCCTGCAGTGCAGAAGCCATATCGGTTTCCATCTTCTCTATTTTCCTATACTGCTGGGAATCCTGGTAAGATTGACTGATTATGGTTTCCATATTCACAATGCCTACAGTGGTTATATCCTCGGTATCAACTGGTGTAGGATTAAAAAGGAAAAGGACGGTGAGAACGAAACCTGCTCCTAATATTCCCCGTAAAGCTATTTTTTTCACGGATTTCTCCTCCTGAATTATTTAATATATTTCAAAGCCGATGGCAAATACAAAATCAAGGGAATCATTAAAGATATTTCCTTCCTGCCATCTTACTGAGCCGTTTTCTATTTTAAAACGTTTAGCCAGATATAACCGTATTGGAAACTGGGGAATGGTAAAACGCAAACCGCCGCCGAATCCAAACAGCATGTTTTCAATTCCAATCGTTCCTATATTCGAAGGCTCATTCCAAATCGCCGCTGCATCAAAAAACATATCGAACCATACGATCTCCGGGAGGATGGGGAAACGAAGTTCCAGCCAATTGTCCCAAAGGGCTTTTCCACTCTTCTGGGGCCATCCTCTGGCTACATACATCCCGTCGATATAGAGTTCCGAAGGTGTCTCAAGCCTGTCATACCCGCTGGGTACCCAAAACTGGGGTAAAATAAAAGATATACCGGAGTGAAGGGCCAGGATAGTTTTAAAACTCCAACGTTCTGATACAGGTATGTCCAAGAGTGTCAGATACGCTTCTCCCCGTGATTCGGTGCGGATATAGTGCCGGTATCCAAAGAGAAAACCTCCGGTAAAAGTTACCGACTGCTTAAGAAAATAGCCGTTTTCAGGGCTGTAAATTATATCCCGGTCATCAAGATATGTATTAATAGACCAACGGTTGGTAAGTTTCCAGTCCTTCAGATTTCCACGGAGTGTGGGATCTGCCGGCCGGTGCTTTGTGGGATCATAATTCACATATCCCAAGGATGTGCTTAAAGAGGTACCAGTATTAAGTGTTCCTATTGGGGTTATAAATCGGTATCCGGTATTTCCGCTTAATGAAAGGTCCCAGTTTGTATAAGACATAAGATATTCTTCCGGAACGGATACATTGTTATCTTTTGCGAATTGATAGTCAGTCTTTAATTCATAGGTAGTAATAGCTACCGCGTCAGGAACACCGGGAAAAACGTCCCCCGCCTGATAGGTTACCCCGTTGTATTCAGTTGTTTTAGTAAATACATAGTGTCCATTATAAGGATCGGGTATTTTCTCTTCGGTAAAAATAGGAGCGATGAAGTCCTGGGGAACATTATCGACGGTAGACCGATTTATTGACAGATTAACTCCCGCGGACCATCTGTAACCGAATAACCAATCTTCTTGAAAGTTGAAAGAAAGCATCTGCTTAACTGGTGATATCTCGGTCTCAATGCCGAAAGTCTGCCCTTTCCCCATAAAATTCTTATCCATCCATTTGACATAACCTGCGATGGGAAATCCGGAGGTTCCGCCGAAATTGGCTCCGAACTGGATATTCGCCGTGTTCATCTCTTCCACATTGATAATAAGATCCAATAAACCGTCGGCACTTCCGGGCGCTTCTTCTGGTGCTATAGTTTGAAAGTACTGCAGATTATTTAAATTGAGTATCCCCTGCTGGATTTTGCTAACGCTGAAGATTTCACCCTCCTCAAAAGGAAGTTCCCTAAGTATTACATTGTCTTTGGTTTTTTTATTTCCATTGATGATTATGTTTTCTATATACGATCGGTCACCTTCCCGGATTTCTACGGTGTAGGAAATCAGGTTTTCTGCTTCATTTACCGTTTCTCTGGGCAGGATAACACTGTTTATATATCCGTTTTCCCAATACATAGATTGGATGCTGAGTACATCTGATTGAAGCTTACCTGTATTCAGGATATCTCCGCTTTTTAATCTAAGTTTTTCTTTTAACTCTTTGTTAGTAAAGATTTGATTGCCGTTAAATTCGATGCCGCCGAAGGTATACTGTTCCCCCTCTTCTATGTGATAAGTCAGAATAATAAATTTCCGCTTGTTTTCAGGTTCTTCGATAACGTCCCGATCTACTGTAGGAACTGAAACATTAACGAATCCCTTATCTTGATAGTAGCTTGTAATATTCTGAATATCCTGCTCTAAGTTTATTTCCCGGAATATGCCTTTATTGAACAGTGACTGCTGTTTGCTTTCTATAACTCCCCGGAGTGTGCTGGAAGATGCAAAGGAATTACCGATAAATCTTATCTCTTTTATTACTGTTTGTGCGCCTTCATCAATCTGAAAGGTGAGGATTGTGCCGTTTTCCTCCTCAGATAACGATCCTTTCACCTCTACATAGGGAAATCCTTTCTCTAAATAGAGTTGGCGTATTGCTGATTCAGCTTCTCTGATGGCAAGAGTGTCTGCCATATCCCCTTCTTTTATTACTATTGCTTCCAGAAGATCACGTTCTCTAATCCGTCGGTTTCCGGAAAATTCGATGGATGTAATTATAGGGCGTTCTACCACTTCGTAACGGATGATCACTTTAGATTTCGGAGGATCTCCCCCGGGGAGGGCCATGGGAATCATCTCTTTGAAGTAGTCAAGCTCAGTGAGTTTATCATTTAATTCGGTAATTAAATCAATGGAAAATTTTTCACCGATGTAAGGCTCAACTACAGGTTCTAATTCTTCCGGGTTTACCGTTTCCAGTCCGACAAAAGTAATATCGTCTATAGGTTTTCCAAAATACCATTCTTCCTCCTGAGAGAAGGATGGAAACAATACAAATAAGAATAATATTCCGACTAAGATTTTTCGCATAGGTGCTCCTTACTTTACCCTAACACTAATATGAAAATTTCCAAGAAAACGAAAGGATATTGTCTGTAATAAAAAGGCTTTCGGGATTTCTAGGAAGAAATTCCCATTCCAGTAAAAAGAATGGTGTTTTCCATTCCAAACTGAATTCTGAATCAATTTGTAATCCGCTAAACGTTCGATATCCTGCCTGAAATTGATTTGTTTTAAGCTGTATAAGCATCTCTAAAAATAAATCACTTCCGATATATTTTCCAAGGAATAGTGTTGTGTTATCAAGATACTTTCCAAGAGATGGGACGTCTTTGTCAAGGTGGTTTGACTCATTAATGAACCCTCTAACTACATTTTCGAAAAGATGAGTGCGGATAGAAAAAAGATCGAGATTCAATGCATTTCTAAGGGTTCTTTCAAAGTTACGCATTATACCGAATTGCCCGATTATATCGCTTGTTAAAAACAGTGCTGATGATAGTTCGTTACTCCCCTCGTAATCAGAAAACAGATTTCCGCCTAAAAGCGCGGCAATTTCTGCGTCTGACATGGGGGGATCTGATTCAAAACGGGGAGAGAATTCGCTTAAAGGACTTTCATCTATGATAAGATCAATTTTAGCGGTGCCTTCACTAGTGGCTTCCCGAATTTCTGCTCTCGCGGAAAGCATTGGATCAAAAGCTGATTCGTCTTCATTAAAGCTTATATTCCCGTCTTTAATAAAAAAGCTTCGTTGAAAGTAAAAAATTTCTCCACCCTTAATACCGATGTCACCCGTCACCTTAAAAGACTCAGTCAGACTCTCATAAGTTATGTGCAGTTTTTGATTCAGTTCCGCAAAACTTCGCAGGATAGGAAAATTCCGGCTTGGCCAGAGGAACTCGACACCTCTTCCGGAGCGAAGCGTTAGGTCTAGATAGAGATCGTACGGTTCTTCGCCGCCGCCTGACGTTTGAGTTTCTCCAACTGTCATTATTGTTGAATTTGCCGTTATATCACCATCAAGGAGAATATAACTGCGATTTCCTGAAATGCTTAGGGTTCCCGTAGCATAGCCGTCAACAGTTAATCCCCCAAAGTTGTAGACAACATTTAATCCTTGCCTTTCTTCCGATTCTATGAACAGGCGGAATTCCCCGGGAGTCCAATGTTCGATGATAAATGTACCTTCAATGTATCCTGCTCTGTTATCAACCGTCGTTTTGAATCTGTTAAGGTTTAGGGTTTTTTCCTGAAATACAAGATTAAATGACGATGGACCTACTATATCGGGAAATATAGCTAAATCTGCTGTTGCATCTGAGACCGTAACGGTTCCGTAAAAATCGGGATCATTTATTGGTCCCGTTACCCTTAGGCTTCCGGAGGTGTTGCCGGTAAGAAACTGGATGAAGCCAAGGTTCAGATAGGAAGAGATGCTCTGTATATCTAAGGAAATACGGTTTAAATTGGCTTCTATCTCTGAACCTTTTAATTTTCCTTCGGATTCAAAATTGATCGGAAGAGGATCCGATAGAGTTATACGAAAATCTCCGTTATCCCTTATATTTCCATTTATGCATTCCTGCGGACCCCCTTTAAAGGTTATTGATTCAATTTCCTTTTTTGCGAAAATATTCCAAACATTATTTTCCTGATCGCCAAATGGAACTCCTTGGACAACAGCGTTTATTTCAAAGGGAGATTTTATACTTTGAGAAATACTGGGTAATGAATCTATCGGACTAAGGGAACCGTTAAATTTGCTTTCCAGTTCAAGGTTTTCTCCTCCCAAATTACCGGTATAGTTGACGGCTCCTGATATCTGCCCGGTATCGAAATTATAGGAAAGTGTTCCTTCTCTAAAACGATGATTAACGAGATTGAAAGAACCTTCATAAATCTTTAGATGCTTCTGTACATATTCTAATTTACCTTCCCCCGATATTGGAGAATCCTTATAACTTCCTTTTTTCAATAAGAAATCCGTAACTATTTGCGGCTCTCCGGAGCCTTTTTCGTACGCAAGTTTTCCATCCAATAATCCTGTGATTTCTTCTTGACCTAGTCTGGATACAAGCAGGTTCCGCATTTCTCCCTTTAATTTTGTTGTACCGGGAATTATTTCAAAATCAGCTGTTAATGATTCATCTTCTTTCTGTCCTATAAGGTGAAAAGAGCCCGTTACAGAATAATTTTTCTCAAGGGAATAAGATATTGTGCCGGAACCATCCAAATTAGAAATACCGTCAGAAAATGTAATTTGATTAAGATCGGCTTTATCATTTGTTATATTGCCGCTCAGCGAAATATATGATTCATCAAAAGGTACGGCGGGTAAATCATTCAGCACAAACTTATTGATTCTCAATTCATAATTTGTAGAGGAATAGAATACCCCGAAAATTTCTGCTGTCACATAAGATTCTTCTTCCCCTAGGGGTATTGGAACATCCGTCCCATAAAGCTGAAAAAAAATCTCCTGTCCTCTACCTAATGATAAGGTAGCTTTTACCCCGTGGAGTCCGGTGATTGTTAGTTCCTGCTCAGGTATATAGGTTCCTGTTATAGAATAAGGTATGTCTCTAAGGGTAAAATCGCTGAATATATTTATTTTATCTTTGGAAATTTCCGCTCCTGCTTCTCCCTTCAGTTGTAAGTCATTCCAATTAACCTCGATGGTATCAATAATTAACTGTCCGCGGCGGTAATCAACTGAGAGATGAGCGTTTTGATTTGTATTTCCCGGATTGTAAAAGAATAAACTAGGCACTTTTAAATCTATATCTTCCGGTAAACCGGTCACTTTGAAATCAAGGGAGATCCGTGAATTTTCCAATGATGTTGGAAGGGATGGAATATCCATTTCTTTATTTATAAGCATAGCAAAATTGCTGATTTGTTCTGATCTTAAGTGTTTTATAGAACCGGAAAGTGACAGCATTTGTTCCTTAGGAACAAACACTCCTTCAATTTTCGTTTCGTTATTTTTATCACCAATTGAGCCTTGGACTTCCAAAGAAATGTCTTCTACCGTCGGGGTTATAGCAAATGAAAGGCTGGGAATCGGTATTTCACCATAATTGAAAGATTCAATATGCCCAATATAGGTCTTTTTTGTCTTTGAAACATCAATCACTGCTGTAAGTGCTGGATAATTATCAATTTTCACATCTTTGAGAGTTAGTGTTCCGCGAGGATCAAATTCTTTAAATTCTATTGTACCGGTATAATTCAAGGTTCCTGCGGATGATACTATTTTGAGATTATCAATCTGAGCTTTTTCTTCATTCCCTTTTATTTTTCCGGAAAAAACGTACTGATCGTTTATCGGAGAATCTTGAGGAAGAGCTTTTACTGCTAATGCAGATTCCTCGAAATTTACGGAATAGACAACCCCTTCATCCTGTTTTATAGATGCTTCTCCTGAGCCGGTTAAAACGGTATCTAACCAGGGATTAAGGGGATCAAGTATACCGCGGAATGTTATTAGATCCGAAGGTATAAATCCTTCAGAATGAAACCGGGCTGTTCCTTTTTTTTCTTTCGTGTTAATGAGAAGTTCCAAATCGATCGGAAGATCATCTCCTATTTTTCTCAAGATAATGTTTCCGTCTTTCTTAAAATCCAAGTCGTATGACTGATCGGCAATTTTAAAAAGATTTGATTCAATTTCCCGGAGAGATAAGGAGATATTTGTCCATGAAAAATCCGGACCTGCTTTTCCGCTTAATTCAATATTACCTCCAGCCTGCATTGGCCCTAACGGATCTAAGAAAAGTGAACCTGAAAATTGTCCTTTCCCTTCCATGTTTATTGTCTCAGGAGACAATCGAAGTTTGAAAAATAACTTTTCCACCGCTCCATTCCCTTTAGGAGAATTGAGGAGGATAGAAAGGTTGTTACCGCTAATAGTAAAAGCTTTTTTTATCGGTTCATTTCCGGAATCCGGTTTATAACTGTTTTTAAAAAGTTTTTCTAATGTTCTAATGAGTTCCGTGTCTTTTTCTGTATTTAAAGCTAATTGAGTATCTTCAATTTTCACTTGCCGAAACGATTCGGCGGGATCTTTAAAGAGAAGTGTTAATAGATTGTAATATATTCTTACCTTTTTTATAGTCAGAATCTCATTATCCTCTGAAGCCTTTCCGTGGATTTTTAAGTTTCGTATCTCGATCACCCGGAATATTGAGGGAGATATACTTTCGTATGATATAGGACGGCCTATCAATTCTTCAGCTTGGGTAATGAGTTCAGTTTTTAGTACATTAATACGTTTATTTATTTCTCCGTAGAGAGGCTTAAAAACAAACAGAACTAAGAGAAATAAAATTATGATAATACCAATGGGCAAGAAAATTTTACTGATGGATTTGAATGATTTCATTGAACACCGTTATTTTACTAAAAAATAGGAAAAAAATAAAGAATATATTAAAATCCTTTGAGCAATTCTAAATTTGCAAAGTAGAATTGCCTTTTTACTCATGTCATGCTTGGAATTCTCATTTTTTAGAACTCATGCCTCTTTCTATTACCCAAAGGTATAAAATGAGAATTCCTCAAAATCTTCAGCGATAGCCTGGATTTGTACGATTGCAAAAATATCAATTACAGTCTAAATACGTATTTAGTTTTAGATTAGGAATCGAAATGTTGATTTTTTGCAATCTCATTAAATATGGATTTGCTGTATCGCTGCCTAAGATAATATAATCTAATAATAAAAGGAACAAATAATTGAAAAGTAACAGCATTATTCTTGATAAGTTTATTGTGTTGGAAGGTTTAGACGGCTCAGGTACTACAACCCAAGCTCAATTACTGTTTCACAACTTTAAGAAGGAATCAATTCCATCCAGGGTCACTGCCGAGCCCACAGATCTCCCAGCAGGCAAGCTTCTCAGGAATATTTTAAAGGGTGAAATAAAATCCAAACCGGAAACAGTAGCATTGCTGTTTGCTGCCGACAGGTATGAACACGTTTTTGCCGAAGAGTTCGGGATAAATGATGCAGTTAACTCCGGCAATTGGATAATTTCAGACCGTTATCTATTTTCATCTATGGCATATCAGTCTGTGCAATGTGACTTTGAATGGGTTAGACAGCTAAATTCAATATTTCCTCTTCCCCAATACCTATTTTACTTAGATGTCCCGGTAGATGACTGCAGCAGAAGAATTTCCCGCCGGGAACAGGAAGAATTATATGACCGGCAAGAATTCCAGAGTAAAGTAAAGAAAAGATATGAAATGGTGTTAGAATTTTTCGCACATGAAGACATGAAAATTATAAGAATTGACGGAAGACAAAATCCAAATGATATAGCTGAGGAAATATGGAGTTATATCCCTTCAAAGCCGACAATTTAAGTATGAAGCGGATATTTCTCTTTCTTTTACTTTTTATATTCTGCGTTGTAAACGGGTTAGGAGCGTATAACCTTACTTATGCCGAACAGTTGTTGGAATTATATCATACTCAATTATACCGATATCCTGTAAATCTAGCTGAAAATGTCGTATGGATTGAGCAGTCCTTAAAAGCTGATTTTGCCAACCCTTTGAACGCCCACGCCATCATTAAATCTCCTGAAGAATGGACACGGTACCGTTACCTTTTTAGGATGCACCTCTATCTTTTGTTGGTTGAATCATATATTGATTGGGCTGCTAAATATACAAAACGGAAGGCTTATTTCTATAATTATCCCTGGAAGGAAGAAAATCTGAAGAGTCTAGATACAGCTGAAGATCTTTTTAACATAGCCCTTTTTTATTGGGAACAGGCAAAAATCTGGTCAAAAAAGGCTTGGCAGTATTTCTACTATAATCTTGAGGAAATACAGTACTGGGAAGATCGGAACCACAGGATCGAAACGGGAGATCTCGATTATGCTGATATAATTGGTGAGCATCTACAGCGGCTGGAAAATGTCAGGGCTAAATTTAAGAAGATGGATGATAAGACCTACTGAATTAAAGAATCAGCATTGAATCTCCGTATGAATAAAAGCGATATTTCAGCATAACAGCCTCCTCATACGATTTGAGAATAAAATCCGTTCCTCCAAATGCGCATACCAACATAATTAATGTAGATTTTGGTGTATGAAAATTGGTTAGAAGATGGTC
Organism: uncultured Spirochaetales bacterium; assembly: GCA_964618265.1. Classification (GTDB taxonomy): domain Bacteria; phylum Spirochaetota; class Spirochaetia; order CAYLLE01; family CAYLLE01; genus CAYLLE01. The sequence goes on along the minus strand of CAZUAE010000001.1, from coordinate 68,067 downwards.
TACGATTTTAAATTGGTATCCAGGATAGATAAAAAGGGAAGTAGCGGCTTTTTCCGATACAACTTTTCCGTTTCGATAGGCAGATTCAAGGGTTCTAGCTGAGGTGGTCCCTACCGCGAGGATTTTCCCCCCTTTTCTCCGGTACGCATTAATTGCATTAGCTGTTTCCTCAGGAACTTCATACCATTCTTTATGCATCTCATGATCTTCAATGCGGTCTGCTCGGACCGGTTGGAAAGTACCTATACCTACATGAAGTGTTACTGGAAATATCGGCGCGCCCTTTTCTTTTAATCTTTGGATAATACTATCAGTGAAATGAAGTCCCGCAGTAGGAGCAGCAACCGAACCGTTTATACTACCGTAGACAGTTTGATAATTTTTATTATCTTTATCCGTAGGTTTTCTCTTGATGTAGGGCGGTAAGGGAATTGTTCCGTTAGCATCAAGGTAGTTATCATCAACTGGAGGAGAAAATTTCATTAAAATGAAGTTCTCTCTCCTATCTATTATTTCACCAGTTACTCCCTGAGGAAATCGGAATTTTTTCCCAATATGCTGTTTCTTTTGTTTGGAGGAAATACATTTCCACACATCCCTGTCTTCCCGGGTAATTAGTAAAAACTCTACTTTTCCCGTTGTGTTTACCGATTCTCCAAAAAGACGGGCTTTACGTACCCTGGTGTTATTCAGGATTATCATAGTATTTTTGGGAATTATTTGAGGGAAACGACGAAAATTGGTGTGAAGACGGATACGCTTATCCTTATGACAAACTAATAGACGTGAGCTGCTCCGGTCTTCGGCAGGATGAGAGGCTATTAGTTCGTTTGGCAAATTAAAAGAAAAACTGTTGGTCTCCATTTTTTGTCGATTCTAATCCTAGGTGTTTATATGCTAAAGGAGTTGCTACCCGTCCTCGCGGAGTTCGCTGAAGGAAACCGCGCTGTATCAAGTAGGGTTCATAGAAGTCCTCCAGGGTGTCCATTGCTTCTCCCACCGTAATTGCCAAAGTTTCAGCGCCGACGGGTCCTCCGTTATATTTCTGTATAATTGCTTTTAAAATTTCCCGGTCATGTTTTTCAAGGCCTTCCTGATCAATACCCATGCGTTTAAAGCCGTCTTTAACTATATCCGGTGTTATTTCTCCATTTCCAAGTACTTGGGCAAAATCGCGAAGTCTTCTGAGGAGTCTATTTGCTACCCTGGGGGTACCCCGGGAGCATTGAGAAATCATACCCAGTGACTCAGGGGTTACGGTGATCTCAAGAATAGTAGCGGACCTTACGATTATCTTTTCGATCTCCTCCGGACTATAAAGGTCGATACGGATATTGATTCCAAAACGGCTGTAGAGCGGGCTTGCGACTAATCCTGCCTTTGTAGTAGCACCCACCATCGTAAAATTGTTTATTGGTATTCGGACTGTTCTGGCGGATGGTCCCTGGCCGATTACCCAGTCCAATTCGTAATCTTCCATGGCGATGTAGAGCATCTCTTCCAAAGCCGGCTTCAATCGATGTATTTCATCGATAAAAAATACTGCCCGTGATGAGATCCCCGTCAGGACACCGGCCAGATCTTTTGGTTTTTCCAGGGCAGGAGCAGAGGTAACTTTGAATTCTACCCCCAACTCGTTTGCCATTATTCCGGCTAAGGATGTTTTTCCGAGACCCGGCGGTCCTGAGAGGAACACGTGGTCCAGTGATTCATTTCTTTCCTTTGCCGCAGTTATGTACACAGAAAGATTATCTTTAATTTTTTCTTGACCCTGAAAATCATTCAGGGACATTGGTCTTAGGGTATTTTCGTTGGAATCTTCCGGTGTAGTACTGCCGGTAAGGAAACTGCTCACTTTTTTATCCTCTCCTCTAACTGAGGGCCAATAACGCCCTTCGGAATATCTCTTTTTCTTCGCTTTTTTTATCGTCGAATACCATTCCTTCTTGGATCAATTCTTTTCTTACTGCGGAAACAGCCTCTTCAGCCTCCCGTTTTCCGTATCCCATTTCATGGAGTGAATCGATGATCTCGGCAAGAGGACCTTCAGGGGTAAAATCCTTGGTAAGTGTTAGTTTTCCCCGGAGGGCAAGCAGAATCTTCTGGGCTGTTTTTTTCCCAATTCCTGGAAACCGGCTTAGAGAATCTGCATCCCCGGCTTCTAACATCGATAAAAAACTTTCCGGACTGCTCCCGGTGAGTATTCGTAGTGCCTGTCTTGGTCCTATTCCGCTTACTTTGAGGAGTTCAAGAAAAAGAACTCTCTCTTCTTCCCTGGCAAATCCGTAAAGTTTGAGCACATCTTCCCGGTGATGCATATATACAAGAATTTTATCTTCTGAACCTATTTGTCCGAGGGATGAAGCGGTTCCGGAAGTTGTTTCCAATTCCCACTCTATCCCTCCAGTTTGTATTCTGACGGATTGTTCGCCCTTATGAGTTATTTTACCTGATATACTGTTGAACATCGGCTAATTTCCCTCTTTTTGATCAGCGATCAATACCTTGTTGAGGATCTTCTTCATCGTACTAGAATTGCTGTGGCAGATTGCAGCCGCTAATGCATCAGCGGCATGATCCGGTGTGGGCACGGAGGAAAGCCTGAGAAGCATTTTTACGAGATTCTGTACCTGATTTTTTTCAGCTCTCCCGTTACCCACTAAAGCTTGTTTTATGGCTTGCGGAGGGTATTCGAAGGCTGGAATATTTTCCATAGCCAGAGTAAGTAAAATAACCCCCTTCGCCTGGGCGACAGGAATTGCACTGGTAATGTTTTTTGCAAAGTATAGATTCTCTATTCCTGCTTCATCGGGCTGGTATTTTTTTATCGCATTAACTAATTTTTTATGAATAATCTCGAGGCGTTTTCCAATATCTTTTTCAGCGGGTGTAACTATTGTTTCATGATGAATATATTGATATGAGCTTCCATCACTCTCTATTATTCCGAAACCAGTGGAAGCGAGTCCCGGATCTATCCCCAATATTCTTATCATCCCGCCTCTTTTTTATGTACTTTGGTGGTTCTGCGGCTTGCTATTCCTGCATTTCAAAGTCATCCGGAATTTCCAGATTGGTGGAAACATCCTGTACATCATCATGATCGTCCAGAGTTTCAATCAGTTTTAATGCTTTAGCAGTCATATCCTGGTCCAGCGAAACTTGAGCATCCGGAATCATGGCGATTTCTGCTATATTCGGTTTCAAATCCGCTTCTTTAAGCTGTGTTAATACAGCCTCAAAATCTTCCGGCTCGGTCCTTACCTCGATGATATCACCTTCTGTAATAACATCTTCTGCTCCGGCTTCTAAGGTTGTCTCCAGGATAGCGTCTTCAGAGTAGTCTTCAGCGTCAAAGGTGATAATACCCTTTCGGTTGAACATATAACCTACACACCCGGTTTCACCAAGACTCCCACCTGCTTTAGTTAGAATGTTTCGAATGTCCGCCGCGGTACGGTTTTTATTGTCCGTTAAACAATGAACAAGAATTGCTACTCCTCCGGGACCGTACGCTTCATATGTGATTTCGATGTAATCAACGCCCTCAAGTTCCCCGGTTCCTTTTTTGATTGCCCGCTCAATGTTATCTTTAGGCATGTTGGCGTCTTTAGCTTTCATGACAGCTGTTCTTAACCGGGGATTGGTATCAATCTCGCCTCCCCCTAACCTGGCGGATATTGATATCTCCTTTATAAGCTTAGTGAAAAGCCTGCCCCGTTTTGCATCAGCCGCGCCTTTTTTATGTTTAATAGTGGCCCATTTGCTGTGACCGGACATATATATTATTCTCCTTAGAATGTGTTAGTTTGACGTTAGCATGGAGAAAGTTCCTATGTCAAGGTTGGCTCTCTGCG
>CAZUAE010000001.1:1287-64110 GCA_964618265.1 uncultured Spirochaetales bacterium | reverse complement strand
GTTGGCTCTCTGCGGCGGGCAATTCTAAATCTGCAGCTTAAAATTGCCTTCTTTCTAAGATAGCGGAAAATAATACTCTCATTTTATATCCAGGAATATAGTTTTTTGATTTTTGCATTATCTGCGCAACTTGTACAAATAGGTACATGCAAAGTAAGGAGTGAAAAACAATTTTATTCGTTTTCTCCACAAATACCATCTATTTTCAGCTAAAAAAGTATCCATCTAAGTTGTATTACTTTAGTGATACGAGCCTTTATGGTATGGATTTTCCTTAAAAAAAGGGGATTTAGAGACCCAATTCAGGTCGTAATATCCTTTTAGTTGCCTTTATTAACCGTCCTTGTGAAAAACCGGAAGATATTTCTTAAGGCGGATCATCTTCAAGGGTCCTTTTTTCATTTTGTATTTTTAAATATACTTTTTCATGTTCAGGGTATTGGCCAGTCAGGTGTTTTTTCTATAGTGATTGTGTCCATACCGTCTAGAAGATCCTGTAGGAAAACATTTAAATATCTTTGACCGCCAGGGGTAAGGCCCACTCTACCTTTGTCAATAAATAGACCGTCATTCGCGGTCCATTTATCAAAAATTCCCGGGAATGAACTCGCAAGGTCTATTTTGAATATTTTTTTTAATGCCGAGATTTCGATACCTTTCTTCATCCTGAATCCCATAATGAAATGCTCAAACAGGAACTCTTTAGGTGAGATTTTTTCCTGCTGATAGTTCCAGTTTCTAATTTTCGGATCTGCTGTTAATCGTAGAACATTTCCGTATCTTCCCGGTATAGTTGAAACCGCTGAAGGACCTATGCCGAGATATGGACGCATCTGCCAATACTGGATATTGTGCAGGCATTCATCTCCGGGTTTTGCATAGTTTGATATTTCGTAATTATCATATCCGTGTTCCAATAATTTATTTTTCTGTACATCGTATATTCGGGTTTTGGTCTCGTGGCTTAGGGCGGGAATCAATCCTGTTTCTCTCTGATTAAAAAGTACTGTTCCAGGTTCATAGGTCAACTCATATAATGATATGTGACAAACATTGCAATTTATGGCTGATTCAATGTCTTTAAGGGCGGTATTACTGTTTTGGCAGGGTATGCCGCTGATAATATCGATATTAAGCCTTTTCGGCCATTCAGAAGCCAATATATCCATAGTCTCAAAGTTTTTTTTTGCCGAAACTGGTCTTCCTAATGCCGAGAGATGCTTGTCGTGAAAAGACTGTATTCCAACACTCAGCCTGTTTATTTCTGTATCTCTAAGGGATCTAATGAATTCGAGGGATATATGCTCCGGATTAGCTTCGATTGTCCATTCAACCGGTTTATGCGGGAGTTTGCGGGAAATTAAGGAGCAAAGAGAGGTTATTCTATCGATACCGAGTAAAGAAGGCGTTCCGCCTCCTATGTATACCGAGGTTATTTCATCCGGTTCCAATTGTTGAAAGAAATAATCTAGGTCCGATAAAATATCGTCAGCAAATCTACCGAAATTATACCCTTCATCGGCCGAGAAAAAATCGCAATATGTACATTTTTTTATACAAAAAGGTATATGTATGTAGAGAGAAAGATTTTTGCAGCTGTTTAAGTCTCGGATATTATATTTATTCACGTTTTTTGCCGAAAGGCCATATCCTCAATAGAACTTTCCCGCGGAGTTGTTCTTGGTTTATCGGCCCCCAGTGGCGGGAATCCGTGGTTAAAGTCCTGTTGTCTCCCATGACAAAATATTCTCCCTCTCCCAGAGCTGTTTCCCTTAAGATGTTTCCGGAAAAAGGAAAATCCTTAGGCCAATTATCCGTAATATTTTCTTTTTTAATTGGGTAGTTTTTTTGAGAGAGAGAGTATTCGGAATTAAAATTCTGTGAACCGAAGGGACGAATATAAGCTATGTTATCTCGGATAACCAGCCTATCACCGGGAATACCTACTATCCTTCTCACAACAAGCGGGATGTTCCATTGTGACCCTTTTTCTTTTGCCGGATCCACTAAACCGAATGTAAAAAAAGATACCACAGGACTGATAATTTGGACAAAATTAGATGGTGCTTTGTAGAAGTTAGGAACTAAAATAACAATGTCGCCTCTATCAGGTTTTCTGATTGGGCTAATCCACTTGTTACTGAAGGGGGCAATCATCCCGTATGGAAACGGAGATATCAAAATGGTATCTCCGTTTTGATATGCAGGTTGCATGGAGTCGGTCTTAATTTGGTAGGATGCAATAAAAAACGAAACAGTAATCCTGTATACAACAAATAGAGCAAAAATAAACAGTACTATTTTTAGAGGTCTTTTTTTTCTAGGCCGTCCACTGTAGGTAAGGGCATATCTTTTTGCTGAAAATCTAGACATATTTTCTTACCGGATATCTCCGATCCTTCCTGGTGGCCAGTACCGAACCATAGCTCTTCCTAAAACTTTTCTTTCTGCTACGGGACCGAAGAAACGTGCATCCCTTGAATTATCACGATTATCCCCTAAAGGAAAAAGTCTGTCTTCCGGTATATACCAGCCCATTTCCGATATCCAGAAAGTGCGGGCGTATCTGTCAAGATCCGGCCGTAGTTGATAATGGCCCTCTTCCCTGCCTTTTGAAGCGGCGAATGATTCCGGATTTTCCAGGCTTCCTTCCGGCGCCGGAAGGTTTAGAAGACCGGTATCCACTCCTTCATTTCGGAATGCCTGCATGAGTCCGGTGTAGCGGGCAAAGTCTGTATTTTCTGTGTTTGTAATCCTTCTAACAGGGTATTCAAGTCCGGCATATCCCATAAATGAAGGTTCGGGGTACCAATAACTCTCACCTTTAGGCATTATCTCTAAAATACCATTATACATACGTACGCGGTCTTCCCCTACACCAACCGCGCGTTTTATAAGGAAATGAGGTCGGGGATTACCCTCTTCATCTCTGTCGATATCTACAAACGAAAGGGTGAGCATGTAAATTAAGCGCTGCATGATATCAAAAAGGGGACCTTTGCTTATATATGCAGGATTTTCAAAAATAATAACTTCACCGCGGTCCGGGTTCTTAAAGCCCGGTAATTTTATTGATCCGGGGATTAACTCCGGACCAAAGATAATCTTATTAACAAAAATCCGGTCACCTATTAGAAGAGTATTCATCATTGACCGGGAAGGTATTTGATAAGCCTGAAAGAGGTATTGATTTATGAGGAGAACTACAACTGCCGCCCATAAAAAAGCTTCCACCCAATCGAGAATTACATTTTTCTTTTTTCTTTTCTCTTTTTTTCTTATACGCTTTGTTTTGCGGTATGTGAGATATTGCTCCGTTTTTTGTGTTATTCTGGTTTTCCAGGATTCCCTCATGTATTACCTGCTGTAAATATATTTCCATGAAAGAGTATCAAATAAACAGCTCCGTTGACAAGCCGGAAAACTGAGTCGTATACTTTCTTTCTATGAAAAATGAAAAAAGAAAAGAGACCAAGGAAGAGAGGGTTAAGCTGAAACCGGTTTTGGGGATAGCACCTGGAGTATATCTTTCTGCTGTTTATGCCTTTATTATTCTTTTAATACTATTTTTTGTCTTTGTGTTTCCGGGAATAAAAAAATACGGATCAATTATGGAAATCAATTCCCTCCCTGACGGAGCATCCGTGGTAATTGACGGATTAAGAGTTGGGCATACACCTTACCGGGGATTTGTGGAAGCTGGTGAACACGAAATAGAAATAAAAAAGTCCTTTTTTCTGTCTGAAAAACGAACGGTTATAGTAGGAGGCGGAATTCTTGGAACAATCATATTCCCGCGAAAGCAGTCACTTTATGTGAACCTGGAACTGTACGATGAGATTAAGTATGTTCAAAATTCATTCCTGGAATTCTCTGGATGGTCTCATGTTGGAGAATCAACTCTACGGTATCCTGTGCCGGCGGTTCTTTCGGAAGTATCCGAAGATTTTATTGGTGCCGGTAAAGGAACTTCGCCTTCGCTGGATGCAATGTTTAATGAATCCTTGAAAATAATCAGTGCAAAATGGGCTGTTGCTGATTTTATCGAGGGATACGCCGTGAAATCAAGTGATTCCCTTGTACTTAACCACGAAGGTATAGTTAAGATGTTAAAAAATATTATACATGTTAACAAAAGATATAACTTTCTTCCTTATCTAAATGAATTACTCCCTAAAGAAATTAGCTTTAATAATAAATATAGTAAAAATGAATATAATTATGACAAGCGCACCGTAATAATTAATGCAGAAAAAACCGATCTGTCTTTGATTTCCGCCGGCACCTTCACGTTTCGGGAAATCCCTGCAGGCATTCTTAGGATTGATGAAGGTGGTAAGAGGGATATTCCCATCTCTTCTTTTTATATGATGGAAACAGAAATTCGAAAAGATCAATATGAGTTATTCCTAAAAACTAATCCGGAGTGGCGGAAGGATAACGCTGATGCGCTTATGGCACAGGACTTCATTTCTAAAGATTATCTTGCTGATATAAGTAGATGGGAAGGAAAAACAGATCATCCCGTTGCATTTGTTTCACGGTATGCCGCGGAAGCCTTTTGTGGATGGCTTGAATCAGAATATTCTGAGCAATTGTCTGGTTATACGGTTAGACTACCCACAGAATGGGAATGGGAGTATGCAGCTTTAGGTAATGGGCGGAATGAAGAAGATAAAAACACAGCTGATCCCGGGCCTGTTCCGGTAACTTTGATGCAGCCCGGGGATTACTCTCTTAGGGGAATGGGGACAGGACTTTGGGAATGGTGCAGTGATTGGTTTTTTCCGAATAGTTTGTTATTTTATGATCTTGAAAGTGATTTTGATGGAACAGTCGCGCCTGTTCGCGGAGGTTCTTGGGCAAATAACGAAAAAATAGCTTTTACTGCCAGGGGACATCAGCCGCCGAGTTGGTGTACACCCTTTTTGGGTTTTCGCCCTGTATTATTCCCCGATCAACAGTAGAGAGGAACTTGTATAATGGCAAAGAAAAGGGACAGCTCAATAATTGCGGATAACAGAAGAGCCAGACACGATTATTCCTTTGATGAAACTATAGAGTGCGGAATTGAACTAAAAGGTACAGAAGTAAAGTCTATGAAAACGAATAGATTCTCCTTTTCCGATGCATATGCGAGGATCCGAGATAACGAACTCTGGCTCATCGGCCTTCATGTTACACCCTATCCATTCGGAAATATCTATAATCATGATCCGGATAGAGATAGAAAACTGCTCGCCCATAGACAGGAGATAAAACGATTAAAACGGAAGGTTGATGAAAAGGGGTATACCCTCATTCCCATTAATTTTCATTTAAAGGATGGAAAAGTAAAAGTTCAAGTGGGTTTAGGTAAGGGAAAGCGTGCCTATGACAAACGGGAAGATATAAAAAGACGTGATCAGAAGCGGGAAGCGGAAAGGGAAATACGGAAGCGGCTAAAATACTAGTTTTTTTTTTGCTATCCCATTTTACATATACCATCCGCTGTATTACAGTGATTCTAAATTTACAATTTAGAATCGCTTGGCGCCTGACCGAATTGCTGGAAGCTGAATTTTCTTTACTTTTTGAGAAAAAATGTATATATTGGTTATACATGGGGGTGACCCGGTTTCGACTGGAGGTCGTTGTCAGCCCAGGTTGCAGGTGGAGCGCCGACTCCATAATCCGGCAAAACTTTTATAACTGCCAACGAAGAAGCAGATTATACTTTAGCTGCTGCGTAAGCACGGCTAACGGACCTTTGCTATGGTGTTTCGAGTAGCAAAACGGTCTGACAGACATCGAAACTTACCGCCGGTTAGCCTGGTAAGCCGGTTGGGAAAATAACCCAGGATAGGGATAAAGAGGTTTTTCTTTCGACCTGCTTTATCCTGAAATAAAACGAAAGAATATGCCTGTAGAAGCCTGTGCTGCTCGCTTCAGGACGCGGGTTCGATTCCCGCCACCTCCAAACATTTCCACTGTTTCATGTAAAAAATAATATTTTTCTTTAACCTCACGGATTAAATCAGATTGAAGCTTGTTTTTTCTTCCAGGGATCATATTTTAGGAATGCATCCAACATAATCTGTTTTTTATCATCAGAAACTCCGATGGCTTCTCCGTTACCGTAGTCTGAGAGTATAAACCCTCCTCTGTCGGTGGTCCAATATGTAAGAAGGTCCTTTGATTCCCGTTCAATTTCATCTCTAGATTTAAATGGTAACGTGTGCTGAATGTCACAGAGGGAGGAAAAACATACTTTACCCGCAAATTCTTTACCGGTTTCAATAATCCCGTTTGTTGTGGGTTGCTGTAGATTTAAGACATCGCATCCAATTTCCAGTAATGATGGGATATACTGGTTTATTTTACCGCAGGAGTGCATCCAAACGTCCCATCCTTTATCTTTTATCGCATCGAATATCTTTTTGTACCGCGGCTTAAAAAAATCATCCCATAATTCAGTTTGGATAAAACCTGATTGTTCAGTACCCCAATCATCGGTAAATTGGAACCCGTGAATTTCATTCGGAAATCGGGAAGAGATATTTTCGATTATTCTAATGTCGAAATCTACAACTTTATCTGCTAGTTGAGCAATTTTATCCTGTTCCAGATAAAGGTCGGTCAGGGTATTTTCAAAACCGCGCAGGGAGTGAAGACGTTCGAAAAACAGCATGAATATACCGGTAAGTCTGTATTTTCCGTCTCCGGCTTTTATTTTTTTATCCATTCCTTCATAAAGGTCAGGATTATCAGGATCCGGATACTGATAATCCTTTAGTAAGTTCCAATCTGAAAGAGGATGCCCCGTTACCTGTCCCATATTTTTTGTTTCTGTCCGGCTCCATGCGCATCCCCATTCATCGATGCTTGTTCTTTTGGAACTATCGCCGGTACCTTTTTGGTTCCAGTCGGCATGGGCTGTATCGTCCATACCCAATGAAGGAAATTGCAGAGGAAGGCGATCTGGACCATTAAAATGGACAGCATTAAAAATGACTTCATATGATGTCTGCATTTTTCTTTACTCCCACTCTATTGTTGAGGGAGGTTTACTGGATACATCGTAAACAACCCTTCCGATATGTTTTACTCTATTTGTTATTAGAGACGATATTTCCAAAAGGTCCCGCGGGGGAAACGGATAAACATCTGCTGTCATCCCGTCGGAAGATATGACAGCTCTAAGAGACAGCACATATCCGTATTCCCGGACATCACCTGCTACACCCACAGATCTTACCGGGAGCAGAATAGAAAAAGCCTGCCATATTTGATCGTATAAATTTCTCCGTTTGAGTTCCCGGATATAAATATCGTCTGCCTGCCTTAGTATATCACATTTTTCTTCGGTTATTTCACCGAGTATTCTGACAGCCAAACCCGGACCCGGAAAGGGATGACGTTTAATAATGTTCTCCGATACCCCAAGGTGAAGACCCAGCCTCCTGACCTCATCCTTATAAAGTTTTGCCAGAGGTTCAATAAGAAGACCGTCATTGCGTTTTTTTTCTATCAGGGGGGATCGTACATTATGGTGAGACTTTATGACATGTGCTTTTTTCCCAACACCCTTTCCCGATTCGATCATATCAGTATATAAAGTTCCCTGAGCCAGGAAAAAATTCTCCGGGATATGTTTTGCTATCTCTTCGGTTTGTACTGTAATAAACATATCACCGATGATCCTCCGTTTTTCCTCAGGATCAGCTACCCCCCGGAGAGCAGAAAGGAATCGTTCCTGTGCATGAATTATATAAAGGTTTCTTGCCCCCAGCATCTTGAGATTTTCCGTCACCTCTTCCGTTTCACCCTGACGCATAAGGCCTGTATCGATATACATGAGGTGTATCTTCTCCGCCGGGAGAAAACGAAGTAACATTGCAGCTACAACAGTGGAATCGACTCCTCCGGAAATTAAAAGCAGAACCGGTTTTTCCTCTATTGTACGGTGTATCTTTCTTTCGCTTTCTTCTAAGTAACGGTCTATATTCCATTCCCGTTTTGCACCGCAAATGTCAACCGCAAAATTTTCCAAAATCCGGTTGCCGTATTCACAGTGTGTAACTTCCGGGTGGAACTGTATGCCCATCATAGGGTGTCCATCATCTTTTACCACAGCTGCGGGGAATCCGTGTTCTGAAGATGCAATCTCTCTAAATCCTAAAGCTAATTTTTCGATACTGTCTCCATGACTCATCCATGAAGTAAAACCGTTTTGTACCCCGTTAAAGAGCGGATGTTGTTCTTTGATGTGTACAGCTGACCTGCCGTATTCTCTGGTATCCAGTCCCTTAACAATTCCTCCGTTATCGGCATTCATCCGTTGAAGACCATAACAGATCCCCAACAGCGGAAGATCTAAATCGTAAATACCTGAAAAGGGGGCGGGAGAATCGGGGGAAGTTACCGAAAAGGGCGATCCCGACAGAATAATACCCTTTACATCCGTCAAAGGAATTTCATCCAGCGGAGTTTCTCCGGAAATTATCTCCGTATACACTCCCATATCCCGGATTCGCCTTCCGATCAATTGAGTAGTTTGGCTTCCAAAATCGAGTATCAGTATAGTATCCATCCCAATATTTACCCGGTTATCTTGAATAGTTCGGCGGTTCCTGGGTGATGGTCACATCATGCACGTGACTCTCCTTTAACCCGGCAGAACTCATTTTGACAAAATTCCGATATCTTCTCAACTCTTCGAGGTTCCTGCATCCGCAGTACCCCATTCCTTTACGCAGTCCCATAACCAATTGGTGCAGGAACGGCTTCAATTCTCCACGGTACGGCACCCTGCCCTCTATACCTTCTGGAACAGGCTCCTCACTATCACTCATCTGATACCGGTCACCTGAACCCTTCTTTATAGCTCCGATCGAACCCATTCCGCGGTACTGCTTGAAAATACGTCCTTCGTATATAATTTCTCTTCCTGGTGATTCCCGTAGACCGGCAAACAGGTTTCCCAGCATCACCGTATGAGCTCCTGCAGTCAAGGCTTTTACGATGTCTCCTGAATATTTTATACCCCCATCGGCGATAACGGGGGTGCCTGTTTTAGCAGCTTCTTCGGCACACCAGAGAACGGCACTGAACTGAGGTACCCCTACTCCTGCAATTACTCTGGTAGTACAAATAGAACCGGGGCCAACTCCGACTTTTACAGCGTCCGCGCCTGCATCAACCAGCCGTTTTGTACCTTCCGGCGTAGCGACATTTCCGCCTATAACAAAAATATCGTATTTTCTTTTAATATTTTTTACTGCCTCTATCACATTTTTCGAGTCGCCGTGAGCGGTATCGATGACAATAAAATCAACTTTGTGATCAACTAGAAGAGGTAAACGCCGCTCGAAATCTAAAGGACTGACGGCTGCTCCCACTTGAAGCCTTCCCTGAGCATCTGTAGCTGCATCAGGAAACTGACGTTTTTTTTCTAAATCCTTTACGGTTATTAGTCCGGTCAGTTTCTTTTGATCGTCTACTACCGGTAATTTTTCTATTTTATGGGTATCGAACTTTTCCTGGGCACTATCAATACTTGGAATTCCCGTCTCAACAATCGGATCAGGAGTCATGACATCCCTCACTTTAAGAGAAAAATCCCTGCAAAAACGGAGGTCCCTGCTCGTGAGAATACCCTTTAATGTATTCTCTTCCAGTACAGGTAACCCCGATATATCGTAATCCTTCATTAATTTCCATGCTTCTGAAACAGTTTGTTTGGTTTCCACGGTTACCGGAGCGTCGATAATCCAATTTAAGAATCGTTTGACATTTCCTACTTGGTCAGCTTGGTTTTCTGGGTTCATATTCCTGTGGATTACACCGATTCCGCCGGCAAGAGCCAGGGCAATAGCTAACCGGTCTTCTGTTACCGTGTCCATAGCAGCAGACATTATCGGAACATTAAGGTTGAGTTTATTAAAAAGCCGTGTTTTAACATCTGCTTCTCCGGGTAAAAAGTCGGAATAAGAAGGTAGTAGTAATATTTCATCGTAACTCAATGCTTCCCTATACTCCATAACTTATAATTCCTCCTTTATTTGCTGCATTTTATTTTTATAGGAATTTGCAATTCTTTCTGATTTCAGTTTAGCCTTTCCAATGTAGTGTTCAGGATCAGAGAAAAAAACATCTATATCAATCTCCCGTTTCTTTAGTTCATTCTTAATAAGAGAATATGCACTGGAAAAATTCTTTAACTCCTCTAAAAGGGATGTTTTCTTTTCTTCACATTTCAGGGTTATCGTTCTGATAACTTCATGACCTTCAGATTCTCCTCCTAAAGCTAAAAGAATGTAAGCGCTTTCTGCAAGCAGTAAATCACCAGCAAGGGATATATTTTTTTTCATCTGTAATCGGTCAACTTTTAATGTGGATAAAATCTTTTTCAATCGAGCAGCGGCGCTTGCAAATCCGGTAATGTATTCGGTAATGAATCGTGATGATGCGGAATTCGTTAAATCCCTTTGATGTTCAGAGATTTGATCCATGTAGAACGTAATAACCCGGGGACAAAATGTTTTCCATAAACTCTTTACATGCTCAGAATTCCATGGATTTCTTTTCTGCGGCATGGTGGAAGAGCCTACCTGTTTATTTGAGAATAATTCCTGTAATTCAGCTATTTCTGAGCGTTGAAGATTTCTAAGGTCATCGGCGAGATTGGCAAAAACACCGAAACAGGTGTTGAGTTCCAATAATAGACGGAGAAGGTATTCAGGTTCCACCAGCTGATTCGAGTATTCCGACGGTTTCAGCTTCAAGGATTGTAACACCTCTCTTTCAAATTGCTCAGGATCATCGTCGATTAATCCCATGGCATTATAGGCTCCAACTGCACCGGAAAGCTTCCCCCGCAATTCACGGGATTTTTTTAAGATCTCTTCTATTGATTTTCCAAGACGGGAGACATATTCAGCCATGGCAAAGCCAAATGTTATGGGTATAGCATACTGTCCATGGGTACGGCCTACCTGTGCTGTTGCTGCTTCATTTTCCGTGATAGAGATGAGCAGCTCTTCCACATCTATAAGTACGGGGAGAATAACATTATGGATTACATCTTTAATACGGAGATTGAAGGCAGTATCAAGTATGTCTACTGATGTTGCCCCCAAATGAACAAATCGGCTAATATCACGTGGTGATTTTTTCTTGATCACGTTCACTAAAGCACGAATGTTGTGTTTTGTTTTTTCTTCTTCTTGATAAACCTCATCCGGGGTAACAGTGTTGATGAGATTATCGATCTGTTCTTCCAGACTATACGGGATTCCGCCTTTTTCTCTTTTTATGTGCCCTTTAAGAATAGCGGATTCTACTTTTACCAGATACTTGACCGAAGCTTTTTCACTTAGGTACTCACTAATTTTATTAAAAAGATCACGGTTAGAAGAATAATAACGGTGATCTAAGGGAGATAGATTTTCATAAATTTCTCGCTTTTCCATACACTATAATGACAGAACGTGTTGACTTTGCCAAGATCCTATTTATACTTTAATTAAATCAACCCACAAGAGGATTTATTTATCTATCCTTTGAGTAAATATCTATGATAAGAAAATACATTGTACTGTTTTTTATTTCTTTGGCCATTTTATTTTACAGCTGTAAAGGGCCGGATGATAAAAACGATGAGATTATGAAGGGAAGGCATATAATTCCCGGCGGTAGTGAGGATATTGTTTTTTCCAGTTATGAAGAAGGCAAAGGAAATCCCAAGGCCGATGTAACTTCTGATTCCTTTTTTCCTCTCATAAAAGTTTCTCTTCCTGATTCTTATATTCCCGTTTATGTTGTAAATGATGATATTGATATGGATCAAAATGAAGAACAGCTAATAGCGGTAAAAAAGAAGGGAGACCAAACTGATTCGATTTACCTTATTGCGGTGGACTACAGTGAGGTAAGAGGCGGATTCATGAAGGTTTGGGAAGAAAAAATCGGAGTTACTAATGTGCGAACCTTAAATATTATTTTTGATGATGTATCAGGAGATCATATTAAAGAGATAATATGCATGGGACTTAATGAGGAAGGTGAGCAGGTGCTTAATATATTCCGAAGAAGCAATGCTCCGTTAGCCTTCAGCATATCCTTTGAAATAGCTGCAGATATTGTTTGTGACGGTACAATTGAAATCGAGAAAAGAGAACGATCATCTTCTTACGAATCCGGATATAGCGACGGAGCATCCTATCCTATAATAACCTATTCCAAACATCCCGACGGCGGGGACGACCAGGACCTTCTAATGACCACTTATATGTGGAAACTTCAGGAAAACGGTTACGTAAAAGTGAGGGAAGAACGCATACCCGGCGCTAATATCGTGGAGGAAACTATAAGAGAATTAAGTAGAGGAGACAAAGATAAAATTGAGTCTTTTATAAGCGGACCTTGGTACCGATCTACAGGAGGAGATACAGAATCTGAGGATATTCTGATTTTCGATTTAAAACAGAGAAAAATTACCTTTTACTCAACGGACCGCCAGGAAAATTATAATTGGAACTCATCATATAAACGAAAGAACTCTCCTTACGGACCCGGGCTTGACCTTTTAATCAGAAACCAAACAATGGAAACCAAAGTTAAAGGAGCGACTCTTACAATATTAAGTACTGATTCTCTTGCATTGAATCTTTATAATACCGATGAATGGGACGGGACATACCGTAGACTCACCGAGAATCTTCAAAAAGTTATTATCGAAAAGTATCGGGATGAGGTTGCGTTGTCCCAGATTGAACTGGACGGTCTTTATAAAAATAAAAATGGGTATGAGTTTTTTTTCGCGGAACCTCGATATACATACAGATCTCCCCATTCAATCTCTTCGGGAGGTTATGTACTTTACAATTTCGGTGGTTATAATGTTTTAGAATTAGTTGAAATTGGCGAAAACGGTTTAATAAAAGACAGATATACATACGTGCTCTCCCTTGATATATCAGAGGACAATCAACGAGTGGTGAAAAGGATTGAACTAATACCTGCGCAAGTTTCAGCGCGTCAAGTATCATTAATACATGGAAATACAATTAAAATGGAACAAATAGAAGAGAAAAATAGCACAGCGGATTAAAAGACGAAGAATCCTTCGTAACCTTTCTCTTTAAGTCTGTCCAATAAAATCTGTGAATCCTGATTTTCCTGAATCGGAACAATTACCTTATAATATTTTTTCCCGGATAAATCTGTCTCAGAGATATATGCGGAAATGTCCTTCTTTATGAGTTCTTGTTTGAGATGTATACTGTTTTCCTTCATAGTAAAAGATCCTACCTGGATACCTATGGGAGATTGGGATTCCTTTTCTATAACTTTATTCTCAACTTCCATGGGTGTAATCTTTTTTCCATAAGGAATTTCAGGGAGATCCAATATTAGAAAAGGAGAAGGATACTGAACGACGGTGTCACCCGGTTTGGTACCTTCCCGCAATCGAAGTGCGATATTGTATTCAGGACTCTTTGGATAATTCTCCTGTAACAGCTCAAACGTTTCAGATGCTATACTATCTTTCTTTTCCATTCTTGAAAGTATAAAGAGGAACAAAAGAGATTCCGGTACGATTGCTGACTTAGGAGAAATGGATTTGTGCAGCGAAGATAGATTAGATATAGCTTCATTTACCTTACCCGATGCAGCTAAAATACGGGCGGCTAATAACGAGGCTTGTTGTATCAAAACAATATCATTTGTGGAGGAAAGGACTTTTTTGATTTGATTTACTCCCTCTTCTAATCTTCCCATCTCCACAAGGAGAGCTGCTGATTTAATAAGATCGCCGGGATAAGGCGGCAGCATCTCATTACCCGGTTCTAAAGGATAATAGGCTGATTTCAAATACCATTGCTGAGCTTCTTCAAAATATCCTGCAGTCTCGGCTAATCGGGCCGCTCCAAGTAAAGATTTTCTATTAGCAGATGCATACTTCTTTAGAAAAGATATAATATCCTCAGTTTTATTTAAAAGAGTGGCTGCCTTAAAGAGAACAGAAGCATACTCTTCTGATTCAGGATTGGAAGCCAGCCAAGTCTTATATAATTCAAGTGCTTCTTGGGATTTTCCGTCGTTTGCTAATACTTTAGCATTCTGCAGGGTGCTTTGCCCATGCAATGCCACTAGTACAAGAAAAAAAAATAAAATTAAAAAGGTTTTATTGTTCTGAAATCTCATTCCCTGACTCCGCCGGTAAATCCGTTTTGTTCTTTTCTGGAGTGTTCTTTTTTGTCTTTTTCTCTTTTTTCATCTTTTTTAATTTTGATTTTGATTTCCTATTTTTAGAAATCGTAAATGGAAGCGCGACAATGGCGCCTAATAAAAACGCTGTGAAAAGACTTATAAATATCGGAACATCTTCGATAACTGCAAATCCGAATGAAATATCGGATTTATTTTCAATATTAAATCCGATGAAAACAACAACCAACCCAATTATCAATATAAAAGCAATCAATTTCCAAGGCATTTTTGAAGCTCCTTTCCCTTAAGAGTATTACCCTTAAGAGCTGATATTTCTACATTTCGGAATGTGCCTATTATGTCGGAGGAACCGGGAAAAACCGCCATACAATCGGTTTCCGTACGAGCAATAACATCAGAAGGGTCTTTTTTTGAGATACCCTCTACTAATACAGTGAGAGTACGGCCAATATTTTTCTGACGTTCCTCAAGGGAGATCTGTTTCTGCAGTTCGATTACCCTCGAAAGTCTTTCCAGTTTAATGGATTCATCCAGGCTGTCTACGAATTTAGATGCCTTTGTTCCTTCTCTTGGATTATACCGGTACATAAAGGCATCTTGAAAACGCACTTCCCTCATAAGGTCCATTGTGAGCTGCAGATCTTCTTCGGTTTCACCGGGAAAACCAATTAAAAGATCTGTTGAAAACGTTACATCCTTAATATTCTTTTTAAGATTTTCAATGGTTTCTATATATTTTTTAACGGTATAGTAACGGTTCATCCGTTTTAATATATTATCTGATCCGTGTTGTACGGGTAGGTGAATATGCCGGCATATACTAGGATTCTCAGCAATAACATCAATCAATTCACTGCTGAAATCTTTGGGATGAGATGTAAGGAATCTAACCCATCGGATAGAATTAACTTTCTGTGCTATTTCATGAAGGAGTTTCGGGAAAGTATAGAGATTCTGGTTATGCAGAAAACTATATGAATTTACATTCTGTCCGAGAAGGGTTATTTCTTTAAATCCATTTGCATCCAATTCTTCTATCTCAGATAATATTTGAGTTATATCGCGGGATATTTCTCTTCCCCGAACGTATGGAACCACACAATAGGTGCAAAAATTGTTACATCCATGCATTATTGGAACAAATGATTTGTATTCATCCGGAAAGGCGTGAATGCTAGAAAAATTGTACTGTTCTCCATTGGATATGATTTTGTTTTTGCTTCCAGTGTCTAGTTTTGATTCCGTTAGATCAATGAGATGTTGGTACCGTTTGGAATCGAAAGTGGAAACAAGAATATCTATTTCGGGATAGGTTGTGAGCATTTCCTCTCCCGCCGCTTCTCTCATACAACCCATTACAGCTAGTATTTTGGGTCCTGCCTTCTTTGATTTTAAAGAACGATAGTAACCTAATCTTCCCCAGATTCGTTGTTCCGCTGTTTTTCTAATATAACAGGTGTGAATAACTACAAGATCAGCATTCTGCGGGACAGGGCTCTGAATCCATCCTCGTTTAGATAGCTCCACCTCCAATGCGGCAGCTTCGGCTTTGTTCATCTGGCACCCGTAAACTTCCAGATAGTATGCGTGCTTTACGGATTTCACTCCGAGGTTCCTTATTTTCTTGATTTCAGTCCCTTGATGAACTTATATAGACTGATACCGCCTCCGATAAGCAGACCTACTCCGGCAGCCCCCATGAGAAAAGATGCAAGACCGCCTACTATCGGAAGTGAAGCTGCAGCGGTAAGTAATCCTGCGCCGGTTACTAGAAGACCGCTGGAACGGTCGCTTTTTGATGAGCTTGTGCCCAAACCGATTACCGTGATGACCCCTCCTACAATAAGCCCCGGGAGAGATAAGCCGGCACCAAAATTGGCTATTCCCCTAAGTATAAGCAGAGCTGCGCCTCCGCCGATACCTCCAACAGCCTTTGTTCCCTGTTTTACCAGTGTATTTCTAGGAACAATATTATTCATTAGTATGACCTCCGTATATAATAGATTCTATGTAGTGGCTTATGATCTCCCAGCCACCTAAAGGCAGAAGTATCCAAGCTCCTTTATTATAGCCTTCATCGACTCCTGTATTTTCCTCTAAATAATACAAATTTGAGTAGGTATGGTAAAGTACATTATCCGTATTCAGGACAACACTCTCACCGATATCATAATTCCGGTACTTAAAATAATACTTTACTATTTCTGCCACAGAGAAATCGGTATAACAATATTTCAATAATAATTTCGTCATTTTAGTTACAAACCCCTCCCCCTGCATCCATTTATTGTTAATTTTCTTTACAAGAGCAGACAATATTTTATGCTGACGTCGGGACCGGGCAAAATCAGAAGAGGTATGACGGGACCGGACTATACGCAGTGCTCCGAGACCGTCAAGATGATGAAAACCCGCATCGTAATGGAGTGTTTTCCATTTACCTTCTTCCTTAATGATATAGGTGGGATCCGTCAATGATTCTTCCAGTACAATATCTATGCCTCCAATGGCATTTATTGCCTCGATAAAAGCATACATATCTATAACAATGTAATGTTGAATCGGAATTTTAGTGATATGAAATATGTCCCGCTTAAGAGCTTCAATACCGTAAAGACCAAAGGTAGAGTTGAGTTTCCGTCCCTGGAAGTATAGATCCCGAGGAATACTGATCATATCAATTTTAGCAGTTTCAGAATTAAAATTGAGCAGTATTATGGAATCAGCTAATCCTTCATGGGTTCCGCATATTAGGATTGTTTTTGACCAGGCTTTTTTTTTTCTCTTTCGTAGATACTCCGAGTGTTAAGCACCTCAATGGATTCCAACGGGATACCGGATTTATCGAATACAAATGCTCTTCCGGTAATCAGCTGATAACCGATTGAACCTACAATCTCATTTTGAGAATCATGGAAATCAAAAAAAAGATACTCCTCCTCCATTCTGGGAGAGGTGTCAAGGCGGTATCCGTTTTCTTTAAGGGTATGCAGGAAGCCTCCATCTGTTTGTATTTTCTTTATTTCCATTACTAGTTCCGTTACCCATGGATCTTCCTGTTTATTTTTTTCTTTTGTATCCGATTTATTATTTATTGCATCCTGAATAAATTTGCGAACCCGGGGATTTACCGAGGAGAAAGAGATGCTTAGGCCGGAAAATGCATAAAGATTGAAATTTCCTTTATCGTTAATGGTTATACTAAAGAACGGTTTTTCTTCTTTAAATATAATAGAAGATCTCGGTTCATTTTTCTTTAGACTAAGATTATGATCCTCAAGAAGAGAGTTAAAATCATCCGATTCTATAAAATCAAGGTAGTCTTGAGTAAGCTTATCAATCCGATCTTCTTCCTGAATACGGTTTAGAGCTTGAAAGAATCCCTTAATCTTTTCAGGTTCCTCTTTGTCTATTTCAGTCTCTTCATTTTCCGGTCTAATAGAGTTTTGTTTTTGAATAAAAGAGTAATCCCGTTCAGACATAGAAATCGTTTCTCTTATTTCACGGGTATCATCAATCAACATGGTAACGGCTTGACTAAGTAATTGTACAGATGAATTTGTTGTTCTTATTTCACGCATTACAGATTTCAAATTCTCATTGGTACTCTGTTTCTGTACTAAAATGCGGAGTGAAAAAAACAGAATAAGGATAATAACTGCTGTAGAAACGGTAACGGAAATAAACAGTTTCCTTCTGTATTTTGTTATAAACATATTAATGCCGAAAACTACGTTGACCGGTAAAAACCATAGTTATTTTAGATTCGTTACAAGCCTGTATTACTTCATGATCCCGGAGAGCTCCGCCGGGTTGTACTACTCCTGTTATCCCTTCTTTGATTCCGACATCAACTCCGTCTCTAAAGGGAAAAAAAGCGTCTGAAATCATTATGCTTCCGTTAAGTCCGCCGTGGGCTGAGGCAGCACACTCATCTATAATCTTTTTATCTTTCTCAGATAAATCGGAATACGGCTTATCAAACTGTTCCCAAGAAAGGTGTTCCGAGTATTTTCGGTATGCTTTATCTCTGGCAATTTCGGCCACACCAACTCGGTCCTGTTCGCCAGTACCAATACCCACAGTTACCATGTCCTTTACGTATATGACGGAATTACTGGTAACACCTGCTTCTACAAGCCATCCAAAACGCATGTCCTGCATCTCTTCTTCTGTAGGAGAGCGATCGATGGAGTAGGTTTTTCCTTTATATTCAGTACTTGCCGGTTCTAAATCTTCTTTTTCCAGAATTTTGGGAGTAAAGGACCATTGGAGAATCAATCCTCCATCGGTAAGCGATTTATAGTCTACTACTTTATCCTTTTGATAGTTTTGGAGTTTATCAATGTCTCTTACATGTAGAATCCTCAAATTTTTCCGTTGTGATAGAATATCCACACTTCCCGCCTCATAATCCGGTGCTGCTACAACCTCCACGTAACTCGATGCAATAGCTTCCGCCGTAGCGTTGTCCACCGACCGGTTCAAAGCCACCGCGCCTCCAAAGGAGGCTATTCTGTCCGCCCGGTACGCCTTTGTATAGGCATCTTCTAATGAGATACCCAATGCAACGCCTGAGGGATTATTATGTTTCATGATGGCTGCACAGGGTTGTTCATTTAGATATCTAAGAAAATTCAGCGCGCTGTCAATATCGGTGATATTTATTTTTCCCGGATGTTTGCCGGACTGAAGCAGCTCCATATCTGAACAAAGCCATTTTCCCGGAGCAATATTTTTTGTATCGCCGAGAACCAAATTACCGTTTAGAAGACGATACAAAGCCGCTTCCTGATCAGGGTTTTCTCCATATCGCAGCCCCCGCTTTTCTCCTTGTATGTCCCATTCTACCTTCTCATATATCAAGGTTTGCCGCTCTTCTCCCTCTCTGAAGGTTATCTCTAAATTAGATGGGAATGAATCGGACACTACTTTCCGATACATCTTTTTTAGATCCTTTGCCATGTAGCTATTCCTCCTGTCGAAAGGTGTATTCATTCTTTACCACTGTGGGATCTATAGAAAAAAGAAACTTCATGATGGAATCGTCATATGCAGCAGTATGGGAAAATGCCTTTTTGGCAAATTCGAACCGTTGCTCTATATTGATTCTGCCTGAACTTTTACGAAGTGTTTCTAATAGTACAGGATAATCAGTCGGATCACAAAGAGAGATTACTCGGATAAAATTTTTGGCTGCTGCTCTTAACATACAGGGTCCGCCGATATCAATGTTGCTGCGGGCCTCCTCTAATGATACATCGGATTTTGCCGTGACTTGATTAAACGGATATAGATTTACAATAACCATATCGAAGGAGACACCCTTTGCTTTTTGTAAATAATTATCATGTTCGTTGTTGAAGGGTTCGTTTAAAAGACCTAGGTAGATTTTAAAGTCTAGAGTCTTAACTAACCCCCCCTGCATTTCCGGTTGACCGGTATAGTCTGATATAGATACAAGTCTCACCCTACTCTCATCACCAAGGATCCTTTCCAACGCCCGAAACGTACCCCCGGTGGAATAAAATGTTACATCCGGACAGAGATTTATTAATGCGGGAATCAAGACATCCAGGTTTGTCTTATCATAAACACTGACAATTACGTTTTTTATAGAAGTGTAATCGACAGTTTCACTAACTCTGTTCATTTTCTTTCACCCCTTTCAATATAGGCGTATGCATTATGATTATGGATACTTTCATAATTTTCAGCTTCCACACTGAACCAAGGAAAATGATTTAATTTTTCAAGATTGATTGTTACTTCCCGGACTAAATCTTCTACGAAAACAGGATTATCGTAAGCATATTCGGTTATATACTTTTCATCCTCCCGTTTGAGAAGGGCATAGACTCCACTGCTGGCGGATCTTTCTACTACATCTATGATGTCTTCTATCCAAAAAAAAGGTCCTAATTTTACTTCAATATGTACCAAGCTGCGCTGATTATGAGCACCCCGGGTACTTATTTCCTTAGAACAGGGGCATACCGTGGTAACAGGTACGGTGATACCGACAATGAAGTCCCGAACATCTTTACCTGTTTTTCCTATATACTGGCATGAATATTCCATCATACCCTTTAAACTAGAGACAGGGGCCTTCTTTTCTATGAAATAAGGAAAATTTACCTCACCATACGCGGTTTCGGCTTCTAACGATTTTCTTATGTTATCCAACATGTGGAGGTATTTTGGCATGGCAAGATCTGTATAGTGCTTATTAAATACTTCTATGAATCGGCTCATATGGGTTCCCCGGAAATGGTGAGGAAGATCCACGTACAGATTTACGGTAGCAGAAGTGTGCTGAATTTTGTGTACCTTATCTAAAACCCTTATGGGATATTGAAGATTTTTAACTCCCACTTTCTGGAGGGGAAGTTTCCTTGTATCTTCAAGGTTTTGAACATCAATCATATCTGTGTGTACCACAAATAGAGCTCCATATCAAGTTGACTACTATGGACCTATGAATTCCTCTTCTCTTTTAATCATATCTTGAATACCCATTGTTGTACGTGATACTATTAATTAAAATAATTTGCTTTATATCGCGCATATATTATGTATGGAAGTGAGGAAATAAGTGAGACGGACCATTTTTACCATTCTTCTCCTATTGTGTATAATTTTTACGGTACAATCCCAGAGTGAAACCGAAGAAGAAGAGATGATCATAGAAACATATTCCCTTGGGGATCAGGTATTGACCATTAATTTAGGTCCTATAATTCCCCTGTTTTTCCAATCCCTTGATGGAACTGTTTCTCCAACAAATCTATCATTAGGCGGCGGCGGTTCTCTGCATTGGGCGTCATTTTTGAATAACCGCTGGACTATAGGTCTGGAGGCGGGAGGAATTTTTTCTTTCAGTCCCAATAATCGAACTCTTTTTATGTTGCCCGTTACTGGTAAATTAAGCTACTACTTAAGAAGTTTTCCTTTTGAAATACCCCTCTCTTTAGGAGTTGGTATGAATATGTCTCGATTATCCAATAATTTTCATATAGAACCTATCGTAAAGCCTGCTGCTTCCATTTTTTGGAAGTACAATGCTGAATGGTCTTTTGGTGTAAATTTTGTGTATTGGTGGATTCCGCAGATTTATCTCATTAATCCTCCCCCCACCGAGCAATCAAGATACGGAAATTTTTTGGAAATAACCCTCTCAGCGCTTTACCATTTTTAAGGAGAATAATTCAATTATGAAAATACTTAGAATCAAAGTATACAGCATGTTTTTTATATTAATTCCCCTTCTGATTTTTATAGGCTGTGACCGGGAGGAATTTGGAATTTTTTACAGCTTGGAAAATGAACAGCCTACAATACAGTCCAATTTACGCAAAGAGGTTTCTGTTACAGGTATTGTATTTGAAGATAATACTTATTTCGCAGCCGCGGGAAATGTTTTTAGAAGAGCAACGGATGAGGATGAGTGGAGTCCGGTAAATTATCCTTCCGGATTTGAAAATACACTGACTCTTGATCTGGTAGATGTAAACGGTATTACTTATGCAGCCTTTAGCTCCCTCGAATCAGAATCTGTAGGGTTATTTCCCTTAAATACCGAAGAACTAACTTGGGGAGAGAATTTATATTCAGATAATCCCGTTACCGCTATGTTTTCTATAAATGATATTCTTTTTATAACAGTCGAATCCGAATCCAATTATTCCTTACTTCAATACGATGGTAGTCAATTTATTTCTACTTCAGCAACCGATACGTTAGCACTTATTGATGGAGCTTATAGCACCACCTCCGGGGAATACTGGTTTATAACCCCGGGGACAATACTTAAAGGCGCTGATCCGGCTTCGTTAACTGGTATAGGACCTCCCGAGGTAACCCTGGAGGATGGAACGGTGAAACAGGCTAGTAATTTCAGCGGTATCTTTTCTGATAACCAGGGGGATATTTATATTGCTACTTTAGAAGGTTATATCCTTAAGTATACCGTTGCCGAAGACAGGTGGGACAATTCTCCTATTTTGAGGGATGATACAAGACAGAAAAAGCTTATACAATTTACGGACTTTGAATCGGTTCCTCACGCTGAAGAAAACGGAATTATTGTTGTGGGTACTAAAGGAAAGGGATATTATGAAATTCCGCAGGGAAATATCTCGGAACCTGTAGAACCTAGCGGAAATGCTTACTATTCAATCCAGCTTTCTGAGGTCACGATCCAGTCTTTTTCCTTTTTTGGAACTGCAGACACGAATACTCTCTTCGCTTTAACGATAGGAAATGGGTTATGGAGAACAGATTACTCTTCCAACGATCCTGTATGGTTCTGGGAATAGGTTAATTATCTTTACCGCTTAGCTCTTTGTTATCCTTAATGATAAGCGCAATTGTTTCATCCGGCGGTGTATAGCTGTTTAAGGCGGCAATCTGAGATATAGATACTGCTGCCTTTTCCGGTTTCCAAACAACAGAATCCTGAGCAGTAGCTGCTAATAAGTATTTCCATCCGGAGAAACTGTTTCCCGTTATAGTAAGCTCCTTGTTTGGTGAATCCAGGAAAAGTGCAATACCCTCTTTTTTATCGGCAGGTAAAAGTATTTTATTATTGCTTAGAATCAGCTTTCCTTTACCTGTTATCTGAGCTCCATATATTCTATTCCGGCCCGGGCTTACGGTTATCTGATTATTCTTTACCTCACCGTAACATTGCTTAAGTACAACTCCAATAGTGTCGTCCGCGCCATGTCCTTCGATGGTACTGTTTTTTATTGATGTCATAGTACCGATGCATTGGATAGTATAAATACTGTTGCTGCTTTCGCGGCCATATAGCGAACAATTATCGATGTTGACAATTCCTGATCTTGCATAAATGGCCGTACTGTTTTTATCCGATGTTGCTTCCAGGGTTGAATTGACAAGATTGATAACTCCGTTATAAGAAAGGAGTATCGTAACTACAGGAGAGTTACTAATATTAATATTTGTGGCGGTTACATCCAGTCTGGCATCTCTGGAGTCAATGGCCAAGGCACTTTTTGCTGCACCTTGTATATTCATAACAGAATCGTTCACTTTTAGGCCGGAAGCATTTATTTTAATTCCGGTAATTATTTCCCCTCCTGAAATCGAAAAGCTTGAATTGGTAATGACCGAATCACCGGAGTTCGTTAGGGTAATGATTTTTTGGGAACCATTCCCCGCTTTTAGACTTAACGATGAATCTGTAATTTCAAGGGTCCCGTGAGCTATCCGCAATAAATTACTTTCCTTAATTCCTTCTCCTTGTATCGTGCAATTATCAATTTTTAATTTTCCGGAGGAAACGTCAATAAATTTCGGATTTACTGTAGTAACGGTACAGTTTTCTAATTTTATATCACCCCGAAGTGAATTTATTATGGGATAATTATTTTCTTCTCTTGAATCCCTGATGTTCAAATCTCTAAATTGAAAGGAATTGTCGGTTAACTGGAAAGGAATCTCATTTTTGGTAGATATATTGAGAATAGTAGTTTTACTTCCGGATTGCCAGTTCTCAGAAGAAAAGCCTCCGGTTATAATTATAGGTGCTGATCCTGATATACTTTCAGAAAAGTTATAGATTCCCTCAGAAATATAGATGTTGCGTCTATTCTTTTTAAAAGCATACTCAATTGCTTTATCTAAACTTTTAAAGGGTGCATTTTTTGTTCCGGTTCCCGATTCAGCTCCCTTTGTAGAAACATAAATAATTTCCTGATCTAAGATAACTTCTCGGGTAATTATATCACTTTTATTTCCCGCCTTATCCTGAGAATAAGCCTGTATGGTAAAGGTTACTACCTGCCCCTTTTCAGCCTCCAAAACAAGAGGTTCTGTATAGGGAGTAAAAGTTTCATCCGGGGTGGAAAGGTCTTTAGTGACGTTAACAAAAGGAGTGCCTTCCGGAGCTGTTAATTCAAAAACTTTTTGAGGAGAATAGGGATCATAGCTCTCTGTCCGGTCTACAAGAAGTGGAGGCGGCGGAATGGTTCGGTCAATAGTGAATGTTACGGTAGCGGTCGAAGATGAATAGTTTGCAAAGTATTGCTTTGTCCGTACAATAAAGGTCACTGTTTCACCCGGCATTGCATCTACAGTCAAAGCATCTTTAAGTTCCGGCGAAGCGGAGCTGACTTCTCCCGGCGGTTTCTGCAGTGTTCCAATTTCATACCGGACAATTCCATCCACGGGTTCTGCAGTGAGTTCAACAGTTCCCTCATAGGTGTTTTCGTTAACGGCTCCGCTTATAACGGGCGGTTCAGGGATTCTGGCGGGTGCTGTCTTATGACTGAGTATTTGTGATCTATTTCCTGCTTGATCTTCTGCATAATATTCAATATTTAGGATAGACCGAGGAAGTATAACCGGTGCAGTATAAGATTTAAACTCTCCTTCGGGTGCGTATCGATAATAAACTCTGTCTTTAATCTTCGGCCAGGATAAGGTAAGACCTCCCGAAACCGGTGATGTAATGGGAGGAGGAGGAGTTTCCGGGGTATTTCTATCTATCATGAACGTGATAGGACCGAGGGTTTCACTTCTATTTCCCACCGTATCTTCCGTATATGCCGAAATATAATACACCAACTCTTTATCGGCAGTACCTTCAATGATTATCGGATCATGGTACTGTTTAAGCTCATCAGTGACGGTAAAGGGACGTGATGAGAGGGCGTAAAGTATAGTTCCGTTTCCGGAAGAAGAAAAGACTATTCTTAGAGGTCTTGAAGCAATTATAACATTGGAATTTAAGGGATCCTGTTGAAACATGCCTTTTGGAAAAATCGACAATTCAGGTTTGTCGGGAATTGATTTGTCTATGGTAAATGCTGTTGGCCTTGGCGAATAGGTAACATTTCCTACCTCGTCCTTGACGGCGATATGGAGAAAGTAAGTAATTTCAGTGTTATCAGGGGAAGTAATATAGATAGGGGCATTGTAGACGGTACCCTCAGAAATCGGATCGGTAATATCCCGGCCAGGTTCTCCAATGATATAGTAAAGGGTGTCTAGTTTTCCCTTAGGTCTAAGTTCTATAAGCAGATCTCCGGCGTATGATTTGTTATGGGTTATTCCCTCTATTTCCGGAAGCTCCGGGGGAGCTTGATCGATAAAAAATGAAATCTCTTTGATATCGCCAATTATGCCGGTATCATTAATTATCGGGAGAAATTTAACCCGGTGATTCAATTTCCTTCCATCGATACCGTTGAATATTACAGATTCATTTACCCGGGGAGACTGAAGCGTAGGATTATCCGGTTCGGTTCCATCTGTGCTATAGGTATAGGCAATTTCAATTGGACGCTGAGTTCTTTGAAATTGTATCGAAACGTTTTCCCGGTATTTCCCCCCTTCTTCTACTCCTATTGGGTCTGGCATAACTGGTTTTCTTCGGTCTATTACGGCAGTTTTTTTTGCTATATCACTTCTATTACCATTTTTATCGATGCTGTATGCCTTTATTGTATAGCTGATATGCATACCCGGAATATCTTTGAGAGTTATTTTTTCTGTAACAGGAAGAAACTCGGTTTTAATATTGGAAGCATTTGAATTTAGAGAGTAAAAAACAGCTCCATCTGCTTGTATGGATACATTAGTACCGTCAACATCTATATTAGGTTTTTCAGGAGGTAATGAATCTATGAAAAAAGAAACAGGTTCACTTGGAGTAGACATGTTCCCGCCAAGATCCTTTGCGGCGAACTGAAAAGAAAAATTTCCAGCCATTCCCCTGGGAAGTTCTACGGAAAATGAATCTGATGCCGCTTTTGAAAATCCGATGAAGTCGTTAGATAGTTCGAATCCTCCGACAATTAATAGTTCTTCATCTCCGCTTATATTATCTATCAAAATGGTCATCTTATTGGTATCTTCCTCAGGTTTCAATCTAACGGCAGGAGGAGCAGGCTCTTCTATGTCTACAGATATTTTTTGTTCTATAAAAGCACTTTCTTTTCCGTATTTATCGATTGATTTAGCTCGGATAGTATAGATTCCATGAATTAGTTTTTCCAACGAAAGAGGCAGAGGATAATCTTTTTGACTGCTTGTATATTCCCGAGTATCACCTTGAGGATTTGATATACTGAAATAGGTAGAATTATCATCTTTTGGAATTACTGCGAGAAAAAATGGTTCGGATATAACTATTTCATTTTTGCCTGAATTTATACGATGACCTTCCTTCGAAAAGAGTTCCACAAGGGGCCGCCTGACTTCTTTTCCATGAAGAACAAAGGTATAGCGGTACTCCCAATCGGATTCACTGTCACCCAATCGGGCAACCAGGGGACGAATACCGCCGTCCTGGATTTGAACGGTGACGGATTCGTCCAAGAGAGGATCATCTGAATCAACCGGATTATCGTTGAAATTATAATGGAGCTCAGAAACAGAAGGTATGGTGATGTTATTGGATACAATGCCGCTGGAGAGACCCGTCACACTGCGGTTCTGACAATTGTAGGTTATTGTTTTTTTTATTACGCTATTTCCAAAGGATGCTGCAATCTTTAGTGTTACTTTACCGGTTTTGTCTATTAGTATTGGTTTTGTATAATTTTTACCTCCGGTTGGATCCTTTCCGTTAGTGGTATACCGTACCCACTCAGTTTCAGCATAATCGATATAGAGTAATTGCGGATTATAAAAATTACCTTCTTTAGGACTGATAATGTTGAATCTGGACTGTTTTTCTGATTTCTCCCGGCTAAAGAGATAGCGCCATTCTATTTCCTTGCTTCTATTTCCTGCTTTATCCACGGTGTATGCTTTAAGGGTAAAATTCTTATATTCTTCATATGGTTCTACCGTTAAAGGGTTTATCTGAGAGTAACGGGACCAGTCTCCCTGAGTGGTTTCTGTGGAAAGCGAATATATTATGGATCCCTCTTCAGCACTTAATTCAACGGATTGTGTCTCTGTATAATATCCTGAAGGAACCGTTACTGTCGGAGGTTTCGGAGGTCTTTTATCGATAACATAGCTATACTCCCTTTCTTCTGTTGATCCTGTATCATTTAGCCAACGTAGTTCAAAATCGTAGGTCCTCTCTTCGCCTGAAACAGCGGTAAGGTACAGGGGTCCATTTATTTCAAGCCAGGGCGACTCGAGTCCGGTAAACCTATATTCTGTACCGGCTGGTACCCGGGAGAAAGATACAATTATATCCTCTGAATACTGACCGGGAGCAGGAACTAACACATTTCCGTTTTGGCCGTAAACCCCTAAAACAACCGTCGCAAAAATTATTGATGTAAACAGAACACGTATTTTCATATGTTAACCAAGAGTATCCTTTAGGATGTTTTTTATCTCCTCATCGTCTCCGTAATGAGTTTCTATTTCTTCCTGCGAAAGGCCCACAAGCTCATGGCTCATATAATGTATCCATACATCTTCGTTATCACGGCTTATATGGTGTTTTCTGCAGTAGTAATCCGGAAGAACCGGGAGATGCTCTGTTTCCCCCTTCCGCTCTTTAAAATCATGTACCGCAACCCGAATATCTTCTCTGGGGATACCTTTTTCAAGGAGAATCGACACAAGATAATTAACAGTTTTTCCTGAATCAAAAATATCATCCACCAAAAGCACTTTATCACCACTCCTTAGATATTCCGGGCTGTAGGTCCAACCGTCCACTTTAACCTTCTCCCTTGTCTTGACGTCGCTATAGGATCTAGCAACGACGGCAGCGTAAAACACCGGACGTACCATTTTTTTGGATTTAGACCTTACGATCTTAAAGTATTCGCTGATGATATTACCCACATAAACACCGCCGCGAAGGCTTACGTATATAACATCCGGTATAAAACCCTCACTGTGTATTCTATGGGCTAATTTAAGGGATTCGTTTCGGACTTGGTTGAAGGATACAAATTCTTTTTTCATCACACTACTATTATAGAGAATGTGAAAGCGTGAATAAAGTCATTTTTTAAAATAATGGGGCCGCCGCAGCAGCCCCATGAAATACATCAGTATGAAAAGACTACGGCTTCTCTATTGTTACCTTCAGCCGGACATTTTCCCGGAGGAAAGAGAATGTCACTTCATCATCCCGGCTCAATACTTCATAGAAGTCCATAACTCCGTCTATGTCCTGACCGTTTATCTGGGTGATAATATCTCCGCCTCTAATGCCTGCTACTGCGGTTGGGGTTTCCTGTTCAGCTCTAAGAACTGCTACTCCGTCGATATCTTCATCCAGTTCAATTCCTTCCCGGATTTCCTCTGTAATCGGAAAGACTGTTATGCCTGGCCAGAGGTCGGAATAATCTACGTCTTCTGTCCTTTTGGTTATTGTAGCTTGAACCGTCATTGACTGTCCCTGCCGTATGAGTTCCATATCAATTTCCGAACCCACCAATAAATCACCAATAATATTTAATAGCTCATTGTTATCGTCTATCGGTTCATCATCAATTTTAATGATGAAATCGCCGGGCAGTATTCCTGCATCATCGGCAGGTGAATCCGCGAAAACGGAATAGATAAAAGACCCGTTTCTATCATCAATCTCCATGGTTTCCGCCAGTTCATCATTTATATCGGTTACCCCGATACTAACCCCGAGCCAACCGTAAACAACTTCTCCTTCCGTTATAAGGTCATCGATGACTTTTTTAGCGGAATTTATGGGAATCGAAAACCCTAGTCCTACGTTTCCGCCGGCGGAAGAGGCAATCCACGTGTTTATACCCACCACTTTTCCGGCAAGATTTACCAGAGGTCCTCCGGAGTTCCCGGGATTTATCGCGGCATCAGTCTGAATGAACCTGCTTATGTTTCCAGCGGGTCCCCCGGTTCTTCCCAGGGCGCTTACTATGCCTGCGGTTACAGTAGAATCGAAACCGAAGGGACTTCCCATTGCTAGAACCCAGTCGCCAACCTGTAATGTATCTGAATTTCCCAGCTGCGCAATTTGGATGTCCCGTTCCCTGCTCTCAAAAGAGACGAGGGCAAGGTCCCTCCGAGCGTCGGCACCTACCAGGTCTCCGTCATATTCTCTGTCATCGTTTAAGGTTATCCGAATTTCCTCCGCTTCACCTGCCACGTGGGCATTTGTTAATACGTAATAGGTGTTGCCGTCCCTGCGTACTATAACTCCGGAACCAAGTCCCTGTTCCTCCCGCTCTTCGGGCTGCTGGGGGCCGAAGAAGTAATCGAAAGGAAAATTCTGACTAGGTGCTTGTTGTGAAACAATTTGAACCACATCAACCTGAACAATGCTTGGAAGTGTCTTCGATACTACATCCCTAAAGGAACCTTGAAGACTTTCAATATCTACCTCTACCTGTTGAGTTTCTTGCGCCATGGCTTCATCACCAGGCTGTATTTTCGTAGAACAAGAATATAAAATTATTGCCATTGAAAATCCTGCAATGACTCCTACAAATACTAAATTAAAGATAAAAAAATTCTTAGAATGAAATAGTTTTCGCATATATTTCTTCCCTCCATCATATTTTTTGTATTACCCAAAATATACTGCTGTAAATTTAGTTGAGCAATGTTTAGATTGTTAAAATTTCTGTACGTTCCTGAAGAACAGCTATGGTGTGTTCAAAATGCGCAGAAAGGGAGTTATCTGCAGTAACCACTGTCCATCCGTCCTCTTCTATATAGACGTCGCCTGAGCCTGTGTTGATCATAGGTTCGATAGCTAGTACCATGCCCGCCTTTATGCGCGGATTCGATCCGGGACCAACGTAGTTAGGTATTTGCGGCGCTTCATGAATTTCCAACCCAACACCATGACCGCAGAATTGACGTACGATGCCGTATCCCTGTTCTTTATTGTGGTTTGAAACTGCCCGGGATATATCTTTAATTCGATTACCCGCTTTCGCAGCTGCTATTGCCAGATTTAGACTTTCCTTCGTACTTTCTAAAAGTTTCCCTGCCTCCTCGGATATTTCCCCCACAGGATAGGTAACGGCGGCATCGCTGTAGTATCCGTTGTATTTTATTCCGCAGTCAATGCCAACGATATCTCCTTCCTTTAATTTACGTTTACCGGGAATTCCGTGAATAACTTCCTGGTTAACGGAAATACACAGCGAAGCAGGAAAACCCATATATCCGAGAAACGCAGGTTCGCCGTCAAATTGGGTGATAAATTGATATGCAAATTTATCCAGGTCCAGGAGAATGGCCCCTGGAACAATTTGGGGTTCAAGTCTATTAAAAAGCTCAGCTAATATTTTACCCGATTCTCTAATACCGGATATTTGTTCTTCAGTTTTTATGGGTATCATGGGGGAAAGGTACCATTACGTTGAATTGTTGGCAATAGTTGTCTTAAGTGCATGCAGTCTAAGGTTGAGAGGATCTATTTCCAATCCTTTTTCTATAATTTTTCTAATGATGATAACTGAATCTCCTTGATTTTGGTGAATCTCTCCTTTCATGGCCAAGGCGTCAGCAATGTCGGTAGAAGGTATTTCATAAGAATTAGTATCCTCAGTTAATCTTTCCAATAAGGACAAGGCTGCATCCCCTTTACCTCTCCGTTGTTCCAAAACCACCCGGTTATATGTACCATACCAACCGTAGATTCCTTCAGCAGGGGACGGGAATTTTCTTTCCTCTCCGGAGGCAGTACTGATGACGGCGCGGTAGAATCGATACCAGGACTTATCCGAAGCAGAATAATAGGCAGTACGGAGAATATCTTCGATCTGTTCAAAATCCCTTCTTGCCGCCGATTGCCATGCAAAATAACGCCCGATGCGATGATTGCCGGGGTTTTCCCGTAAAAGTTGTTTTAGTTTCACAGTGAGTCGGGTCTCGTTGGTACGGGGCAGCAGTTCACTTAGAACTAAAAGCGAAAGGTTGCCGTTTTCATCGTCAGGCAAAGCATTTGTTAAATAAGTTTTTGCATCCTGGATATCACCCGACTCCATTAAAGATATTCCGAATGCCCCTTTCAGCTTCACATTTTTCGGAAAATGTATTGATCCCCTCTTTAAAAATACAGGTTTTCCTCTTACGTTATTGAAATTTCTTCCGAGATTGAGGTAGGGAACCGGAGATATTTGGGGGGAAATAGCAACAGATTCTCGATAGTGAAAAATACTTTCTTTTAATTTTTTTTGTTTAATAAGAGTATCAGCACAGATAAGGTGGATCTTTGCTGTATTCTCAGGATTCATTTCCCCTTTTTCTAATTCCCGAATCAGATGGTCGTAAGATTGGGAGAAATTACTTAAGTCGTATAATACTAATGCTTTAACATAATTAACCTGAGCTGTGCCTCCTGCGCGGTTTATTAAGTCAAGGGATTCGGCATGATTGCCGGTACTTAATTCAAGCAGTGCGGCATCGAAAAGAAAACGGCGGTCCTTAGTTACCTTATAGGATTCAATAAAGAGTTCGGGATTTCGGGACTGGGAAACTTCAGCCAAAGGATGAACCAATTCGTTACTATCTTTAGATGATTTTTCCGCGGCTGACCGTAAAAATGATTCTACATTTATAGAACGGGTTGCTTCCGAAGTTAGGTGATCTTGAGCTATTGACCACGCGGAATCGCTGTCTCCTGCTTCCATTGATGAAATAACTTTAACGGATGCAATTTTTTCGTTTCCAGGATATTCTTTGAGAGCTCTTCCGGATAAATTATTTAAAAAAGAAAATTCACCTTGTTTTTTTCCAAAGAGGTGTGCTCGCTTTAGTATTCTTAACCACGAATGCGCTGAATACGCTGATTCAGAACCATCAATAAGAAGGTTCTGAATATTTGCGGATCCTGAATCAAGAGCTTTGTCGATATCTTCTATGAGGGACTCGAATTTCGTCTTCTTGTTGATGGAGGACTTAGAAGTGATAATGATTGTTATGGGAACAGCGATTACTGCAATAACTAATGCTGAAATTAGTAGTTTTGAACCTTTCATAGGGCATATACTTTTCTGATTCCGTCTAGGACGCCGTTAATGAATCTGTATGACTCTTCTCCGCAGAAATCTTTAGAAATGTCAATTGCTTCATCAATAGTTACAGTTGCTGGTATATCTTTCCGGTAAAGGAGGCAATAAACGCTTAGTCGCAGTATAGCCAAATCAACTTTTCCAAGACGCGAAAAATCCCAATGTTCCAGTTGTTTTCTTATAACATTGTCGATCTCTTCAATGTTCTCTAATGATCCTGCAATAAGCAGGCGTGCAAAGTTATGGGCTTCCCCTATGTTTCCTTTGATATCGTTATGATCGATCCAGGGAAAACTCAGCAGCTCTTCCAATGCAGGGGCAGACATTTCCCAGCAGTATAGGGCCTGCACAGTCAATATCCTGCCCCATCTTCTCATACCCATCGGCTTACCAGTCGAGCTTATCCTCATATATTTCTATTTCGGCTTGATTCCGCAATTCCTGAATCAGATCTTGGGTTGCCTTCATGAATATCTCGTTTTGTTTCTGCATCAAGATCAGCTCTTCAATATCTTCCCGTACGGTACGTTTTTGACCGGGAAGGATCGGATCATCGAGAGCCGGGATCCTAGGGTCACGTTCTTCTGTAACCTTTATTATGTGGTACCCTACTTTTGATTCAATTACTTTACTCACCTTACCGATTTCTAAATCAAAAACTTTTTCTATAAAGGATTCTCCGAATATTTGCAGACGGGGATCCTGCTGTCTAAGTATGTAACCGATATCACCACCGGAATACCGGGTTTCGCTGTCGTCAGAGTATTTCTCTGCCAATTCATCAAAACTCGTCTTTCCTGCTCTTAGTTCACGATATATTTCTTCAGCCCGTTCTCTGGCTTTTACTTTGTCGGCAGGTTCTAGTTTTTCGGTATTAATAAAGATATGCTTGATTTTCCGGAGTGCCGGATTAGAATACAAGGTAGCATATTTTGTATATTGATTTTTAATCTGTTTCTCGGTGATTGATTTTCGTGCTTCCTGTATTTCTCCCTGGATGTATTCACTTTTCTGTTCTTCTACAAGTTTTCTAGCTATAAGCTGTTTCTGCATGATATCAGTAATATCCTCCCAGGCCATCCCTTGTCCTTGTAATTGCTGAACAAGAGCCGCGTTTGCCTGAATTGCCTGGTTAATTTCCATTTGGGTAACTTTTATATCAGCAACTTCTGCTGCTTGAAGTATAAGTCTTTCATCAATAAGATCATTCAGCAGCTGTAGCCGTTGATCGACTGTAGTTGTTTGACCGCTTTTTTCATAGTTCTGAATTTGTTCTTTAAAATTATTCAACCATATTCTTTCCCTCTTATAGAGCTTCAGCTCCGCTACAGGCTCTACATCTATCTGCTGTTGTCCTAAAAGTGGAAATAAAATAAAAAAATGTAATAATGTAATAAATAATATTTTTTTCATATCATTAACCTTCCTATCTTTTTTGATTTTATACATCGAATTGTATTTAACGGGTTGCGATTCGTTCCTTTAATTTTTTTACCCCGGAAATTTTATTGTCTAATTGCAAGCTTTTCTCTAAATATACCGTAGCCGATTCAATTAATCCCAGATCTAAATATAATTCCGCTATTTTTTTTAAATAGAATGCAGAATCCTTTCGGGATGAACTCAGAGATATCATCTCATTAAGACAGAGAAACATCTCGGAAAAAGGTACTTTGCCGGGCATCTTAAAACAGGTAAGAGCGCGAAGCCGGTCTGTTACCTCTTGAAAAAAATGCCTGAAGTAAGGTTTTTCATATTCATACGACACCAATGTTCTTAATAAACCATACGCTTTACTAAAATTACCCTGCTTCTCATATTCCTCCGCCAATAAAAATGCGCAGTCCATAAAATCTTCCCGGTCTAAATAAGCGGAAAGATCGAATCCGTAGTTAGTTGCCAGGTTATCGTAGAGAGATAAAGCTTCATCCTCATTCTCATGAAGTAAATCGAAAAATATAAGCTTAGACTGACTCTCAGGATCCCTTTTTCTTTTTTTCAGGAATTCCCGGTAATCAAACCCGTCGGTGATTACCTGTTGAATACGGTTATACCGTTCCCGTTTCTCAGAATCCATTAGGGTCTCATAGGCAATTATTAATAACCGCATGCCTGCCCCGGAATCATCCCTTTTTGTGGTATCGGGATGGAGCTCTTTAGCTTTTCGGCGGAATGCTTTTTTTATTTCTTCCCCGGATGAATCAGTATTTATTCCGAGGATTGCATAATAATCATTCAAGGACTACTACCTCATTCAGAATAGAAATAAAGGCTGCGTGGAAAGTATATGATTATAATGGAGAAAAGTCAATTTTATCATTATATGTGAAGACGTTTTCCAATTTCCTTAGCCTCTTCAGCGGAAGTTAAAACTTCGGAATATTTTAGATACATTCCTTGACTTTCCATTTCCTTCATAAGCCTGGAAAGCCCTTTCTGGGTACTAAATCCTTTCTTTAAAATGTAGGCAAAACATCGTTTGCCCCCTACCATTCCGGCAGAGGATAAGAAGTTATGTACCGATTCGGGAATCTTTCCTCCTATAAACGAAACTACTTCTGATCCGACAGCAATATACTCGTATATTGTTAGTTTTGTATTCACGTCTCGGGAACCGTCAATAATATCAACTTGGTGTCCATTTTGCTGAATACCATCTGAAAGAGCCTTAGATATTTTTAAAAGTTTGTCTCGGTATTTCTGAGGAAAGAAAACAATAGCGGCTCTCATTATCAAACTCCTTTATTTCAGCAATTCTAAAATTTGAAATTTAGAATTGCCTTTTTACTAATGTAAAGCTTGGAATTCTCATCTTATTCGATTATATTACAGCTTTTCTTGGAATCATGCCCTTTTCTGTTGCCTCAAGGAATAAAATGAAAATTCCTCCCTTTATTTTATTGGAGGGTGAAAACATTTTATACTGGTTTTACTCACCATCATCAGATTCTATTGCCGTTCCTTTTTCTTCACCTTCCGGAAGAGTTTCATCTTCCGGGATTTCTTCCGTTTCCCACCATTTTAATCCTTCCGATTCCTCTGCCTCCAGCTGTCGGGCAGCTGCGGATACATCACCTCTTTCGGGAGTACGGTTAAGCCAGGCTAGGGCGAGGGATGTGACAAGAAAAATAGCTCCTAAAATAGAAGTTGTTTTTGTCAACACATTTCCGGATCGGGATCCGAAAGGAGTTGTGCTGCCTCCTCCAAACAATCCTCCCAAACCTTCTCCCTGCTCATCCTGCATCAATATTATAATGATTAAGACTATGGAGGTAATAATTAATATTACCAATAGAAAAATACTTAAAGCACCCATTAAACAGTTACCTCTTTATTTTCTTACAAAATTACGGTGTCTATTTACCGACTTGTTATTTGAAGTAATTGCAAAAAAACCTTATTTCGGCAATTACCAGGCCTTCTAGGAAAGATAATCAAATACCGGGTAACTAATTATCTTTTCGGACCCTTAACGGGATTCTTGCAAAACATAATTTTACAATAACCTCATTTATTAAACCACGCGATAGGAGCAAAGGTTTCGGATTCTAGTGATGCTCCGCCCACCAGTGCACCGTCGATGTTGTCCATGGACATTAAATCTTTTATGTTTTTCGGTTTAACCGAGCCTCCATATTGGATTACCGTGTTTTCACTTATTTTTTTCGAGTACAAGCCGGCCAGTTTTTTCCGAATGAAAGAATGAACTGCATCGGCATCTTCAGGGGTGGCGGTTTTCCCGGTTCCAATGGCCCATACCGGTTCGTATGCGATGGTTACTCCTTCCATTTCATTTTCCTCAACATCGGCAAGACCTTTTTCCA
Source organism: uncultured Spirochaetales bacterium (assembly GCA_964618265.1). Classification (GTDB taxonomy): domain Bacteria; phylum Spirochaetota; class Spirochaetia; order CAYLLE01; family CAYLLE01; genus CAYLLE01. The sequence goes on along the minus strand of CAZUAE010000001.1, from coordinate 28,118 downwards.
ATTGATTGCCCACGATAACATTTACTTTATCAGCTTCCCGTTCTTCCAGGGTTTCTCCAACACACAGGATAACCTGTAAACCATGTTTCAATGCCAACTTAACTTTTTGATTTACAAACTGATCCGTTTCGCCGTATGTATGACGCCGCTCAGAATGACCTAAAATCACCACCGAAACACCAATATCTTGGAGCATGTTTACCGATATTTCTCCTGTATGAGCTCCCTCTTCCTGAAAGGACATATTCTGAGCACCCAGCAGGATGTTGCTGCCTTTCACCACTTTAGATACTGTTTCTAACGCGGTAAAGGGCGGGGCAATCATGAGTTTATTCGGACAATCGGCGAGTGCTTCTTTTAATGACGCGGTAAGATTTTCAGCTTCTCCAAGAGTTTTATGCATTTTCCAATTGCCGGCAATATAGTTTATTCTATCCATCTTATTCCTTCCTCGATTTCACACCAAAAACAATAGAAAAGCCCGGTATGGTGTACCGGGCCTATAATACCCTTTTTTTTTCTACTTTTCAAGCGCAGCAATACCCGGCAGAGTCTTTCCTTCAAGAAACTCCAATGAAGCTCCTCCGCCTGTGGATACATGGCTCATTTTGTCGGCTAAGTTATACTTGTTAACTGCGGCAACTGAATCACCGCCTCCTACAACACTCATGGCATCAGAGTCCGCAATTGCTTCTCCAAGTGCTTTCGTTCCTTTTGCAAAGCGGTCAAATTCAAATACTCCCATTGGTCCATTCCAGATAACCGATTTTGCATTATTGATTTTATCAGAATATACCTTTACAGTTTGTTCACCTATATCCATTCCCATGTATTCATCCGGAATATCGGTTTGATCAATTTTTACCGCTTCGGCATTTTCATCAAAATCTTTCGAGGCGATATGATCTCGCGGAAGCATAATTTCGACGCCGGATGATTTAGCTTTAGCAAATAAATTTTCTGCAGTCTTTATATGATCTCTTTCTACCAGGGATTTTCCGATGGAGTGGCCTTTCGCTTTAAGAAAGGTGTATGCCATTCCGCCTCCGATTATTATAGTATTACATCTGGGGAGAAGTGATTCCAACACCTCTATTTTTGAGGATACTTTAGCTCCTCCGATTACCGCTGCAAAAGGACGCTCAGGATTTTCCAATAATGATGAGAAAAATTTTATTTCGCGTTGGATGAGGAAACCCGCAGCGGAAGGCAGATGCCTTGCCACACCTTCAGTGGAGGCATGGGCTCTATGGGCTGTACCGAACGCATCGTTTATATAAACCTCTCCAAGAGATGCGAGTTCTTTTGCGAAGCTACTATCATTTTCAGTTTCTCCCGGGTTGAATCGTACATTCTCCAGAAGGACAACTTCTCCCGCATTCATATTCATTACAGTTTCTTCTGTCTTAGGACCTGTACAATCTTCAGTTACTATTACTTTACGGGATAATTTTTCAGACAAGTAGTCTGCAACAGGTCTAAGACTGAACTGAGGATCGGGCTTTCCCTTAGGACGCCCTAGATGACTCATGAGAATGAGCTTAGTCCCTTTCTGGTTTAATATATGTTCGATCGTTGGAAGAGCAGCTTTTATCCGGGTATCGTCGGTAATGGTATTCCCTTTTAAAGGAACATTAAAATCAAGGCGCACCAATACCCGCTTGTTGCGGAGATCAATTTCATCAATGGTACGAATTTCCATTATACCTCCTATGCTAATTTTGCTGCCAGTTCAACTACCCGATTGGAATAACCCCATTCATTGTCGTACCAAGCAAATACCTTTGCAAGATTTCCATTTATCATTGTGCTTTGAGAATCGAAAATAGCAGAATGGGTATCGTGTATAACATCAACGGAAACGATAGGATCTTCCGTATAGGCAAGAATCCCCTTCAGACTACCTTCGGCAGCTTCCTTCATTGCACTGTTTATCTCGGAAGCTGTGGTTTCTTTTTTTAAAATAACCGCTAAATCTATCAGAGAGCCTGTGGGAGTTGGAACTCGGATGGCGGATCCGTCAAGTTTTCCATCCAATTCCGGAAGAACTTTACCCACTGCTATTGCTGCTCCTGTTGTGGTGGGGATCTGCGAAAGTGCGCAGGATCGGGCTCTCCTTAAATCAGAATGCGGACCGTCCAGGATAATTTGATCATTTGTATATGAGTGTATTGTTGTCATGTATCCCTTATCGATACCAAATTGATCGTTTAAGACTTTCGCAACCGGTGCAAGACAGTTTGTGGTGCAGGATGCATTCGAAATGCAGGTGTCACTGTCTTTTAATGCATCTTCATTTACCCCAAGAACGATCATGTTGTCTATTTTGTCTTTCGCCGGTACGGTAAGAATAACCCGTTTTGCAGGATACTTTTCATTCTTGAGATGATCACCGTACCCTCCTTTAGCTCCTTCCCTGGTTCGGAATACCCCAGTGGATTCAATAACGACATCGGGACTTTCACCCCAAGGAATGTTTGCAGGAGAACGTTCGGCGGAGACCCGGAACTTTGTGCCGTTTACGATAAGATTTTCTTTATCGTATTCTACTTTCCCGTCGAATCTACCCTGTGTTGAATCGTATTTTAATAAATGCGCCAGAGTCTTTGTGTCGGTCAGATCGTTGATGGCGACTACATCAATTTTTGAATTTTTTAATGCGATTTTGAACACATTTCTTCCAATACGTCCAAATCCATTGATAGCTAGTTTCATTTTATCCTCCATGTTTGACCAAATGGTTTTTGTTTTATGGGTTGCACTATAGGGGAAATCATACTCCCGTGTCAATTATCCGAATAATCGAGCGAGTAATTCCCGGCGATTACATTCACAAGAATAAATGCAAGTGATTCAATTTGCCGAGATCACGGTTCGATAAGGGGCAGTTCCATTAATCGGCGGTACAGAGGAGATAACACCCATTCATCCGTTACTTCCGTTAGATCTTCCCCGGAGGTAAGGATTACCCTATCACCTGTGGTAATTACATCGAAGAGTGAAACTCCGCCGTTGCTTTGCCGGCTAATTAAACCGGAACTTATTAGGTCGTCGACACTTTGTGCGGTGAAAGTACCGATGACCGAATCGTTCGTGTAAAGATATTTTCCTTCCCTGTTGGGTGAAGATACTGATCCTTCCTTAACAATGGTAAACACCATATCCACTGCAACGCCGTCCATAGCACCGAGATTTATCAATCCCCGCATATTATTGCGTTGTATAATGGTTCCGATGAGAGGGAGTCTTCCCTGAAGGCTCTCGGAAATTCTTAAAAAAGCTCTCTGTACTCTGTCATTACCTTTTGTCACTTCTCTTATTTCATCAATCTTGGTTCCCGTCCGGGATACGAAAATCTCTGCAATTGAACCAAAGGTCCTTTCATCTTCTTCAAACTGAATTATAAGAAAAAAATCAGATTCTGATTCCCTGGCTTTCCGATATGCTTCAGCGTATCCGGATGCATCGCCAGAACCTCTTACCGCAACTCTTTCCGAAGATAAAAGACTTCCTTTAAAAGCATCCAACAAATATTGGGATGAATCAGGGTGATCAAGCAGGTGGTTTCCTGGTATATGATAAACCGAAAAAGGAATTCTGTCTTTTTCGATGAGAAACTGATCAATTTCCCACTGCGCTGCGGGATTATTACGCAGAACGCTTTCATAAACTTCAATGTGATCTTTAATATATTGATTATTGATTCCCAGATCTGTCAATACTTTTAATTCTTGAAGATATTTTGCTTCAAAATCTTCCATCAAAAATGTTTCAGCATAACCTATCCGTGCTTCTTCAGAATAAGGATAGATACTTAGAGCTCTGCGGTACTCTGACCGGGCTTCAGTTAAGCGGTATTGTTCACTATATAGTTTTGCTTGTGCGATATGGTATTCTGAAATCCTTGAACGCAATGGATCTTCTAAGGTTGTTTCCTCAGACACTATTTCTTCCATGGCTGCTCTTGCTATATAATCATCCGGATCCGTTGTAAGTGCTGATTGAAAAGCCTCTATGGCCCTATCGAAATTCCCAAGTTGATAATGTGACTGGGCTAAAAGATACCAATTTGCGCTATTTTTATTGGTTTCGAGGTAATTCCTGATGGTATCCACCGCTTCCAGAAATCGGCCTTGTTCGTATAGAATCTGACTTAAGGTTTCCAAAGCTTCAGTGTAATTATCCCGAATAGCAAGAGCATTTCGAACGAAGGTTTCCGCTTTATCCGGTTTGCCGGCATTTAGGTAATACCGGGCTGCTACCAGATGAACTTGAGGATCTTCCCAATGGTATTGTAATGCTGTTTCTATCAGAAGTTCTGTACTGTCCGGCTCCATTCTTGTACTGCTCATTATGATTAAAGCGAGGAGAGCGGTTTTGTTTTCCGGTTTACGTGTAAGAACTTCCCGGTATAGGCTGAGACTTTCTATTGTTTTCCCTTCAGCAATTGCTAATTCGGCAGACAGCAATTTTGCTTCCACATTTTTTGGTTGAATTTCCCTTATTCTATTGAGTACTTTTTCTGCGGAATCAAAATTCCCCTGAATGATATTTATACGTGCTTCGATAACCATGAGGTTGATATCATCTTCTGTGTACTGTTTAGTTAATTCAACATAGGCTTGTGCTTCATCCAATTCCCCCAACTTAAGGTATGATAGAGCTGTCATCATTATAGGTTCTTTGTAATGGGGGTTTACTTCAAGAGATTTGTCAAAGTACTCGATAGCATTATAATAGTCTCCTAACCTCAGCTGTTCCAAGCCTTGATTGTAAAAATTTATTGCTCTATTGCTAACAGGTTCTGCAAACAAGGATAGAGGAATGAGGATGAGAAATATAATGATTATCCAGTATGTTTTAGCCAGCAGCTTTTTCGTCTTCATTCTCCTGGGTCCGGACTACTATTTTGACAGTTTTTATTTTATGATTGTCCATATCTTGTATGATAAAATCCATATTTGCATCAGTTGCTTTTTCATATTTTACAGGGATTTTCCCGAATAAGTCAAAAACATATCCACCCAGTGTGTCGAATTCTTCATCGGAAATATGGGTTCCTAATACTTCATTTAAGTCTTCTATATCTAAACGGGCATCGCAAAGGTAAACACCATCTCCAATTTTGAGTATATCTTCTCGTTCGTTGTCGAACTCGTCTTGAATATCCCCTACAATTTCTTCGATAATATCTTCCATACAGATAATTCCGGATACACCGCCATACTCATCTACACTCACTGCTATATGTATTCTGCGTCGTTTCATCTCACGGAGAAGAGAGTCTAATTTCTTGCTTTCCGGTACAAAGAAAGGCTTTCGTATTATCTGTTCGATCTTTATCTCTTCGTTTCTGAAGAGAAATTTTAGTAAGTCCTTTGAGTATAGAATACCGACTACATTGTCGATTGAATCTTTATAAACAGGAAAACGGGAATGACCGCTTTCCGTTACTTGTTCCACAAGGTGCCGCGGTGGTGTATCAACCGACAGGAATACTACATCAATACGCGGTATCATCTCTTCTTTTACGTTACGCTCCGATAATTCTACTACCCCTCGGATCATGTCTTGTTTTTCTAAATTCAGGTTGAGACTTTGAATACCTGCTTCTTCATGTTCATTGTTTTTTGTAAGTAATTTTTTTAATAAACCAGTTTTTCTCAAAGTATTGTTTCCTCCGAAAATTTTACCATTAGTTTTTCCTGTAATTCCAGCATCCCAGTATGCTCCGAAGGGGAATGTTTAAATTCACCATGGTCCATACCGGAGAGGTGTAGAATTCCATGGATAAGGAGTCGTTTTAGTTCTTCACTTTTAGTTACTCCATATGCATGGGCATTCCTTTCTAGACTGTCTAAGGAAATTACAATATCTCCAGCAGGAATAGTATCGCTTTTGTTTCTATTCTCATCTGATAAAGGAATTTGGCCGAAAGAAAGTACATCCGTAGGCCCTTCTTTTCCACGGTAGATTCGATTTAGATGGGAAATATAATCATCATTACAGAGAAGAATGGACAGCTCCCAGCCATTAATATCAAGCGTTTTGAGTATCTTTTTACAGAATGGTTCTATTTCAGCCGATGAAGGAGGTTCCTGACTTTGGGATGATACTTCTACGGAATTCACGCTCTAATTCCTCTCACTCCTGGATATTCTATCCTTGAATGAAAATATCCTGTTAATATTCGTACAAAAGTTTTTCGCAGTTTATCGAGGTCTTTGAATGTTAGCGGACAGTTATTAAGTTGTCCAGAGTTAAATTTATCCATCATTATACTCCAGACTGTTTTTTCCAGCCTGGATACTGTAGGTTTTTTGAGCGTTCGAGTGGCTGCTTCCACGCTGTCAGCGATCATTACGACAGCTGCTTCTTTGGTTTCTGGAAGGGGCCCGCTATGATAATAATCTTCTGGAGAAACATTTTCAAGCCCTTCTCCTGAAACTGCTTTTTCATAAAAAAATCTGATTAATGTAGTTCCATGATGCTGAGCAATTATATCCACTACCTGCTTGGGCAGCTTCAATTCTCGTGCCTTTTCAGCGCTGTTTTTAACATGGGCTTTTATAATAGAAGCTGACAGGCTGGGTTTTAAATGATCATGGCGATTACCGAATTGCTGGTTTTCCGAGTAATAATCCGGTTGGTCTAGTTTGCCTATGTCGTGATAGTATGCGCCGACTCTGGCTAAAAGAAAATTAGCGCCAATATTTCTACAGGCATTTTCGGAAAGATTGGCTACACTCACTGAATGGGTATAAGTTCCCGGAGCGAATGTGAGAAGTCTTCTGAGTACAGGATTATTGAGATCTGATAGCTCCATGAGTCTGAATTTTGTTGCACTGTTAAAGACATGCTCAAGGATAGGCAATATTCCGAGGATCAGTATTCCTGTAAAAAGTCCATGAAGAAGTGACCAGGCACCGCCTTGGATAAATTGTTCAGGACTATACCTGTTAAAAAAACCTAATACAAAGGTAAAGCTCACATTCGCAAGAGCAAGATATACACCTGCTTTTACTAATTCTATACGTTTTTCTGTATCTTTGATAATTACTGCACCTGCTAACCCGGAAAGCAATGCAAACAGATAGGAGTGCATATTCATATCAGTTATAATTAACGTAACAAAAGAGAGAAGAAGAGACGAAATTATACCGGTACGATACGATACCAGGATAGATATAAGCATTACTGATATAGCAGTAGGAACAGTGATGGCAAAGGGCAGCCAATTAGGGATATCAGTCAGCCGATATAGAACCGCTGTTAATACGGCATAAAAAACAGTCATTACCGATAAAATAGAAATTTGCTGTAAATCCAAATTAAATTCTATTAATGGCGGTCTCAAAAGCACAAATGAAAGAATGAACACAAGTAGTAGAAAAAAAGCTGACCCTAAAATGATTTTTATATTTACGGAAGCTGAATACTGAGCAATTTCTTTTATCTTCTCTATATCATGTTTCGAAATAATTTTCCCTTTGGTTATAATGGTCTCACCCTTCGCAAGGGTTCTTATAACGGGTGCCACAGATTCTCTTTCTTCATTTCGAATTTTATTTGTCATCTCCTCATCATAGAACAAATTTGTTTTACCAAACGCGTTGAACATCGCCATAAGGGGAAAAAAGGTATCCTTCGGTAATTTAGCTTCCGTTATACGGACTTTTATATAAGCTCCAATGGAATCCTTCTGGAGTATTTCTGTCAATAAAACCGTCAATCTTTCTCTCTTATCTTCTCTTTGAAGAATTATCTCAATTTGATTAAGAGCAAGCCCATTAAAATAGTTAAATGGATTTTCCAGATAACCTCGATTCATAATATCTGAGAGTAATATCTGAAAAAAAGGAAGTAATTGTATTACATCAGGATAGTTATAAAGGGACATGAAATCCTTTTCACTCATTGCCCCGGGTAATGCTTTTTGAACCTGAAGAAAAACTTTTTTTGCATTCTGATTTTTTGTGATGCCTTCATTAATGATTGCAGTAAAATGGGAAAACTCAGAGATGCTTTTGCTGATAATATGCTCTTTGAGAATAAATACCGGCGGTACTAACTGGGCTACAGCCTTCCGGCGGGTTTCCGTTGCAGCCTCATCAGTATATTGGATAGTATGATCGATGGTGATGCTCTCGGGGGCTGGTTTACCTATTTCAAATTGATCTAAATTCCTTTGCGAAAATATAAATATAAATTTACCAGTAAGTAGAATAGAGATGAACACTATTGTAAATGTTCCAATAACATATACGAGAAAGATTTTTTTAGACCTGGAGTTCTTATAGAATGGTATTTTTTTTCTAAGAAAATACTCGAACCTATTGGTTTTCTGATTCATATGCGTTGATAATTTTCCTGACGAGGGGATTTCTAACCACATCCCGGGCGGTAAATTTATTAATATGGATTTCCCTGACCTTTGATAGAATAGATACGGCGTGAAGAAGACCTGAATTTTTCTTAGATGGTAGATCGATTTGAGTCACATCCCCGGTTATTACCGCCTTAGATCCTTCCCCTAATCGAGTGAGAAACATCTTCATCTGTTCCCGGGTAGTGTTTTGAGCTTCATCAAGGATTACAAAGCAATCCTTTAGGCTTCTTCCCCTCATATAAGCTAACGGAGCGATTTCAATAAAACGGTTATCCTCCATTCGATTAATAACATCGGAAGGTATCAATGATTCCATAGCATCATAAAGGGGGCGCAGATAAGGGCTAATTTTTTGAGCTAAATCCCCAGGTAAATACCCAAGATTTTCTCCAGCCTCCACTACCGGTCTGGTTAAAATTAGTTTTCGGCGTTTCCGGGACAAAACTTCCTCTAAGGATTGAGCTACCGCAAGATACGTTTTTCCTGTACCGGCAGGTCCGATACAAAAAGACATCTCATGTGTATCCATACCCTGCATATATTTAGCCTGTTGTATGCTTCTAGGATGGATACGGGAATAGCCGTTAGGAATGGATATGCATGTTTCTCTAAAAAGGCTTAAATCCTTTCCTTCCTCTTTAGTTATAGAGAGGTAGATTTCCTTTATAATTTCAGGATTGGGTACCTGTCCTTCCATCGCTATATTTTTTAATTCATCTATAATTGATGTCACTAATTCTATCCTTTCAGGGTCCGATCCTCCGATAAAAAGCTCGTTTCCTCGGGAATTAATCTCAGTTCCAGCGAGAGTCTCAATCGATTTAAGATTGATGTCATTCACACCGCAAATCTCGGATAGAAGTTTTTTGTTTTCCAATACAATAGTTGAAATAGTTATTACCAGTCCTTATAAATTTTTGAGCAAATGATACAACTATGATGCTGCAACTGAAACACTACTAATAATGAATATAAAAAGTCAAGAACTTAAGAGGTCAACCAGCAATTCTAAAGCTGCAATTTCGAATTGCCTTTTTACGTATGTAAAGCCTGGAATTCTCATTTCATTCAATTATTTTACGGCTTTTCTTGAGAATCATGCCTCTTACTGCTGTCTGAAGGAATAAAATGAGAATTCCTCTTTAGAATTCCAATTCTCCTTCTTGTATTTCTATCTCCCGTTTAATCTCAGGAATAGGTTTCCACTCCACGGAAACGGAAAAGAACCTAATCCATTTATAACCTTTACGTCCTTCAGGGAATGTTTGCAGCTTTGGTTGTCCAGAGTAATTAAGGGTTAAATTCCAATCACCTAAATAATGAACTGCCTTTATTCCAATTCTTTGGATGTTGAATGAAGATTCATATCGATCATTGATGTTAAAATAATTAAAGGATTTAAAAAAATCGATTAAAGGATTTTTCCATCGGACACCTACTGTCTCTGCAAGGGAAGGAATGTATCTATAAATTGACTGATTCGATGATTGACCATATAGAGATAAATTTAAAAACTTATAAACTGTTATTCCAAAATTAAAAGAAAAAGTTAATGAGGAATTGGTAAACTTAAGAAAGTCCAGAGTAGTTCTAGTATTAACGGCACCGTCGATTTGAATTCGATTCTTCCAAAGCGGCGGTAGATCAAGGGAGTAGTTAAAAGATATTCCTGCTGATACCGGCTGAAATTTTTCTGTTGGATTTTGAACCCAGCCAGGTACATCCTGATTGAAGGAGAAGCCTTTGACACTTCGCATAACAAAATCGATATCTGCAAAATAGAGTGAAAGGGAAGTGATGCTTTGATCCAATATATTCTCATCAATATTATACCTAATATTTCCTTTTATGGAGATATTATTACTGGGATATATTGATAATGTACCGGAAACAGGATCCATCCTCCACCCTTCTTCTGTTTCGGAATAACCAGTTGCAATACTGGTAGTTAAAAAGCTGGTTCTTCCGCTGAGGATTCCCGAAAGAGAACTGTCGATGGGCGGAATTTTTGCGGTCAATTTTAAAGATTGGTAATAATCTTTTATGCCCACTCTAAAATCTGCTGTTAGTGCATGATTTGTGATCATTTCATCGTTCCATTTTAAAAACTCATTGGAGTAAACGGGTGTCATCTGTGAAGTAACCGATTCGAATGACCGGCTGAAGAGTTGTGTGTTTAATTGATATGTAATAAGAGAGTCTTTAAACCTGTTAGTGGATTGCAGAGGCTTTAAGGTGAATTTGATACCATGAGAAAATTTCAGTGAAGAATAGGAATAGGATCTTGTAAGTAATGAATTTAATTCCGATGTTTCAATATCAGGAGAAGAGTAAAGAATATCTCTGAATTGTCCGGTTGCCTGAAAAGATCCTGAAAAGCTAAATAACCACCGTCTATAGGAGTAACGTAGAGAACCGCTATTCCTTGTATTTAAAAGGGTATATTTGGGTTCGAAATCCACATCATGCGGCCGTTCCCATTTGGATGAAAATGTTCTGCTCTCTAGAGTAACAGAGGGAAACAAACTATAGGAAAGTGAAAAAGATGGAGGACTCGGGAAACTCACCATTTTAGGGGAATCAGGCAGTTCCGGAAGAATAAAACTTGGTTCTTTTTCTTTATCTTCTCCTGCCCCTTCTTCTTTATCCCAAGGAAGTATAAAGTTTTCCTCTTCGTTTTTATTGCTTCTCTGCTTCAATAAGATTATTTTTCTAGGAAGATTCAGTAATGTACCGATCATCGAGACTTCCATATCTGGTATGATTAACAAGTCCGGATAAAAAAACTTTTCCTGTGGATGATCGGATGCTTCTACTATATACGGGGGAAGAAAGCTATCGGGAATCGATCGTGAGTGCCATGAAATGGAAGTACCAATCTTCTTTATAGAAAGGGTATTAATGTAAGGATTAACTCCTTTTAGAACAGGTTTAAAATTACCCTCTGCTTTCCAGATAAAGCTGTTTGCAGTACCTCTGCCGGGTGATTCTTGATTGTCTATTCCTAATATTTTCGCCCAATCCATTTCTTCGCTGCGGCTTAAGTAATCACGATAAAAAAAAGGGTCAGATATTAGCTCAAATTCTCCTAGTAAATTATAAGAATTTCCGCTGAATCTTATTGAGGTATCTATTCCGTATCTAAAAGGGAGAGATACTCCTAAGAGATTAGTTTTTCCCCAATATGAGTGAAGAATACCGTTATCATCCTCCCAATAGGGGGAGTAATTGCTGCCCTGCGGATAAATATTCCTGCTTACACCAAGACCTCCGAGAAAAGAAAAAGTTTGAAGGGTACCTAAATTTTTGAAGAGGCCCTGGACACCTGCGAATGCTCCCAACCTGGTGTAGTAGTCCGCCATTATTTTGAAGGTATGTTTTCCCGCCGCCTTAGGTATATCAGTATCAGTAAGAAACAAACCGCGAATTTCCTGTTCATATTTGTCGTCTGTTTCTGTAGCCTGCAGGAATGAAAAAGGACTTGTTTCCTCTTCTTTCTCTCCAATTAGATAGGTAGTGGTCTGTATAAAATTTCCTTCCCTAGTTCTGCTGCCTAGAGCAGGATTGAAGAATAATTTATCCCCAGGTTTAAAGAAAAATGGAAAGTACAAAACAGGCACGCGGCCGACATAGAGCGATGCATTTTGAAGTCCCCATTCTCCTGGACCTAAGATCCATATCGTATCCGCTTTTATCCGATAATTTGGCGGTTCTTCCTGAGAAGATGTGATGGTACCTTGATCGACAACTATCACATCTTGTTCGGAACGTGAAATGCTCCTTCCTGAAAATTTAAAAGTGAGTTCGTCGCCTTCAATGGTCCTCTCTCTCTTGCTGGTTCCTTCTAGAAAAACCCCCTCCCAGGTGTCCACATGAAATGTTAAACTTTCTCCGGTAAAAATTTCAGATGAATCTCCACGATCTAAAACATAGAAAACCGCTCCAACAGCCGTTATTATTTTCTTCTCTTGGTTAAAAACAAGTTCATTGGCATTTATAGAATGAACCACACCCTCTTTTTTATCATCAATCCTTAAGCTTACATCTCCTAACAAACGAACTACCGTTTCTCCATCTTCTGTTGTAATGTACTCAGTACGCCGGGCAGATTCTATTGTGATGGTTCGCTGAGCCGCAGGTTCTCCTTCTATTTCCCCTGTACGTTCATTTTCCGGTACGCTGTAGTAGTCAAATAGCCGTTTCTGTAAATCCTTCTTGTCTCCTCTGCTGGATAATCCGAGTGTTTCAGTCCATTCTATGAGTTCATCGTATCGTGCTGTACGGATATCGAGAATCGTAGCTTTCAGGAAAAGACCGGTTTCATCTTCTTCTTTTGATGATGCGGGATCGAATGTATCTTGGCAGAAGAGGTTTGAGTTTATTAAACTGAGAATAACAAAGACGAGAAAAAAATGTCTTTTACCCGCAAATACTATCACGACAATTCCTATTTCGTTAGATGTTCTTTAAGATAATATCCGGTATAAGAATCGTTCTGTTCCATAACTTCTTCCGGAGTTCCCTGGGCAATTACTTGTCCTCCCTTATCTCCTCCCTCCGGACCTAGGTCAATGATATGATCCGCTTGAGCAATAACGTCAAGGTTGTGTTCGATTAAGACAACCGTATTTCCATTATTCACCAGCATCTGCAGAACTTCCATAAGTTTTTTAACATCAGCAAAATGAAGACCCGTTGTAGGTTCATCAAGAATATAGAATGTTTTTCCGGTACTTCGTTTAGATAATTCTAATGATAACTTTACACGCTGGGCTTCCCCTCCGGAAAGTGTAAGGGCAGATTGCCCAAGTTTTATATATTCAAGACCCACCGCTCTAAGGGTTTCAAGTTTTCTGGATGCTGCTGGGATATTGGAGAAAAAACTGCATCCCTCTTCAACCGTCATTTCCAGTACATCATGAATATTCTTGCCCTTATACCGAACTTCCAGCGTTTCTTTATTAAAACGTTTACCTTTGCATACATCACATGTAATATAGACATCCGGTAAGAAATGCATTTCTATTTTTATCGTTCCCTCTCCTCTGCAGTTTTCACAGCGTCCACCCTTTACGTTAAAGGAAAAACGTCCCGGTTTGTATCCCCTGCTTCTTGATTCCGGAAGATTCGAGAAAAGATCCCGTATGGGAGTAAAAAGTCCCACGTAAGTTGCAGGATTTGAGCGGGGAGTTCTTCCAATTGGAGATTGATCGATGTTTATTACCTTATCGATATTGTCGATACCTTCAAGCTGATCATAACTTCCGGTTTGCCGGTGTCCCCGTGTCAGTTCATTTGCGAGAGCAGGATAGAGGAGATCGCTCAAGAGGGTGGATTTACCGGAACCTGATACGCCGGTAATGACGGTAAGTACTCCAAGCGGGAAAGATACAGAAATATTTTTTAGATTATGTTCTTGTGCGCCAGTTATGGTGAGGTAATTTCCGCTGCCTTCTCTTCTATGTTCCCGCGGTTCAATTGATAATGTTCCCTTTAAATACTGTCCCGTAAGACTGTTATTATTTCCTATAATATCGTTTAAGGGACCGTTCGCGACAACTTGGCCTCCATGTATACCCGCTCCGGGACCAAGATCAACAATATAATCAGCCATCCGTAATGTTTGTTCATCGTGTTCAACAATTATCAGCGTATTGCCTAAATCTCTTAAGTGCATGAGGGTTTCTATAAGCCTTGCGTTATCACGCTGATGTAGTCCAATGGTAGGTTCGTCCAATATGTAGAGAACACCCACAAGTGAAGAACCTATCTGTGTCGCCAGCCTGATGCGCTGGGCTTCACCTCCCGAAAGGGTACCGGCCTTCCTTTCCAGGGTCAGGTATTCTAAGCCTACACTTTTCATGAAATTAAGCCGTGAGGTTATTTCCTTTACAATCTGTCTAGCAATCTGCGTTTCCGTTTCGGAAAGAGTAAGGTTGTTAAAAAAAACCAATGATTCGTCCACACTGAGGAGTGTTAAATCGTGAATATTTTTATCTTTGACGGTAACGGCTAAACTTTCATCCCTAAGCCGCCTCCCCTTACATTTCCTGCAATCCCGCTGGCCCATAAATCCCTCGAGCCAATTTTTAACCCCCTCGGAGGTGGTTTCTAAATACCTTCTTTTTAAATCGTTTAATACTCCGCGGAATTTTGCCTGGTATTCAAATTTACCTGTTTTTTTTCGGTTAATATAAGTAATGTTGATATCCTCTGAGGTTCCGGTGAGAATAGCTTCCATCGTTTCATCGGCAAGCTCATTTAATGGAGTATCCAGGCTGAAATTATAGTTCCGGGCTAAAGATTCAAATATACTCCTATACCAAGCGGCTTTTGGATTATAAGGTTTTATCCCCCCCTGATTAAAAGATAAATCAGGATTCGGGATTACTAAATCGGGATCGAATTCCAAAGTCATTCCCAGTCCCGAACATTCAGGACATGCCCCGTAAGGATTATTAAAGGAAAAAAGGCGGGGCTGCATCTCAGGAAGACTGATCCCGCATTCAGGGCAGGCACTTTTTAATGAAAAAAATTGCTCCTCTTCTTTGCCGTCGAATTTAGCATTGACTATTAGACGGCCGTCTGCTATTTCTGTTGCTGTTTCTACAGCTTCTGCTACCCGGTCCCGTTGTTCCGCGGAGAGTTTTAGCCGATCTACAATTATTTCAATGTCATGTTTCTTCTTCTTGTCGAGGGTTTCAATTTCTTCTAAAAGGCTAAGCTCGCCGTCGATTCGTGCTCTAACAAATCCGCTGCGTTTCGCATCATCCAGGATTTTTTGATGCTCACCTTTTTTCCCCCGGACTACCGGAGACATGATGGTCATTCTCGTATCCTCAGGGTAGTCTAGTAAGCGGTCGATGATTTGGTCTAATGCTTGCTCCTGAATAATCCGTCCACAGGAAGGGCAATGGGGAATTCCGATTCTTGCATACAAGAGCCGATAGTAATCGTATATTTCTGTTACGGTTCCTACTGTAGAACGGGGATTGCGGTGGGTTGTTTTCTGTTCTATAGATATAGCAGGCGATAAGCCTTCAATATAATCAAGATCAGGTTTGTCCATTCTGCCTAAAAATTGTCTTGCATAGGCCGAAAGAGATTCAACGTAACGGCGTTGGCCTTCAGCAAATATTGTATCAAATGCCAAGGAAGATTTTCCGGAACCGCTTAATCCTGATATAACAATAAGCTTATCCCGAGGCAGTTCGATATTGATATTTTTGAGATTGTGTTCCCGAGCACCCTTTATTATTATTTTTTTCATATTAAAATTAAATTCCTATAATAAGCGTGGTATTATTTTAAGTATTTCGATGTAATAAAACCGCTTGCTCAAAAGTAACCGCTTTTCCAAGGCTGTTCAAGAGGAGTCAGTAATTTGTAGCAATCCTAAATTTGCACAGCAATTTAGAATTGCCTTCTTCATAAGATAAGTGGAGGAATTTTCTTTTTACTCGATTGTTTTTATGTCTAATTATAGAAATTTAAGCTGTCTCTGTTGCCTGATGGGATAAAATGAGAATTCCTCTTTTAAGGTTAATAACGGATTGTGATGGGAGCTTGGGATGGATTTTTTAGCTGGTCTTCAGCCCTTTCTGACCAGAGAGATTCTTGGTAATCGGCCACAATTTGCCAGAGCTTCCTGCTGTTTTGAAAATCACCTAAACCATACAAGGCGGTACCTAGATAATAGAGGTTCTTAAACAACCCGTTTTCAATACAGAAATTTTTAATATGAACATGAAAAAATGCTGTATTGAAAAAGTCATTTAAAGTAGAAAAGCTGTAATCAATCTCAAATTTTCTCACCGCCTCCATGGCTTTGCTTATTAATGATACAATTGCGAAGGTAAGGTGATCTTTTGCATGCTTATTCCTTCCCGTATGAAGATAAAAATCACCCAATTCGGTATGTGCCCGATAGGGAAAGAGATCTTCTATCCGATAGAGGACTAATAGCTGATTAATACCCTCTTCTTTTAATATTCTAAACATCGCTTCTCTAAGGTTTTTATATCTATTTTCCTCGGAAGAGAATACCGCTTCACCGGCAGTAATCCTTAACAATGTATCCTCATAGTCTTTCCACTGTTCTAAAAGGCTATAGATTTCTGAAAGCCGGTATAGGATTTCGTATTTTTCTTCTAAAATATAGAGGGAACGTTCATTTTCCAGAGCACGGTTATAATAGGTAATGGCCAATTCATATTCACCGGTGGCTTGAAATACCCGAGCCATTCCCGCTTCAGCTTCAGGGAAAAAGCGGTCCGCATTCATGGCTTGTCTGTAAAAACTAAGGGCGCGTCCTATGTTTTTATTATCAAAAGCGGTGTTTCCCTTTTCATAGAGGACCCACGCGGGAAGTTCTGCTGTCCCCATTTCTTGTCCGGAAATACAGAACATACATGTAGAAAAAATAATCATAAAAATAAAAATTGACTTTACCTGCATAAGTCGTTAAAAACCTTTAAAAATTCTTCTTTTGCATGCTGGGAATCGGTTTTTTTTAGAATTTTCCCTTTCCTGAATAAGACTACTGAGTTGCCGCTTCCTGTTATGCCTATATCAGCTTCCCGGGCTTCACCCGGTCCGTTTACTTCGCATCCCATCACCGCAACGGTCAAATCCTTTTTACTTTTTTCAAATAGATCACTCATTTCCCGCAGAAAGCCGGTAACATCGAATCCCCTTCTCCCGCATCGGGGACAGGAGATCACGGTTATTCCTCCATTTCTATGGCCTGCAGCCCGTAGGAGTTCCTTGCCTGCGATTATTTCCTCTTCCATTGTTCCGGAAAGCGAAATTCGAATTGTATCTCCAATTCCTTCTTCTAAAAGTTTATTCAGGGCAATGGTATTCCGAATAATACCCGGAATGACCGGCCCGGCTTCTGTTACTCCTAAATGGAGAGGATAATTATAATGGGAAGAAAAAATTCTGTTCGCCTGCACGGTGGTATTAATATCGGATGATTTTAAAGAAATAATAATGTTATGAAAATCCATTTCCTGGATCCATTTCAACTCTCGTTCTGCCGCTATTACCATAGCTTCCGCTTTATCCGGCTGGTGTATCAGGTCCGGAGGGAGGGAACCGGCGTTAACTCCAATTCGAATTGGAACGCCTTTTTGAGAAGCTTTTTGGAATACTTTTTTTACTTTATCGGAAGAACCAATATTACCAGGGTTTATTCTTACCTTTGCAATAGGATAATCTAAACAGCGTATGGCGATCCGGTAATCAAAATGAATATCAGCCACTAATGGAATTGGAGAAGATTCAGATAAGCTTCCCAATTTATCAGCACTCTCAATATTCGGCACAGCAAATCTGAGGATTTCACACCCCATTTCTTTTAAATGATATACTTTTTCTAATATTGATTTCGAAGAACTATTGATGGTTCCCTTCCACATGGTTTGGATAGGGATAGGAGAATCCCCGCCGACGGGAATTCCCCCCACATGTACTATTTCAGATTTTCGTCTGTTCTTCATGATCCTTTCGGGATTTATACAATTCCTAACAGGAACACCATTACGAATAGTGCAACGGTTTCCACCAGACCTAAAACCATAATAAAGTTACCAAATCCTTTTCCGGTTTCTGCCAGAGCATCGGAAGCGACTGCACCGGCTTTTCCCTGAAACCAAGCAGAAAATCCCATGGCAATTCCACCGAGAATTCCGGCACCGAACAGCAGGCCTGGATCAGCGGTGGCGGCAGCTCCATTCAACGCATTCATTAAAATAAAACCGTAGATTGTCTGTGTTAGTGGCGCACCTACAAAAGCGATCAACATAAAAGGTGCAGGCCGATTCTGCACAAAGCACTTTTTCCATGCACCTACTGCTGCCATTCCTGCGGATCCCGCTCCTAAAGCGGATCCTATAGCCGCTAAGGCCAAAGCCGCTCCAACACCTATCATACCAATATTCATGTTTTTTGCTCCTTCATGATTTGTTGTTTATTTAAGCCGTTTCAACCTTTTTGCGGTTTAACGAACTATTATCTTCTTCTGTTACATTTTCCTTAAAGGGTTCATAGGGAATTCCAGTCCATTCCATTCCCAAATGACCGGAAAACTCCAGCATATTTAGACGCACTCCATGAACAATGACCGAGAGTGCGCCCATAGCCAGATTGAGAGAGTGTCCGAGAAAGAGCACCAATATTCCTGCGGCAATTCCTCCAATGCTTCCCCCAAAATCAGCAGCCATGGAATTAAAGCTTTTTGCTATTTCTACCGACGCAAGTCCTACAGCAAAAAGCCGAATGTAAGAAATAATGTCCGAAAAGGCACCTATACCGTCCAGTAAGGTAGTTATGATTCCGGCCAATCCCCGAAAAATACCCTTTAAAAAATTTCCTTCCTGTTCGGAGAATATGATTATCATAGCTAACCCCCCAAAGATGAGCCAGGTTGCGAATTGAGGAAGAGGGTATTGTTCAGGACTCAATACCAAATTGAGTACCAGATAGTAAAGACCCAGTAACATGGAAAGCCACCCCAGCTGGGCAAATGCCTTGATTCGGGGATGTTTTTTCAGCTGATCCATAAAATTCCAAAGGTGGGAAATAACTAAATGTATTGTCCCTATCACAAAGCATATAAATTGTATCAGTTCCGCACTTTGGGGATCGAAACTGGACATGCCGGGAATAACGAACCAAGAGAACGGCGGGGTCTCTGCTATAAGAGCGTATCCGAACCAAGTGCCGGTTATAGCTCCCCATACAATAGTAGCAAAACTTAGTAAATTTAGCAGAATGAGTCCGTCGGAAACTTTGCCGGTTGTCTTTCTGGATTTTACAGAAAAATATATACTACCCATAAGGAGTACGGCACCATATCCTCCATCCCCGATAATCATGGCAAAAAATACGGTGAAGAACATCAGGAAAACGAAACTAATGTCGTATTCACGATATCCCGGTACTGTTCCTAAAAGATCAAAAACGGGCTGAATAATCCGTACAAAGGGCTTGTTTTTAATTTTCGTGGGTACCGGATCATCCGGACCGGGGTTCTCAATCAGAATAGCCCAGCCGTGGGCTGCAGCATCGGAACGTATTTTATCTAGCCGTGATTCAGGTACAAATCCGATAAGATATGCTAAAGCTCCTTCCTGGTTCATCCCTTCCTTTACCTGGTTGTACTCGATAAGATCATCCAGGATTGCAATGCCTTTTTCCAACAATGGTTCCTCTTTTTTTCTCTCTGCGAGAAGCGAATCCAGTTCGGATATCGAGGATTGTTTTTTTTCTATCTCCTTATTTATTTCAGAGAGACTTTTATTACCGAGGTTTTCTTCCTGAAGCTCCGGGAATTCCTTATCGGAAAGGGATACTGCGGCAAAACGAATCTGGTTTTTAGTTGTTTGAATTGGGAAAATGGTAACTGTATGGGGCATGTTATCGAATGTTTCAGGTGAGGCCGTGTATAACTTGATGGATACTCCTTTTTCATGCAGCCTCTCTATTTCTGAAGGATCGAAATCTCCCCATAGTTCCAAACGGGATTTTTCACGGGTTAACTTTTCCAGTTCCTCTCTATGATCACGAATATTCCCTGCCAAATCAAGAATCTCATTTCCTTTTTCCAAAGCTGCTTCTACTATCTGTTCCTTCGGGATATCAGGAACCGGTATGCCTTTTCCGGTTTCTATTTCGTATTCTGCGATTCTGTTCTTTGCTTTTTCTATGGTATTTTTCTTCTCTTCTAAATTTTCAATGGAAGGGTGTTCTTTTCTTTTTGTGCTAATATGAAGCACTCCGGACTTTTTTAGTTTGTTAACTGTATCTTCCCGCCGGCTTTCCAAGGTGAGAAGATAAATTTTCTTCATCCTTTCAATCATGCGCCGCCTACCTCTACTAAGCTGTTTTTAGCAATTTTTCCGCGAACAACGGCAGCTGTTTGCTGGTCTCCAAGATAGATTTGTATTTTCTTAATATTTTCCTTGGTTTCCGGTATTTTGACTTTCTCGAAAAGGTTTACCCGCTGACTGGTTATTCTTAACTCATTATTGAGAAGTTCCTGTTGTTTTTTCAATATACCGATTTCTATATCTTGAGTTATCAGCTCTTTAAGCACTTTGACTGCTCTATCGATCCATGGCGGAGTATAGAATAAATCGTACTCTACTGGAAAAAATAGGATGTTTTTAAATACCGGAATGTCTATTCCTGCAATGTTGCCGGTATCAACATCCACAGATTCAACTTTTATCATGGCATCAAGATCGGATTCTTCTCCAAATACTTCAATCCATTGAGATATATCATCAAAGGTTTTGTCCCGTTCTGCCTGTTTTTCCATGACTGCAGCTTCCACCTGACGAATCATCATCTGCAGCTGCTGCTTTTTAAGCATCAGGGTTGGGAGATAACGTTCGAATCTTTTTAGAGAATCTTTCTGCTTCTTAAGTTCATTCTTGGTAAGTTTTACCTTCGCCATGTTTTATTGTTCCACTTCCTCTTTTTTTGGCCAAAATTGACGTATTAATTCCGTACGTAACCCCGTTTCTTCAGGAGTAAAACATTCTGATAGAATTCTCCATCCACGGTCCAATGCTTCTTCTAAAGGAATATTCACTGATAAATCCATCATGTCCCGTTCGAAAATATCTCCAAACTTGAGAAGTTTATTGTCCCATTCCGACATTCTAAAACCCATGGATTTTTTCTCCAAAGATTCTTTATATGCCGCGTACAGCCGGATCATACCGTCCATAATTGGGCGGTGGTCAGGTCTTGTATCCTTGTTTACCATCTGTTTTAGCCTGGATAAAGAACCGAAAGGCTCAATTCTGCCGTTCCTGAGATAGTACTGTCCTTCAGTGATATATCCTGTGTTGTCCGGTACGGGATGGGTAACGTCATCCCCCGGCATGGTTGTTACGGCAAGTACGGTTATGGAACCGGCACCCTCAAAGTCAACAGCCTTCTCGTAGCGGGAAGCCAGCTGACTGTATAAATCCCCCGGATAACCGCGGTTCGAAGGTACCTGTTCCATGGTAATGGCGATTTCTTTAAGAGCATCTGAAAAGTTGGTCATATCGGTAAGAAGAACCAGAACTTTTTTTCCTCTAAGTGCAAATTTTTCAGCCACAGCAAGGGAGATGTCTGGAACCAGGAGACTCTCCACTATGGGGTCCGATGCGGTATGTACAAAGAAAATAGTCCGGCTCAAAGCACCGCCTTCTTCCAGAGTGTCCCTGAAAAATAAGTAATCATCATATTTTAATCCGATACCCCCCAGAATTATCATATCTACCTCCGCCTGAAGGGCGATTCTGGAAAGAAGCGGATTATACGGTTCTCCGGAAACTGAAAAAATAGGCAGCTTCTGGGACTCCACCAGGGAGTTGAAGATATCAATCATGGGAATTCCTGTACGAATCATGTTTCGGGGAATTATCCTTTTAGCGGGGTTAACTGAAGGCCCACCGATATCGATGAGATTTTCTGTTAGTTCCGGACCATTGTCCCTGGGACGGCCGGAACCGTCAAATATCCGTCCCAAAAGATTATCAGAGAAGGATACCTGCATTGGATGTCCGAGAAATTCCACTTCGTCCCCTGTGGAGACTCCTCTTCCACCGGTAAAAACCTGCAGCGATACTCTGTCTTCCAATAGACGGATTACTTCAGCTAAGGAGGTTCCGTATCGTGACCGAAGTATGGCCAAGTCCCCATATTTTACATCATCAGCGGTCACGGTTATAACGTTTCCCGCAATTGATTCAATTTTGCTATATACTTTCCTCATTTCTCTGCTCCGTTTTCCTCTGCGAGTATTTCTCCGGCCCGAGATTCAAATCCTGTTTGTTTCGCTTCCAGCAGCTCCATTATACCGGCTTCGTTTTCCTTGAATGACTCGGATCCCCATTCGGAACCGTTATAATCAAGGAATTTCTGCCGCAATTGATTGAAAAAGCCTCGGGCTTCCTGTTTGGTTTGAAGGTCTAATTCAGCGCCGATAATTTGAAATAGGATGTCGTAAACTTTTCTTTGACGGTTAGTACTAACTGCCGCATCGATTGGATCAAAGGAATTTTGCTGCAGGTAAACGGCATCAAGAAAATCGCTCTTTAAAAATGTTATAAAGTCTTCCAGACTTGTACCTTCTTCTCCAACAACCTTCATCATTTGGTCCACTTCATTACCTTTAAACAGTATATCCTTTCCGTATTCCGTCTTAGAGGGATTTACCGAACCGGGATATTTACTCCAACTGTCCAAAGGATGTATGGCAGGATATTTACGAGCGTCCGAACGCTCTCTGGATAGTCCATGAAAAGCTCCCACAACCTTTAAGGTTGCCTGAGTTACAGGTTCTTCGAAATTTCCCCCGGCTGGACTAACAGTTCCACCTATGGTTACCGAGCCTTTGTTTCCGTTTCTTAAGCGTACAACTCCTGCCCGTTCGTAAAAACTCGCGATAACGGACTCCAGGTAAGCTGGGAATGCCTCTTCTCCGGGTATCTCTTCGAGACGCCCCGACATTTCACGCATCGCCTGGGCCCAACGGGAAGTTGAGTCAGCTAGAAGCAGGGTATTTAGCCCCATCTGCCGGTAATACTCAGCGATAGTTACCGCGGTGTATACCGAAGCTTCTCTGGCAGCTACAGGCATGGAACTGGTGTTACAGATGATGACCGTACGTTCCATAAGGGTCCGGCCAGTCCTGGGATCGAGCAGTTCGGGGAATTCCTTCAGTGTCTCCACAACTTCTCCGGCCCGTTCTCCGCATGCAGCAATAATCACAACATCCACTTCAGCGTTTTTACTCGTAACCTGCTGAAGTACTGTTTTTCCTGCTCCAAACGGTCCGGGTATGCAGTATGTACCTCCTAAGGCAACCGGAAGAAAAGTGTCTATAATTCTTATTTTAGTTATCATAGGATCGGTAGGACGCAGCCTTTCATCGTATGCGGTAATGGCTCGTTTTACCGGCCATTCAAACATCATGGTTACTTCAATTTCTTTACCGTCTTCGTCTTCCAGTACCGCGATCACGTCGTCAATAGTATATTCGTTTTCAGGTGCTAACGAATTTATTGTGTAGGATTCCAAAAGATTGAAAGGAACCATTATTTGATGATTAAAAATTCCTTCAGGTACCGTGCCTAAGGTATCTCCGCTTCTCACCGTATCTCCTTTATTCGCGGTGGGAGTAAACTTCCATTTCTGTTCCCTAGATAGTGCGTTAAGATATACTCCCCGTTCCAGAAAAAAGCCGCACTCTGCTGCTAATGCGGGAAGAGGATTCTGAAGACCATCATACACTTGTCCGAGAAGTCCCGGACCAAGTTCCACAGCGAGAAGTTCTTCGGTGAACTCGACCGTGTCACCAATTCCGATCCCCTGAGTCATTTCAAAAACCTGCATATCAACTTTGTTCTCACGAACACGGATAACTTCAGCTTTTAAGCGTTTCTGATTATCACCTTCACCGATTATGGCGTATCCAACCTCATTAAGCGACACGTTTCCTTCGACCAACGCTGTCACCATATTTCCATTAACTCCAAGGATTTTACCCTTAGCATGTTCTGCACCATTCATTCTTTTACCTCTTATTCAATTGCGTTTTGGGAGGAGAAGTTTTCAAGATTTTCAGTTATAGCTTGATATATTTCATCAAAGTTTTCTGTTCCTCTCTCCCGGGTAAACTTATTTCTTCGGTTCAATAATTGAAGCTTTAAATAATAAATTATAAGCTTTTCAATATCAAAGAAATGACCTGTTTCAAGATCATCTAATTTATCCCATCTTTTTTTGTCTAATATATCTTCCGTTGCCTTTGGATTACTTCCTGACAGTGATTCCTGTATAGCCGGTTCAACTTCATAAATTTCAGTTCTCGGACCTCCCGGAGGCTCTAATCCCTTCAAGTGCTCAGCGGGATCCATTTTCAGTTCAGGGCCCCTTGCCTGACTTAGACCGTTTCTTAAAGCAATTTCCCAGTCCTGCCAATCTCTGAGTAGATTGTTTTTAGATCGCTTATCGGGATTGGGTATAATGACTGCACTGAGAAGTAGACTATAATCACCTTTGCTGCATTGACTTTTGCAAAAATCAAGAAAGGTATCTATGTCGGGCTGCGTAGAATCATACTGCAGCATTGAAAGAGTCGAGACCGCATAATAATACTGACTCAAAAGATAGCCTCCTATGATTCCTTATTCTCAGCTGCTTCAGCTACTATTGATGCTAATCTATCGTTTAGATATTTCGACAATACTTCTGCAACGGTTTCCGCGGAAAAGTCATAGTAGGCTCTGCCATCTTTTTCAATGATTCTAAAACCTGCTTTTATATCCGGAAATGGTTTAACTTCTATACCTGTTTTCATTTCAGAAGCAAGGTCTTCAAAAAAACCTTTTTCCAGAGAATTAAGTAACTTGTCCGGTACCAGAACGGTCAGATCGGAAGTGTTCTTTTCCACCCAACCCTTAATTACTGCTTCTATAGCATTTCGAAGAGTATCTCCATCGAAATGCGCAGCAGTTTCCTCTTCTGTAAGACGTGTAAAAATTGCTTTAAGGCGGTCTTGGACATCCAGAATAAGATCTCTTCCCGCCTGCTTAAGAGAAGCCTTTCCTGTCATCTTAGATTTTGCCGCCTCTTCCTGCGCTGCTTTTACTATACCGGAAGCTTTTTCTTCAGCCTCTTTTATTATCTTATTAGCTTTTTCTTCAGCGTTTTTTATAATTTGTGAAGATTGCTCCTCTGCGTTTTGAACACCTTCTTTTTTTATTGTTTCTATCAGTTCTTTTAGCTGTACATCCATACTACCCTCGCCTTTTAAAAAAATTACCATGTAAATATACTTTAACCCTCTAAGAAATAGAGGTGATTTTTCAATTCTATTTCCCGTGGAGATCAATCCACTTTATTTTCCATATATATTTTTATTTTTTCTATTTTCCTTTTTACCAAAGTTACTATTGAATCCGGATAATCAAAATCCTTAACCTCCCGGGCAATAAAATCTATAACCGCGGGAAAAAGTTCTCTACAATCAGAATATCTATCCTTTGGAAAATTTTCCAGCGCCTCTGCTAAATGATTAAACCCCTGAATTTCATTTCGAAGAAGCACCGTGTTTTCCATCAGTGTATAATGAGTTATATCTCCATCTGTTTCTCTTTTTTTATACACCGTTAAAAGCTGCTGGCAGTCTTCTTTTAAATCTTCCAATTCAAGTTGAAGCAGTCCAAGGCATTTTTTACTAAGACTCATATCTATGTCCCTCTACAAATGGTAGTTTGAATTACGGGGTGATGCAAGAGACAGAAGGACTTTTATACTTCTTTTTTAAAAATTTTGAATACTGTTCCGTCCTTTTCTACTCCTAAGTTTCTATCGGGAAAATATTTTGGGAGTCTTGATGAAATTAGATGTATCACATCCTCTTCTATTTGACGGGTTATTTTATCAGGAATGTTGTGTAATGTAACCATATCGACATCCACTACATAGCCTCTTCCTACACGGGAACCAAATCCCGCTGAAAAACTCGCACCAATATTGAAAAGACCGTCGTGTTCCTTATTTGAAGTTGTTCCCCGAATAGGCCGTGCGGGGTGAAGTGGGTACAGTCCGCCGTATTTATCTTCCAAGTAGTCGTCTATATCATCAAACATTTTTTTCAGTTTGTTATCGAATTCGCTTATTTTTCTGTCACCCATCTTTAATCCTTCCAGGATACTTGCCAAATAACAGGTTCTCCTGTTTTAATCAAATCTGCTACCGATACAGAATGATCAGCCCTTTTCCCGGATTCATCGATGGTTCCCGGTTCAACAGAAATTATTGTACCGGGGGCATTTAAGCGAAAGGAAAGATTATAATCAGAAAAGAAACTATCTATTAAATCTACCGTTTCTTCATCAACAGGTTCATCCCTGCCGCCAAAAATAAACATTGAAAAAACAACAGAATCACCTTGACCTAGGAGCGATACATTTTGTCCGCCCGACATGCTATAAAAATTATTTAATGCTTCTATACTTGCAAAGTCGATTTCAGCAGAAATCACTACATCATCGGCTGTCTCTTTACGATCATAACCGGTTAAGGAAATTCCTTGAATTGCCTCAGCAGCATTTCTGAAATTGTCTTCCTGTACAGGTAGCGGAATCGGTCCTTCTTCATTCCCGGTTCTTCGTAATTCCAAGGCTAATTTTGATATATGGTATTGCAGTTCCACTTTACCTGATCCATCAGTGTTAACTGTTATTTCTGAATTTAGATCCAAACAACCGGTAATTAGAAAAGACAGGAAAGGAATTATAAAAAATAGGATGTTTCGCATGCTGAAAGTGTATCCTAACAGAAAATCCCGGTCAATACCATTATTGATTTTGGGGAGGGCATATATCTTTATTATATAATAAATTAGATCGAATTGACCGGAATTTTTCGC
>CAZUAE010000001.1:0-1187 GCA_964618265.1 uncultured Spirochaetales bacterium | reverse complement strand
TTTTTCGCGGAAAAACGGTCATTTCCGGCGATTCCGATTGATGTAATTATCTATATTGTAATCATTTACATTTTCTATTACGAATGTAACCGCCGGAAATTGCAGGTATCCTAAGGATTGGGTTTTATTCACCCCCCTTATTTAGAGATAATGTTTAGATAACTTTGATACCGGTCGGGATGTATTTTCCCCTCCTCTACTCCTTCTTTTACCCCGCATTGAGGTTCGTGGGTATGGGTACATGGCGTAAAGCTGCAGTATTCACTGAAGGGGATAAATTCTTTATAGCTATTTCTTATAGTCTCTTCGGGTATGCCCGTCAAATCTATTTCCCTTATTCCTGGAGTGTCTATAATTTCTGAATCCTTCTTCCATTCTAAAAGAACTGAAAAATTTGTGGTATGTTTTCCACGATTGTATTTGGAGGATATATCGCCGATTCGTCGATTTAATAGGGGATTCAAACGGTTTATAAGAGTTGATTTGCCGGTTCCCGATTGTCCTATGAGAACTGCTCTTTTCCCGGAAAGTAAGCTTCTGATATGCTGAAATCCTTCTCCGGTTTGGGCGGAACATAGAAAAATCTTGTAATGTTTCTTATAATCGTTGATACGTTCCTTCACATTCGACTCTATTGAATAATCCGATTTATTTACAAGAATAACCGGTTCTATTTCACTCCAGTAACAGGAAACTAAAATTCGGTCTATAAACCGAGGTCGAAAGGGAGGTTTTTTAATAGAAGTTATTCCTAAAAGGATATCAATATTGGCTGCAATAGTCTGGTGAGCCTTCCTTTTTTTATTCCACCGTTGAAATGCATTAATACGCGGTAATCTTTGGATTATTAAGCCGCTGTCTTCGGTTTCCTGCTGGATGGTTACATCATCGCCTGGAGCTAATGGATTATAATCTTCTTCTCCTTGAAGCCTTTTCCCTTTTATTCTGCACTGCAACTCATCTTGCCCAGTCCGAACATAGAAAATGTTATTTTGCCCCCAAAGAACTGTACCGTTCATGGAATGGCGGAACCTCTGAAATCAAGTCCGAAATATTCTGCATATTGCAGCAATCCGTCGCTCAGTTCTCTGGAACCGGTATGGAATAGCTCTTTAGAGGGGATTTCAATTGCAGATGGCTGTGCAGCATTGAGGCGGACAATTTGATTTGCCACTCCTTCCCGGGAA